>JAPOHV010000112.1 GCA_029979305.1 Mycobacteriaceae bacterium | reverse complement strand
CGATGCCGCCGGGACTGCCGGCCCCGCCGGCCCCGCCGCTGCCCGCCCCGTAACCGCCGCCCGCCCCGCCGGTGCCGCCGGTGCCGCCGTCGCCGCCGTGAGCCTGGCGTCCGAGAAGCAGCGCGATGCGACCGATGCCCCCGGTTCCGCCGTCACCTCCCCGGCCGCCGACGCCGCCGGCGAACCCTTCGGCGCCGTTGCCCCCGGTGCCTCCGGTTCCGCCGGGGCCGCCCGTCCCGCCCGCGCCCGCGATCACACTGCCGTTGCGCCCGTTGCCGCCTGCCCCGCCGCTGCCACCGGTACCTCCGGCGGCCTGACCGTCGACGACATTCAGCCCGGGACCGCCGGCGCCGCCCGGGCCGCCACCGCCGCCGCTGCCGTACACCGACAGCAATCCCACCGCGCCGCCGTCACCGCCCCGGCCGCCGGGCAGGCCCACCGCTCCGCGCTGGCCGGCCCCGCCCTTGCCTCCGTTACCGGCGAACTGGCCGCCGCGCCCGCCGGCGCCGCCTGTGCCGCCGTCGATGAGCGCATGCCCGCCCGGGCCGCCGTTGCCGAACAAGCGCGCGTTGCCGCCGTTGCCGCCGTTGTAGCCACCGCCACCGTTGCCGACCAGCCCACCCCGGCCGCCGTTGCAGGCACCACTGGTGCATACCCCGCCGTATCCCGTCCAGGTGTAGCCGTTGCCCGCCAGGATGCCGGCGTCCGGGTGGTCGGCGGTCCCGTTGCCGATGAGCTTCCCGGGTTTGGCGACCGATTTGGCGCCCAGTCGGGGCGCCTTCCGATCAGCCGCTGCGTGCGCCTCCGTCGACGGCTGTGACGAATTGGAAGAGGAGTCCGCGGGTGTTTGGGCACCGGCAGGTGAGGCGGTGAGAGCCGCGCCCGTCCCGAGTGTCACCGCCGCTGCGGCAACCCAACCCGCGAGCGAAACCGGACCGCTCATCCGAAACATGCCTCTTCTTAACACGCCGCGGTATCGTCGTCGGCAAGTTCGGACGGTGCGGAAACCGGTGAGATCCCGGTGCGGTCGCGCCACTGTGTCCGGCCGCCCGGTTCCGCGGCGGCTGGTAGCCAGACCCTCCCGTCCGGAGTCACCACGACGGGGACGCGCAATCCCCACGCGGAGGTCACGTGGCGCTACGCCGGATCGTCGGGTCCTGGGACCGCGCCGACCGGGTGCAGATCGTTGCGATGCTGGGTGTGATCGTCGCCCTGCACGTGGCCGGTTTCGGCACTTTGATCCTGATGATCGCGCCGCAGCACTACCAGGTCGGGGCGCAGGTGTTCTCGATCGGGCTGGGGGTCAGCGCCTACATGTTCGGGTTGCGCCACGCCTTCGACGCCGACCACATCGCCGCGATCGACAATGTCACCCGCAAGTTGACCGCCGACGGCGGGCGGCCCAAGTCGGTGGGGTTCTGGTTCGCCCTCGGCCACGCCGCGATGGTCGTGGTGCTGGCCTTGTTGGTGATCGGTGCGGCGAAGACCGCCGGCGTGCTGCTCGACGAGGACTCGTCGGCCCGCCGCGTGCTGGGGATCGCCGGAACGCTGGCTTCGGGCGGTTTTCTCTACGTCATTGCGGCCGTCAATGTGGTTGCGCTGGTCGGTATCTGGCGCGTTCTGGCCGCGCTGCGGGCGGGCCGATTCGATGACCGCGAACTCCAGGACCAGCTCGACAACCGCGGTCTGCTGGCCCGGATCCTGCGCCCGGTGATGCGGCGTATCGTGCGGCCGGCCCAGATGTTCGTCGTCGGGATGCTGTTCGGCCTGGGTTTCGACACCGCAACGGAGGTGGCGCTGCTGGCGCTGGCCGGCACCGGCGCGGCCGCCGGGGTTCCGTGGTACGCGGTGCTGACGCTGCCGGTTCTGTTCGCCGCGGGAATGAGCCTGATGGACAGCGCCGACGGACTGTTCATGTCGGCGGCCTACGACTGGGCATTCGCCAACCCGGTGCGCAAGATCTACTACAACCTGACCATCACCGGTCTGTCGGTGGTGGTGGCGCTGCTGATCGGGACCATCGAGCTGGTCTCGGTCGCCCGCGACGACCTCGGCTGGTCCAATCCGGTCACCGAATGGCTCAGTTCGCTGAGCCTGGACAACGTCGGCTTCGTGGTGGTCGGGGTGTTCGCGGTCACCTGGGCCGGGGCGGTGGCGTTCTGGCGTCGCGCCCGCCCGGAGAGCCGCTGGCGGACACTGCCCTTAAAGCCCCGAAGGTCCTGAAGCGGCGCGGCTACTGGCAGTCCGGGCACAGCCCGTGCAGGGTGAGGCCGGCCTGGTCGGACAACGTGAACGAGCTGCCCTCGATCGCGTGCTCGAGCGCCGCCGACAGCCGGCCCGCCGGGACCTCGATGATGGCTGCGCAGCGGGTACACACCGCATGGTGGTGCGGGTGTTCGGCCAGGCCGTAGGTGCTCACCCCGCCCTCGACGGTCAGGGCGTGCAGCACGCCCTGATCGAGCAGCGTGGTGACGGTGCGGTAGACCGTCGCCAGATCCGGCCGCGGGGATCCGTCGGGGGTCGCGTCGAGAATGCGCTGGTGGATTTCGGCGACCGACAGATGGCCCTCAACCGGTTCCAGCGCCGCCAGCACCGCGATCCGCGATGGCATCCGCCGCAGTCCCTTCGCGCGCAGCAATTCCCCGATGCGCTCGGTGTCGGACTGCTCGGCGGTCACCCGACCAGTGTGGCCCCGCGGAACCGCCGGGCCAACCCCGGGTGGGATTCCTGCAAATGACTTGCAGAAAGGCTGTCCGCTGATAGCGTCCGGGGTGTGACGACCCGCTGGGAAGGGCTGCACAAGCTGTTGTCCCGGCGCGAGTGGGCACGCCTGGCGGCGATGTTCGGCTTCGTCGCCGCGCTGCACGTGATCGGCTGGGGCACTTTGGTATTCCTTGTCGCGCCACAGCATCTCGACGTCGGTGACCGCGTCCTCGGCGTCGGCGTCGGCCTGACCGCCTACGCACTGGGCATGCGCCACGCCTTCGACGCCGACCACATCGCGGCCATCGACAACACCACCCGCACCCTCATCGCCCGGGGCCGCCGTCCGCTCGGGGTCGGCTTTTTCTTCTCGCTGGGCCACTCGTCCGTGGTGTTCGGGCTGGCCGTGGTGATCGCCGCCGGCGTCGGTGCGGTGATCGGACCGGTGGCCGACGAGTCCTCACCGCTGCGCCACTACGCCGGCCTGATCGGAACCAGCGTCTCGGGGGCCTTCCTCTATCTGATCGCCGCGATCAACGCGGTGCTGCTGGTGGGCATCCTGCGGGTGTTTGCCGCGATGCGCCGCGGCGAGTACGACGAGGCCACCCTGGAGGCATACCTGGCCAACCGCGGTCTGCTCAACCGCCTGCTCGGCCGGTTCACCCGGTCGGTCCGGGCGTCGTGGCAGATGTACCCGCTGGGCATGCTGTTCGGGCTGGGCTTCGACACCGCCACCGAGATCGCCCTGCTGGTGCTGGCCGGATCCAGCGCCGCCGCCGGGCTGCCGTGGTACGCCATCCTGTGCCTGCCGGTGATCTTCGCCGCCGGGATGACGCTGCTGGACACCATCGACGGTTCGCTGATGAACGTCGCCTACGGCTGGGCGACGGCTCGGCCGGTGCGCAAGATCTACTACAACATCACCGTGACCGGCCTGTCGGTGGCGGTCGCGCTGATCGTCGGAACGGCCGAACTGCTCGGCCTGTTCGCCGGCCAACTCGGCTGGCGCGGCGGGTTCTGGGACTGGATCGCCGGCCTGGACCTCAACGTGGTCGGTTTCGCGATCGTCGGGTTGTTCCTGGTCGTCTGGGCCGGAGCGGTCCTGGTCTGGCGTGTCGGCCGTATCGAACAGCGCTGGGCACCCGAGGGCTGACACACTGGGCAGCACGTCACTGGACAAGTCATCGGGCACCATGTCAGCGCCGGGAGGGTTTGTGGCATCCACCGTGTCGACGCGCCGTGCGGCCGTCCTGGAACTGCCGGATCTGCCGGGGTTGTGCGACTACCTGGGATCCCTCGACGACGGCGAACGCAGCCACGCGCTGGTCCGGATGGCCACGATGAACGATGCCGACCTGCGCAGCCTGGGAGTCAGTGAACCCCAGAACGTCGAACACGACTACCCGGTCAGGGCCCTCACCGGCGAGATCCCCGAGCAGCTGTCCGGGACGCTGTACCGAAACGGACCGGGCCGCTGGCAGGACCACACCGGCCGGCCGTTGCACCACCTGTTCGACGGGGACGGGATGATCTCCGCGTTCAGCATCGACCGGGGAGAGGTGCGCTACCGCAACCGTTACGTGCGC
The DNA here is from genome assembly GCA_029979305.1 of Mycobacteriaceae bacterium. Taxonomy (GTDB): domain Bacteria; phylum Actinomycetota; class Actinomycetes; order Mycobacteriales; family Mycobacteriaceae; genus Mycobacterium. The sequence continues at coordinate 5,451 of JAPOHV010000112.1, read as the reverse complement.
ACCCAGCACTTCAGGGGCAAGTCGACCACCCGCCATCTCGGTACCGACGCCACCGGCGGATGGCTGGCCAACATCGCCCGGCTGCCACCCAACCTGGCCAACACCAACGTCGTCGAACACGCCGGTCATCTCTACGCGCTGTGGGAGGGCGGTCCACCGCACGAGGTTGACCCGGAGAGTCTGGAGACGCTGGGGGTGCGCCGGTTCGGCGGCGAATTGCGCTGGACGGGAACCTATTCCGCGCATCCCTGCTTCTGTCCGAGCAGCGGCGACATGTACAACTTCGGCGTCGAATTCATCCCCACCCCGCACCTGCGGGTCTACCGCACCGACCGGGAGGGCCGGCTGCGCCACTACCGTTCGGTGTCGTTGCCGTACGTGGCGATGGTGCACGACTTCGCGATCACCGAGCGCTACCTGGTGTTCCTGGTCTCCCCGATCATCCCGGATGGCGTCCCGATCGCGCTGGGGCTGAAGTCTTTCGGCGACGGCATGCGCTACCGGCCGGAACGCGGCAGTTCGTTCGTCCTCATTCCCCGCGACGGCGGCAAGATCCGGCGCATCGAGCACAACGCGGTGCTGCAGTTCCACCTGAGCAACGCCTACGACGACCGCGGCGACGTCGTGCTGGACGTGATCACCTACCGCGGCGGCGAACTGCTGGAGTGCATCGCACGCTTCCGCACCAGTCCACTGGACCGGGCGCCCTCGGAGTTCACCCGGTTCAGGGTGACGGCCAGCGGACGGGTGATCGCCGAGCAACTCAGCGACCGGTCCTGCGAGTTCCCCCGCCACCATCCCGACCGCGAGGGACGTCCGCACCGGTACTCCTACTTCAACACCCGCGAACACCTCGGCACGCTGTTCGACGCCGTCACCAAGTTGGACCTGTCGGACAACACCGAAACCGGCTACCCGGTGCAGACGCCCGGAAACAGTTTCTGCGAACCGGTTTTCACCCCCCGGCCCGGGGCCGCCGACGAGGATGACGGCTGGCTGCTCACTGTCGAGTACCTCGCCGACACGCACACCTCCCGGCTGGTGATCCTCGACGCCAAGGACCTCGAGCGCGGGCCGGTGGCGACGGCCGAGCTCACCCACCACGTCCCGCAGGGATTCCACGGCAGCTTCGTCGCGCGCTGACTCAACCGCCGATCCCGGCCAGCCAGCGTCCCAGTTCGGAGTAGGCCGCCTCCCGCGGTCCGGCCAGCGACAGGAACACGTCGTGCTTGGCGTCGGCCACCGGGACGATGCTCTGCCGGTTGCCGATGCAACCGGCCCACCGGGCGATGTGGGCGACGTCGAGGACCGCGTCGCCGCGCTGCATCACCTCGGTGCCGGCGGTCTCCTCGACACTGTGGTCCGAGCGCAGGATCAGGTTGGGCACGCCGACGTCCAGTCCACGGTGCAGCCGGGCCTGACCGCGGCGGATCGCGTGAATCCAGCCGACGGTCACCGGGAAGCCGCCGAGCGGCTTCCACTGCAGGTTGTAGTCGAACTCGCCGTGATAGTCGCGGTGCAGGGTCAGCCCGTAACCGCCCTTGCCGGCCGCGCGCAGCACCCGGGTCTTGCGAACCCGCGACGCCGCCCCGATGGCCCCCGAGGTCACCCGGTTCCGCAGGATGGCCGGCCCGCGCAGATCCAGGAACGGGCTGTTGAGGACCAGTCCGGCCAGCCCCAGGGCACCGGTGTCGCCGCGCTCGCGCACCCGGTCCAGCCACAGCGACACCACCAGCCCCCCGGTGGAGTGGCCGTAGGCGACCACCGACGCACCGGGGTTCTCCGCCCGCGCCAGCGCCAGCGCCCACTCCAGGTCGCGGTCGTAGCGGGCCAGGTCGGTGGTGAAGTGCGGGGTCTGGCCCTCCCGCCAGGACCGCCCGCACTTGTGCAGGTCGAGGCCGTAAAGGCGGTACCCGTGCGCGGCGAAGAAGTCCACCAGTTGGGTGTTGAAGAAGTAGTCGGTGAAGCCGTGCACGGCGAGCGCCACCCGATCCGAGGGGCCGGCGTCGGTGCGGGAGACCAGGGTGGCGAACAACTCGCCCTCGCCGTCCGGGTCGGGGCCCATCCGGCCGGTCGTTCGCCGGTAGCCGGGCAGGACGTCCTCGGACCACCCGCTGTGCGCCGCCGTCACGGCCCAACTTTAACGAGTGCCGCCCGGGACGACAGTGGCCGCGCCGACTCCGCCGTCGCGGCCGGGTGGGCCGGGATAACCTAGCGGTATGTCTGACTACGCCCAGTCCGATTCCAGGTCCGACTCCCGACCCGATGCCAGGACCGACGTCGTCCTGGTCGGTGCGGGGATCATGAGCGCGACTCTCGGCGCGCTGCTGCGGCTCGTCGAGCCGACGTGGTCGATCACGCTGGTGGAACGCCTCGACGCGGCCGCCGCCGAGAGCAGCGACCCGTGGAACAACGCCGGCACCGGCCACTCGGCGCTCTGCGAGTTGAACTACACCCCGCAGAAGCCCGACGGCACCATCGACATCGCCAAGGCGATCAACGTCAACGAGCAGTTCCAGGTGACCCGCCAGTTCTGGACCTTCGCCTGCGAGCACGGAATCATCAAAGACGTCCGCAGCTTCCTCAACCCGGTGCCGCACGTCAGCTTCGTCCAGGGCGCGGACAACGTCGACTATCTGCGTCGCCGGCACGACACCCTGGTGCGCAATCCGTTGTTCGCGACGATGGAGTTCGTCGACGACCCGGCGGAGTTCGCCCGCCGGCTGCCGCTGATGGCCGAAGGCCGCAAATTCACCGAGCCGGTCGGGCTGAACTGGACCGAGGCCGGCACCGACGTCGACTTCGGTTCGCTGTCCCGCCAACTCCTGGCGTTCGGTTCCGAACGTGGCATGAACACGCTCTTCGGGCATGAGGTCCGCGATCTCGACCAGCAGTCCGACGGCAGCTGGACGGTCAAGGTCCTCAACCGCCGAACCGGCGAAAAGCTCAAGATCCGAAGCAAATTCGTGTTCGTCGGGGCCGGCGGGGGAGCGCTGCCGCTGCTGCAGAAGGCCGGCATCAAGGAGGCCAAGGGGTTCGGTGGCTTCCCGGTCAGCGGCCAGTGGCTGCGCACCGACAAGCCCAGCCTGACCGGGGCCCACCACGCGAAGGTCTACGGGCTGCCGCCGCTGGGCGCCCCGCCGATGTCGATGCCGCATCTGGACACCCGCGTCATCGAGGGCAAGGACTGGCTGCTGTTCGGCCCGTTCGCCGGCTGGTCGCCGAAGTTCCTCAAGGCCGGCAAGTTCACCGACCTGCCGCTGTCGGTCAAGCCCGACAATCTGGCGTCGATGATCGGGGTCGCGCTCACCGAACTTCCGCTGCTGAAGTACCTGATCGGCGAACTTCTGCAGTCCTACGGCGACCGGGTCGACACGTTGCGCCAGTTCGCCCCCACCGCGCAGGGCAACGACTGGGAACTCGACATCGCCGGCCAGCGGGTCCAGGTGATCCGGCGGGATTCCAAGAAGCTGGGGGTGCTGGAGTTCGGCACCACCGTGCTGGCCGCCGCGGACGGCTCGATCGCGGGCCTGCTCGGCGCCTCGCCGGGCGCGTCCACCGCGGTGCCGGCCATGCTCGAGGTCATGCAGCGCTGTTTCCCCGACCAGTACGGCGGCTGGGAGCCCCGGATCAAGGAGATGGTGCCCTCGCTGGGGTCGAAGCTTTCCGACGAGCCGCGGCTGTTCGCCGAGATCTGGGACCACGGAACCAAGGTCCTCGGACTTGAGCCCCGCTCCTCCGGCCGTTCGGAACCCGCGGGAGTGGTGTGACGCATCCGCTGCGCCGCAGCAGTGGACCCGATCTGGACGCGGCCACCCTCTACGAACTGCTTCGGCTGCGCGTCGAGGTGTTCGTCGTCGAACAGAGCTGTGCCTACCAGGAGGTAGACGGCCGCGACCTGGAATCGCAGACCCGGCATTTCTGGCTGGAAGATGCTGCCGGCGAGGTGATTTCGGCGCTGCGGCTGATGACCGACATACCGGGCGGGAGTACGGCGCTGCGCATCGGCCGGGTCTGCACCAGGGCCGAACACCGCTGGCGCGGTCATTCCGACCGGCTGATGAGGGCAGCGCTGGCCGACGTCGGGGGACGGCCCTGCCGGATCAGCGCGCAGAGCTATCTGGCCGAGATGTATGCCCGGCACGGGTTCGTCGTCGACGGTGAGGAGTTCGTCGAGGACGGCATCCCGCATCTGCCGATGCTGCGGGAGCCGGCCCGGTGAGCCCGCCGGCCTACCCGTTCAGCGCGATCGTCGGCCACGACCGGCTCCGGCTCGCGCTGCTGCTGTGCGCGGTCCGCCCGGAGATCGGCGGTGTGCTGATCCGAGGTGAGAAGGGCACCGCCAAGTCCACCGCGGTGCGCGCGCTCGCGGCCGTGCTCGCCCAGGCCGACGAGCGCTCGCGGCTGGTGGAACTGCCGATCGGCGCCACCGAGGACCGGGTGGTCGGGTCGCTGGACCTGCAGAAGGTGCTCAAGGACGGCGAGCATGCGTTCTCACCCGGGCTGCTGGCGCGGGCGCACGGCGGCGTGCTGTACGTCGACGAGGTCAACCTGCTCGGCGACCACCTCGTCGACGTCCTGCTCGACGCCGCCGCGATGGGCCGGGTGCACGTCGAACGAGACGGGGTGTCGCACTCCCACGAGGCGCGGTTCGTTCTGATCGGCACGATGAATCCCGAAGAGGGGGAGCTGCGCCCGCAACTGCTCGACCGGTTCGGCCTGGCCGTCGACGTGGCGGCGTCGCGGGACGTGGCGGTGCGCAGCGCGGTGATCCGGGCCCGACTGGACTACGAGGCCGACCCGGTGGGTTTCGCCGCCCGCCACGCCGCCGCCGACAGCGAACTTGCCCGCCGGGTGGCCGCGGCCCGGGCGCTGGTCGGCCGGGTCGTGCTACCCGACCACGAGCTCACCCGGATCGCGGCGCTGTGCGCCGCTTTCGACGTCGACGGGATGCGCGCCGATCTGGTGGTGGCCCGCACCGCTGTCGCGCACGCGGCCTGGCGCGGCGCCGACACCGTCGCCGGGGAGGACATCCGGGTCGCCGCCGAACTGGCGCTGCCGCACCGCCGCCGCCGCGACCCGTTCGACGAACCGGGTATCGACCCGGCCCAGTTGGACGAGGCCCTCGCGGCTGCGGCCGACAGCGGCCCGGAGGAGGACCCGGACCCGCCCGGCGGCGGTCAGAGTGCGGACGATACGGCGCAATCGGCTGCACCGCAGGGCGATTCGGGTGGCGTCCGGCCCGCCGCGCCACCGGCGCCGAGCTTTCGCACCCGGGTGCTGACGGTGCCCGGTATCGGAGACGGCCACACCGGACGGCGTTCACCGGCCCGCACCCCGGTGGGCGCGGCGGTGCGCGCGGCCGGCGACGGCGAGGCCGGGTACGGCGTCCACCTGTTCGCCACCGTGCTGGCGGCGGCGGCGCGCCGCGACGCCCCCGGACCGCTGCGG
>JAPOHV010000047.1 GCA_029979305.1 Mycobacteriaceae bacterium | reverse complement strand
GCCCACGGGTGCACCGGCAATGGCAACGATCAGGTTCGCTTCGAAGTCGGATTCGCCTCGCTGGCACCGGATCTGGAGGTGCTGGCCCCGGTCCGCGACTACGCCTGGACCCGGTAGAAGGCCATCGCCTTCGCCGAGGAGAACCAGATCCCTATCAACGTCACCAAGCGTTCGCCGTTCTCGGTCGACCAGAACGTGTGGGGCCGCGCGGTGGAGACCGGCTTCCTCGAACACCTGTGGAACGCTCCCACCAAGGACGTCTACGACTACACCGAGGACCCCACCGTCAACTGGAACACCCCCGACGAGGTGATCGTCGGCTTCGAGCGCGGCGTGCCGGTCAGCATCGACGAACGGCCGGTCTCGGTGCTGGGCGCCATCGAGGAACTCAACCGGCGGGCCGGCGCGCAGGGCGTGGGCCGTCTCGACGTCGTGGAGGACCGGCTGGTCGGCATCAAGAGCCGGGAGATCTACGAGGCCCCCGGCGCCATGGTTCTCGTGACCGCCCACACCGAACTCGAGCACGTCACCCTGGAGCGCGAACTGGGCCGGTTCAAGCGGATCACCGACCAGCGCTGGGGCGAGCTGGTCTACGACGGGCTGTGGTTCTCGCCGCTGAAGACCGCCCTGGAGAGCTTCGTGGCCACGACCCAGGAGCGCGTCACCGGCGAGATCCGGATGGTGCTGCACGGCGGGCACATCGCCGTCAACGGCCGGCGCAGTCCGGAGTCGCTCTACGACTTCAACCTGGCTACCTACGACGAGGGAGACACCTTCGACCAGTCTTCGGCCAAGGGCTTCGTCCACCTGCACGGCCTGTCGTCGAAGATCGCCGCGGCGCGGGATCGCGGTCACCCCAGATGAGCGCCACCAACGAGGGCGCGCTCTGGGGCGGCCGGTTCGCCGGCGGCCCCGCTGACGCCCTCGCCGCATTGAGCAAGTCCACCCACTTCGACTGGGTGCTTGCTCCGTACGACGTCGCCGCGTCCAGGGCGCACGCCCGGGTGCTGCACGCGGCCGGGCTGCTCACCGACGAGCAGCGCGACGGGCTGCTCGCCGGGCTGGACAGCCTCGGCGCCGACATCGCCGACGGCAGCTTCACCCCGATCGTCACCGACGAGGACGTGCACGGCGCTCTCGAGCGCGGCCTGATCGACCGGGTGGGCCCGGACCTGGGCGGGCGGCTGCGGGCCGGGCGGTCCCGCAACGACCAGGTGGCCACGCTGTTCCGGATGTGGCTGCGCGACGCGATGCGGCGGGTCGCCGACGGTGTACTCGACGTGGTCGGCGCGCTGACCGCCCAGGCGGCCGCACACCCGGTGGCGGTGATGCCCGGCAAGACGCACCTACAGGCCGCCCAGCCCGTCCTGCTGGCCCACCATCTGCTGGCCCATGCCCACCCGCTGCTGCGCGACGTCGACCGGATCGCCGACTTCGACGACCGCACCGCAGTGTCGCCCTACGGCTCCGGCGCGCTGGCCGGTTCGTCGCTCGGGCTGGATCCCGACGCCATAGCGGCCGACCTCGGCTTCGCAGCGGCCGCGGACAACTCGATCGACGCGACCGCATCGCGTGACTTCGCCGCCGAGGCCGCTTTCGTGCTCGCGATGATCGGTGTCGACCTGTCTCGGCTCGCCGAGGACATCATCCTCTGGAGCACAACGGAATTCGGCTACGCCGCCCTGCACGACGAGTGGTCCACCGGTAGCTCGATAATGCCGCAGAAGAAGAACCCCGACATCGCCGAACTGGCCCGCGGCAAGTCGGGCCGTCTGATCGGCAACCTCGCGGGCCTGCTGGCCACCCTCAAGGCGCAGCCGCTGGCATACAACCGCGATCTGCAGGAGGACAAGGAACCGGTGTTCGACTCGGTGGCGCAACTGGAACTGGTGCTGCCGGCAATGGCCGGACTGGTCGCCACGCTGCGCTTCGACACCGAGCGGATGGCGGCGCTGGCGCCGGCCGGCTACACGCTGGCCACCGATGTCGCCGAATGGCTGGTGCGCAGGGGCGTGCCGTTCCGGGTGGCCCACGAGATCGCCGGCGCGGCGGTGCGGGTCGCGGAGAGTCGCGGTGTGGGCCTCGACGAACTGACCGACGGCGAACTGGCGCAGCTCAGTGCCGAACTGACTCCTGATGTGCGTGACGTGCTGACGGTCGAAGGTTCGGTTGCGTCGCGTAACGCCCGCGGCGGCACCGCCCCACAACAGGTGGCGGTGCAACTGGAGCGGCTGCGCGAGACGGCCGACGGGTTGCGCAGGCGGCTGCGCCGATGACGCCCACCGGGTATGGGCTTATTTTGCAGCGCCCTTTCCGGGACTTCTTCGGTGCCAACCTGTTCTCCAACCTCTGCCTGGTGATGCTGCTGCTCGGCGTCTCGTGGACGATGACGTCGCTGACCGACAGCACGGTGCTGATCAGCTTGGTGCAGACGATGATGAGCCTGCCGTTCCTGTTATTCGCCATTCCGGCCGGTGTCGCGGCCGACCGGTTCGGGCACCGCGCCGTTCTGGTCGTCTCACAGTGCTGGTCGCTCGCCGTGCTAACCATGATGGGTGTCATCGCATTAGCCGACGGCCTGCACTTCACGCCGATGCTGCTGCTGGTGATGACGTTCCTCGTCGGTGCCGGGGTGGTCTTTCAGCAGATCGCCTGGAAGCCGTTCATGCAGGGTCTGGTGTCCAAAGAATCTCTGGTGGAAGCGATTTCGTTCAATTCGCTGAGTTCCGACTTCGGCCGCGCGGTCGGACCAGTGCTGGCCGGTTATCTGATGCACGTGTTCGGCCCGGCTGTGGTGCTGTTCAGCAGCGCTGCATCGCAATTAGGCATGATCGCGACGCTGCGCACGGCCCCAAACCGTCATCACGCGCCCGGCGCAGTGCGCCGGTCGCTGCGCGAGGCGGGGCGACTGATTCGCCGCTCTCCACGTCTCTACGGTCCGATGCTGCGGTGCGCCCTGCTGATGGCGCCGTGCGGCGCGGTGATGGGTCTGCTGCCGTTGGAGGCCAAGGAGAACATCCAGACCGGGCCGATCGGGTACGGCGGACTGCTGGCGGCACTGGGCATCGGGACGGCGGCCGGCGGTGCGCTGATGCCGGTGCTGCGCCGCCGGGTGGCTCTGGGCAGCCTCACCACCGTCGCGCTGGTGTTGTTCGCGCTCGCCGTGATCGGGGTGAGCCAATGGAACAGCATGGCGCTCGACGCAGGCTTCCTGCTGATCCTCGGTGTTACGTGGAGCCTGCTGAGCATCGCGCACCAGTTCGCCATCCAGTTCGCCGCACCGGAGGACATGCGAGGCTTGATGAATTCGTTCTACGCGCTGGTGCTGCAGGGATCGCTGGCCGGCGGGAGCCTGCTCTTCGGCCTGCTGGCGCATTACACCGGAGTCAGCAGGAGCATCCTGATCGCCGGTCTGCTGGCTATGAGCGGACTGCTGCTGGTGCGCAGATACCCGCTAAGCCTCAAGTGATTCAGACAGTTCGAGCCATCGGCTCTCGGTGTCGGCGAGCCTGCCTTCCAATTCGCGCAACTCCGCGGTCAGCTTTCCGAGTCCGGCATGGTCGCTCTGATCGTGCTCGGCCATCGCGACGTGCGTCGCGTGAACCTGATCGCTGATCTTCGCCAGCGCCCGCTCCAGTGCGGCCAGTTCCTTCTGGGCGGTGCGCAGTTCCGCACCGGAGAGTCCCGCCGGTTCGGGACGTGCCGAAGCCGCTCGCACTGGTTTCCGTTGCGCGGCGATGCGCAGGTACTCGTCCACGCCGCCCGGCAGATGACGCAGGTGGCCGTCGATGATCGCGTACTGCTGGTCGGTCACCCGCTCCAGCAGATAGCGGTCGTGGGACACCACGATCAGCGTTCCCGGCCAGCTGTCGAGCAGATCCTCGGTGGCCGAGAGCATGTCGATGTCCACATCGTTGGTCGGCTCGTCGAGAATCAGCACATTGGGCTCGGCGAGCAGGGTGAGCATCAACTGCAGTCGCCGGCGCTGGCCCCCGGAGAGGTCACCCACCCGTGCTGAGAGCTGGTCGCGGCGAAAACCCAAGCGCTCCAACAGCTGCGCGGGAGTGAGATCCTTGCCGTCCACCAGATACGTGGTCTGCAACCGGCCGACGACCTCGCGAACAAGATCGTCGGCGAGTTCGGCCAGCATCCCGGACTGCTGGTCCAGCATCGCCAGCCGGACCGTCTTGCCACGCTTGACCCGCCCGGCGTCCGGATCGACGGTTCCCGCGATCAGCCCCAGCAGGGTCGACTTCCCGGCGCCGTTGGGCCCGACGATGCCGGTCCGCTCGCCCGGTGCGATCCGCCACTCCACGTCGCGCAGCACCGGCCGGCCGTCGAAGCTCACCGAGACGTCCAGCAGGTCGACGACGTCCTTGCCCAGTCTGGCGGTCGCCAGCTTGGCCAGCTCCACGGTGTTGCGGATCGGCGGGACGTCGGCGATGAGCTGGTTGGCCGCCTCGATGCGGAACTTCGGCTTGGAGGTTCGGGCCGGTGCCCCGCGGCGCAGCCAGGCCAGTTCCTTGCGCATCAGGTTCTGCCGCTTGGCTTCCGCGGCTGCCGCGATCCGGTCGCGTTCCACCCGTTGCAGCACGTAGGCGGCGTAGCCGCCGTCGAACGGCTCGACCACGCCCCCCTCAGCTGTGGAGTGCACCTCCCAGGTGGTGGTGGCGACCTCGTCGAGGAACCACCGGTCGTGGGTGACCACCAGTAGCCCGCCGCTGTTGCGGGCCCAGCGCCCGTTGAGGTGGCCGGCCAGCCAGGTGATGCCCTCGACGTCGAGGTGGTTGGTCGGTTCATCGAGGGCGATCACGTCCCACTCGCCGATCAGCAGGGCCGCCAGCTCGACCCGGCGGCGCTGGCCGCCGGAGAGCGTCCCGACCGCCGCCTCCCAGTCCAGGTCGGCCACCAGGCCGGCCACCACGTCGCGCACCCGGGCGTCGCCGGCCCACTCGTGCCGGGGTCGGTCACCGACCAACGCCGCGCCGACCGCGCTGTCGGGATCAAGGGTGTCGGCCTGCTCGAGAGCGGCCACCCGCAGCCCGCCCCGGCGGGTCACCCGGCCGGCGTCGGGTCTGATCCGGCCGGTGAGCAAGCCCAGCAGCGAGGACTTTCCCTCGCCGTTGCGCCCGACGATGCCGATGCGGTCGCCGTCGTTGACCCCGACGGTCACACCGGAGAAGACCACCTGCGTCGGATACGCCAGACCCAGCGCCTCGCCGCCCAGCAGGTGTGCCACCGGCAGAACCTTACTGAAGGCCAAACGAGCAGGCTGCGGGCACTGCGAGGTGCGGTGGCCGGTCACCGGTGTGCCAGAATGGACGGACTGCCGGGGGAGGGCGAACAGCGACCCGTGTCCGGCAGGGAGCAACGGCAGGGAGCAACGTGGACCTGAGTTTGTCGGCCATCGCCAAACCGCTCGAGCGGCTGGTCGCGACCGCTCAGAACGGGTACGAGGTGGCCCGCTTCGGCGGTTTGGACACCGGCACCAAGCCCTCGCCGTTCCAGATCGTCGAGAGCACCACCATGTACAAGCTCCGGCGGTACTTTCCGCCGGACAACCGGCCCGGCCACGCCAAGGCCGGCCCGCCGGTGCTGATGGTGCACCCGATGATGATGTCGGCGAACATGTGGGACGTCACCCGCGACGACGGGGCCGTCGGGATCCTGCACGCCGCCGGGATCGACCCCTGGGTGATCGACTACGGCTCGCCCGACGAGGTCGAGGGCGGCATGGAGCGCACGCTGACCGACCACATCGTGGCGCTCAGCCAGGCCATCGACACCGTCCGGGACGCGACCGGCGTCAACGTTCACCTCGCCGGCTACTCACAGGGCGGCATGTTCTGCTACCAGACCGCGGCCTACCGGCGCTCCAAGGACATCGCCAGCATCATCGCCTTCGGGTCGCCGGTGGACACCCTCGCCGGCCTGCCCGGCGGCCTGCCCACCGACCTCGCCGTCGGCGTCGCCGACTTCCTGGCCGACCACGTGTTCAACCGCCTTGACATCCCGGGTTGGTTGGCCCGCACCGGATTTCAGATGCTCGACCCGATCAAGAGCGCGAAATCCCGCATCGAGTTCCTGCTGCAACTCCACGACCGGGAATCGCTGCTGCCGCGCGAACAGCAGCGGCGCTTCCTCGACCGCGAGGGCTGGATCGCCTGGTCGGGCCCGGCGGTCGCCGAACTGCTCAAGCAGTTCGTCACCCACAACCGGATGATGACGGGCGGCTTCGCCATTCAGGGCCAGTTGGTGACGCTCTCCGACATCACCTGCCCGGTACTCGCCTTCGTCGGCGAGGTCGACGACATCGGCCAGCCCCCGGCGGTGCGCGGCATCAAGCGCGCAGCCCCCAACGCAGACGTCTACGAGGTGATGATCCGGGCCGGCCACTTCGGCCTGGTGGTCGGTTCCAAGGCCGCCAACAACACCTGGCCGACGGTGGCCGACTGGGTGCTGTGGGTATCCGGCCGCGAACCGCGCCCGGCGAATATCGAACTGATGCAAGACGTTTCGCCGCAAGCCCCCGACTCGTCCGGCGTGCCGCTGAGCTCACGCCTGATGCTGGGGATGGCGGAGGCCTCCGAGTTCGCACTCTCGGTGGCCAAGGGCGCCGCCGACGCCGTCAACGCGGTGAACAACTCGGTGAGGATCATGGCCGTCGAGACGGTCCGGACCCTGCCGCGACTGGTCCGCCTCGGCCAGATCAATGACCACACCCGGATCTCGCTGGGCCGCATCATCGCCGAACAGGCCGAGGAGGCGCCCGACGGCGAGTTCCTGCTCTTCGACGGCCGGGTGCACACCTACCGGGCCGTCGACCGGCGAATCGACAACGTCGTCCGTGGCCTGATCGAGGTCGGGGTGCGCCAGGGCAGCCGGGTCGGCGTGCTGATGGACACCCGGCCCAGCGCCCTGGTCGCCATCGCCGCGTTGTCGAGGCTCGGCGCCGTCGCCGTCCTGATGCCCCCGGACGCCGACCTCGCCCAGGCGGCCCGGCTCGGCGGTGTCACCGACGTCATCACCGACCCGGCCAATCTGGCCGAGGCCGCCCGGCTCCCGGTCCAGGTACTGGTGCTCGGCGGCGGCGAGGCCCGCAGCCTCGACCTGCCGCAGGACAGCAACGTCATCGACATGGAGAAGATCGACCCCGACGCCGTTGACCTGCCCGGCTGGTACCGGGCCAACCCCGGCTATGCCCGTGACGTCGCCTTCGTGGTGTTCAACGCGGTGGGTGGCGGCGAACTGGTGCCCAAGCAGATCACCAACTACCGCTTCTCGCTGTCGGCGTTCGGCACCGCTTCGGCGGCGGCTCTGAGCCGCAACGACACCGTGTACTGCCTGACTCCGCTGCATCACCAGGCCGGCCTGCTGGTCTCCCTCGGCGGTTCGGTGGTCGCCGGTTCCCGCATCGCGCTGTCGCGGGGGCTCAACCCGGAGCGGTTCCTCGACGAGGTCCGCCAGTACGGCGTGACGGTGGTCACCTACACCTGGTCGATGCTGCGGGAGGTCATCGACGATCCCAACTTCACGATGGCCGGCAACAACCCGATCCGGCTGTTCATGGGTTCGGGCATGCCCACCGGGCTGTGGAACCGCATTCTCGAGGTCTTCGCCCCCGCCAAGATCGTGGAGTTCTTCGCCACCTCCGACGGCCAGGCCGTGCTGGCCAACGTCGCCGGGGTGAAGGTAGGCAGCGAGGGACGCCCGCTGCCCGGTGGCGGCGAGGTGGAACTGGGCGCCTACGACCCGGTCGAGGACCTGATCCTGGAGGACAACCGCGGATTCGTCCGGGTCGCGGGTCGCGACGAGATCGGGGTGCTGCTCGCCAAGCCCTGGGGTCCCATCGACCCGACGGCGTCGATCAAGCGCGGCGTCTTCTCCGCCGGCGACATCTGGATCTCCACCGAATACGTGTTCTACCGCGACGGCGACGGGGACTTCTGGCTGCTGGGAAACCGCTCCGGGCTGCTGCGCACGCCCCGCGGCGTGGTGTTCCCGGCGCCGATCACCGACGCCATCGGAGCCATCGCCGCGGTCGACCTCGCCGTCACCTACGGGGTCGACACCCCGGTCGGCACGCGGGCCGTCGCGGCGTTCACGCTGCGACCGGGAATGACGGTGACCGCCGCGGACATCGGCGACGCGGTGTCGAAGATGCCCGCCGGACTTCCGCCGGACGTCGTCCACGTCGTCCCGAAACTGGCTGTCAGCGCGTCCTACCGGCCGGTGGTGTCGGCGCTGCGGGCCGCCGGCATCCCCAAGGCCGGCCGTAACAGCTGGTACCTGGACGCCGATACAGGCCAGTACAAGAGGTTGACGGCGGCGGCGCGATCGGTGCTGGTCGGCCGCGAGGGCTGAAACGAGTTCGGCCCGAACCGGCCCCCGCTGTTAGGCTCGCATTCGGCGATTTCCCGGCTGGAGAGGTGTATGACCAGAGCAAGGTGGCGGCGCGCGATGCGCAACGACGTCGCCGGGGTGGCAGTCGTCGCGGGCCTCGTGCTCGGTTCGGCCGGCCTCGCGCAGGCCGATCCCACCGAGACGCCCGCTCCCACCCCCGTCCCGGCCTCGTCGTCGGCCTCAGCCGGCGCCGTCACGACGCCGAGCCTGGTCACCACCGCCGCCCCCAAGCCCACTGTCGCCCTCCAGGGTGGAGCGGCCGCTGCCGCGGCCGCCGGCGCGACGACCGCTCCGGCCGCCGCGAGCAGCGGCGACGTCCTCGACCAGCTCGCCGACGAATACGCGGTCGGAGCGGGCGGCGGGCAGTTGTCCAACCTGCTCAAGGTCGCCCTGAAGCTGCGCGCGGCGGGCTACAAGCCCTCCAAGCAGTACCTCGACGAACTCACGGCCGCGATGAAATACCGCCCCAACCAGCTGCCGCTGATCGACGCGCTCAAGGACACCATCGCCTACCAGCAGAAGCTCAAGGCCCAGATGGACATCCTGTCCAGTGCCCAGTCGCAGCAGAACGCCAACAGCGCGGTCATGGGCGCCGGGCAGATGCCGGGTGACAGCAATCCGGCCGCCCTAGCCCCGCAGGCCGCGGCCGGCGCCCCGGTCAGCGTGCAGGCGACACCGGTACCGGTGCCGCCGACCCCGTAGCGCCCGTGACCGTCTCCAAGCCGCTGGATCCCGAACTGCTGGCCATCCTGGTGTGCCCCGCCGACCGGGGACCGCTCAGGTTGGCCGGCGACGTGCTCTACAACCCGCGGCTCCGCAAGGCCTACCGCATCGACGACGGGATCCCGGTCCTGCTGATCGACGAAGCGTCCGATGTCGGCGAAGATGAGCACCGGCGGCTCATGGCCGACAGCGGCGACGCTAGCCTTGAACCCGGCACCACCCCGTAGCCGGGGAAGGGTCCGCGGCGCCGTCCGGGGGATACCTCGGGGGATACCTGGAAAGGCTCTGGGCGCAAAGCGGTTTGGCTAACATCGAGCAGGTTCGGGGCGCACCCGGGCCGGATTCCGGAGGCCACCTGATCGCGTTATGTTCGGCCGACTGCACGCCCGACCCCGCTGTGCTTAACAGCCCGGGCGGTTTCACCTGGTTCTACGTCGACCTGGTTGACGACCGGGGCCGCGGCGCCACCCTGATCTGGTCGTGGGGCCTGCCGTTCCTGCCCGGCTATGCCCGGGCGGCGCGGGCCGGCCGGCCCGAGCTCCCGGCCGACCGTCCCAGCGTCAACCTCGTCGTCTACGAGGACGGCCGGGAACGGTTCTACCTGCTCTCGGAGTTCGCACGTGACGCCTGCGTCTGGGGTGAGGACGGCCGATCGTGGAAACTCGGCGATTGCTCCTTCGCCTGGGTCGACACCCCCCGCGCCGCCGGGGGCGCACCGACGCGCACCCTGGAGGCCACCCTCGACCTGGCGCTGCCGACCGGCGGGGGGGCCACCGGAAGGG
Source organism: Mycobacteriaceae bacterium (assembly GCA_029979305.1). Taxonomy (GTDB): domain Bacteria; phylum Actinomycetota; class Actinomycetes; order Mycobacteriales; family Mycobacteriaceae; genus Mycobacterium. The sequence continues at coordinate 6,512 of JAPOHV010000047.1, read as the reverse complement.
TGTGGGTCTCCGGCGCGCTGCGCCGTGACGCCGCGGAGGCGCCACCCGCCGATCCGTCCTGCACCCACCGGTGGACGCCGATGACCGCCGTCGGCCACGGCGGCCTGGAACTGCACACCCCGAACGGCACGCTGCGCGTCGAGGGCCGCGGCTACCACGACCGCAACAGCGCCGATCTGCCGCTGCACGACCTGGGTATCCGCAACTGGTGGTGGGGCCGGCTGGCGCTGCCGGGCCGCGATCTCATCTTTTACCGGCTGATGCCCTCCGAATCCGGCTCCGCAGCAAGGGATTTGGTTGTCGAGCTCACCGCCGACGGCTCCAGCCGGGTATGCGAGGACGCCGGCCTGCAGGTGGGCCGGCTGCGGCGCAGCCCGTGGGGACTGCGGTGGCCTACCTCTGCCACCTTCCCCGACCCCGACGGGCGCCCGGTCCACGTCGAGGTCGAAGCGCTGCTCGACAACGGACCCTTCTACCAGCGCTACCTGCTGCGCGGGCGCTGTGCCGACGGCAGTGGAGGCTTCGAGGAGGGATACGGCATCGGCGAGAACCTGGTGCCCGACAGGGTCGACTCCGACCTGCTGCGCCCGCTGGTCCGGATGCGGGTGCACCGCGCGGCGGGCCCCAACTCGATGTGGCTGCCGCTGTTCTCCGGGGACGCCGACGGCCGGTGGGGCCGGCTGCTGAGCTCGCGGGCAGCGCGGGTATGAGCCCGGCCCGGCCCGACCTGTCGACGTCAGCGCTGCTGGACGGTTCGGCTCCGGTGTGGGCACGGGCCCTGGCCGCACTGCTGGCGCTGCCCGCGCTCGTATCGCTGAGCCTGGTGCTGTTCAACGCAGTGTTCTGGACCCGCGGACGGGCGCTGCCCGGCGCGGCCGGCGCCGCCCCCGGCGGGATCAGCGTGGTGATCCCGGCCCGCGACGAGGCGGCGAACATCGAACGCTGCGTGCGCGCCGCCGACGCCGCCCGCGGCCCGATCCGAGAGATCGTGGTCTACGACGACGGCTCCACCGACGGCACCGCAGAGGTGCTCGAACGCCTGCGGAACGAACTTCCCCGACTGCGAGTGGTGCGCGGCGACACGCTGCCATCGGGCTGGGTGGGCAAGCCATACGCGCTGCACCGGCTGAGCGCCGCGGCGACCGCCGACCTGTTGCTGACCGTCGACGCCGACGTGGTGCTGCGCGAGGACGGTGTGCTGCGGATGCTCTCACTGCTGGGTTCGCCCGACGAGGTGCCCGGCGGGCTGGGCGCCGACCTGGTCACCGCCGTGCCGCGCCAGCGCACCGGCGGATTCACCGAACGGCTGCTCATGCCGCTGCTGCACCTGTCCTATGTGGCCTGGCTGCCGATGCCGCTGATCCACCGGACCCGCGACCCCAGGGTGCTGGCGGCCAACGGCCAGCTGCTGCTGATCCGCCGGCCGGCCCTGGAGTCCGTCGGCGGCTGGGCGCGGGTACGGACCAGTCTGGTCGACGATATGGCGCTGTGCCGCGCCTTCAAACAGGCCGGACGCCGCGTCGTCTTCGCCGACGGGGACCGAATGGCCAACTGCCGCATGTACTTCGACGCCCCGTCGCTGTGGCGCGGATTCTCGAAGAACTTCTATGAGGGCATCGGCGGACATCCGCTGGCCCTCATCGTCGTGCTGGCGCTGCACCTGGTCTTCTTCATCGCGCCCTACATCGCGCTGCCGGTCGCGCTGCTGCTCGGGGCCGGCGGGATCGCGGCCGCCGCCGCGGTCGGGGTGGGCGCCAACATCGCGCTGCGTCTGATCATGGCGCTGCGTTACGGCCACAGCCCGGCCAGCGTGCTGCTGCACCCGTTCGCCGTCATGCTCATGATGGGTGTGCTGCTCAACAGCTTCCGGTGCAGCCGCCGCGGCGATATCCGCTGGCGCGGGCGTTCCTACGCCGCCCGCGCCCAGCGGGAGGCGGTGTGACCGCAGGCCCGGCCGGCGACGACCGGCCGGCGCTGAACAGGGCCGGCGACTCCCGCCGCCCCGGTTTCCTGCGCCACGCCCGCAGCTACGCCCGGCACCGGGTGGCCCGAGGGCTCGACGGGCTGTGGGTGTCCGGTCTGGACGGGGCCCGCACCGCCCTCGCCGGCGGTCCGGTGCTCTTCGTGTCCAATCACGTCGCCTGGTGGGACTCGCTGCTGCTGGTCGTCCTCGACGAGGCGCTCGGCGGGGTGGGGTGGGCGGTCATGGACGCGGCGAGCCTGCGCCGGCTGCCCTTCCTGGGCTGGCTCGGCGGTCTGCCGCTGGACCGCAGCAGCCCGGAACGAAGCCGGGACTGCCTGCGGGCCGACGTCGCACTGCTCGACCGGCCCGGCCGCGCGCTGTGGTTCTTCCCGCAGGGCCGGCAGCGTCCGGCCCACCTGCGTCCACTGGGGCTGCGGCACGGCCTGGTGGATATGCACGCCCACAACCCGGTCGACATCGTCGTGGTGAGCCTCGACTACGTCTTCCTGGAGCGCGACCGTCCGGCGGCGGTTGTCCGGTTCGCGCCGCCGATCCCGGGTTCGGCACCCGGGGCCGGCGTGTTACCCGCCGTCGAAAGCGCGATCCTGGACGGATTGACCGACATCGACCGGGCGGCGATGGCGGCGACCGACGGTCGCCGGGCGCGCACCCACCCCGCTGACCCGCTGCCCGGCTTCGTCCCACTGCTGCGGCCCCGCGGGTCGGGCACGCCGGACGGAATAGGCTCCCGGATGCTGCGGGTGATCGGCCGCCGCGGATCCCATGCCCGCTGACACCCCGGTACTCGTCGTCGGCGCCGGCATCGGCGGACTGGCGGCTGCGCTGGCCCTGGTCGCCCGTGGTATTCCGGTGCACGTGCTCGAAGCCGGCCCCCGGCCGGGCGGCAAGGCCGGAACCGTCGAGATCGACGGCGTCACGATCGAAACCGGCCCGAGCGTGCTGACCCTCCCCGAGGTGTTCGCCGGTCTGTTCAGCCGGGCGGGCATCCGCTTCGACGAGGTGGTCGGGCTGCGCCGGCTGGACCCGGGCTTCCGCTACCGCTACGCCGACGGCTGCGTCCTCGAGGTCGCCCACGACCCGGCGCAGACCCTCGCCCTGGTCCGCTCGGCCCTCGGACCCGCCGCGGAGGCCGAACTGGCGGCGTTCCTGGCCTACAGCCGGCGCATCTGGGACGCGGCCGGCCCGAACTTCGTACTGGGGCCGGCCCCCACCTGGGCCGGGATGATCGGTCTCGCGCTGCGCCGCCCGCGTGCCGTGGCCGCCATCGACCCGCTGCGCAGTATGGCCGCCGGCATCGACCGGCACGTCCGGGAGCCGCACCTGCGGCTGTTGTTGCGCCGGTACGCCACCTATAACGGCAGCGACCCCCGCCGGGCTCCCGCGACCCTGAACTGCATTGCCCACGTGGAGCTCTCGCTGGGCGGCTACGGCGTGCAGGGCGGCATCACCGCCCTGGTGTCGGCGCTCGCCGCGGCGATCGAGTCCCGCGGCGGGGTGATCGAATGCGGTGTCGGTGTGGAGCGGGTGCTGGTGCGCGACGGAGCGGTGGCCGGCCTCGCGCTGGCCGGCGGCGGGGAGCGGCGCGGCCGGGCGGTGGTGGTCAACGCCGACGTGGGCTGGCTTCGCGACGGGGGACTGCCCGCCGCCCGCCGCCACCTGCCGGCCGCCGCGGTTCCTTCGATGTCCGGATGGACCGCGGCACTGCGGGCCGACCGGCGCACCGACCGGCGGCCGCATGAGGTGCTCTTCCCGCACGACTATGACGCCGAGTTCGCCGACATCGTCGACCGCGACCGTCCGCCCGCGGCCCCGACCGTCTACCTCTGCGCCCAGGAGCGCTGTCACGGTCTGACCGGCTGGCCGGACGGCGAACCGGTCTTCGTCATGGCCAACGCCCCGGCCGAACCGCCAAGCCGGCCGCGGGCGCCGCAGATCTGGGATGAACTGGAATCCGCTGTCGCGCAACGGATCCGTGCCGCCGGGCTGTGGGCCGACGGCGACACACTGGTCTGGCGCCGCACGCCCGCCGATCTGGCCGCCGCGTTTCCCGGCAGCCGCGGTGCGATCTACGGAGCCGCCAGCAACGACCGCTTCGCGGCGTTCAAGCGCCCGCCCAACCGGGTGCCCGGCCTGTCTGGCCTCTACCTCGCCTCGGGCAGCGCGCACCCCGGCGGCGGCCTGCCGATGGCGGCGTTGTCCGGTCTTGCCGCCGCCGACTGCCTGGGCAGCGACCTTCGCGCCGGATGAGCACGCGGCTGCTGTCGGTCGACCCGCTGTCGGCCGCCCACCGACTGCTCGGAGCGGTGATCACCGCCCACGGCGTCAGTGCCCGCATCGTCGAGGTGGAGGCCTACGGCGGCCCCGCCGACGGGCCGTGGCCCGACCCGGCCGCCCATTCCTATCGGGGACCGACCGCCCGCAACGCGGTCATGTTCGGGCCCCCCGGCCGGCTGTACACCTACCGCAGTCACGGAATCCATGTCTGCGCCAACGTGTCCTGCGGAGCCGACGGCCTTGCCGCCGCGGTGCTGCTGCGGGCCGCGGTCATCGAGTCCGGCGACCACGACGCCGCGCAGCGGCGCGGCCCGGCGGTTCCTGCAGGGCAGCTGGCCCGCGGGCCGGGCAATCTGTGCCGGGCGCTGGGGATCACGATGGCCGACAACGGAATCGACCTGTTCGACCGGCACTCCCCGGTCACCGTGCGGCTCGGCGGCCCGGGACAGGGGCTCGCCGGGCCCCGCGTCGGGGTCAGCCGGGCGGCCGACCGGCCGTGGCGGCTATGGCTGCCCGGCCGCCCGGAGGTCTCGGCCTACCGGCGCAGTCCCCGCGCGCCACGCCCGGGCTGCAGCGACTGACCGGCCGCCCATGCGGGAAGATCACCGGATGGGCACGACGATCCTCGACGAGCTGAACTGGCGCGAACTCATCGCGCAGTCGACCGATATCGACGCGCTCGCCGCGGCGGCCGCGCAGCCGCCGATGACGGTCTACTGCGGGTTCGACCCGACGGCCCCCAGCCTGCACGCCGGAAACCTGGTGCCGCTGCTGACCCTGCAGCGCTTCCAGCGGGCCGGTCACCGGCCGATCGTGCTGGCCGGGGGTGCGACCGGCCTCATCGGGGACCCCCGGGACACCGGAGAGCGCACGATGAACACCGCCGACACCGTCGCGCAGTGGTCCGAGCGCATCGGCGGCCAGCTCGAACGTTTCGTCGACTTCGACGGCTCTTCCACCGGGGCGATCGTCGAGAACAACCTGACCTGGACCCAGCCGCTCGGCGCCATCGAGTTCCTGCGCGACGTCGGCAAGCACTTCTCGGTCAACGTCATGCTCGACCGGGACACCATCCGCCGCCGCCTCGACGGCGAGGGTATTTCGTATACCGAGTTCAGCTACATGCTGCTGCAGGCCAACGACTACGTGGAACTGCACCGGCGGCACGGCTGTTCGCTGCAGATCGGCGGCTCCGACCAGTGGGGAAACATCATCGCCGGGGTTCGGCTGGTGCGCCAGAAACTGGGCGCGAGCGTGCACGCCCTCACGGTTCCGCTGGTGACTTCGGCCGACGGCACCAAGTTCGGCAAGTCCACCGGCGGCGGCAGCCTGTGGCTCGACCCCGAGATGACCAGCCCGTATGCCTGGTACCAGTACTTCATCAACACCGCGGATGCCGACGTCGTCCGGTACCTGCGGTGGTTCACCTTCCTGACCGCCGACGAACTCGCCGAGCTGGCGGAGGCCACGGCGACCCGGCCGCACGAGCGGGCCGGGCAGCGTCGGCTGGCCCGCGAACTCACCACGCTGGTGCACGGCGAGGCGGCGACCGAGGCCGTCGAGCACGCGTCGGCGGCGCTGTTCGGCCGCGGTGAACTCGACAGGCTCGACGAGGCGACGCTGGCGGCCGCGCTGCGGGAGACCTCGGTGGTCCAGCTGTCGCCGGGCGACCCGGACGGCATCGTCGATCTGCTTGTGGCGACGGGACTGTCGGAGAGCAGGGGAGCCGCCCGGCGCACCGTGTCCGAGGGAGGGGTGTCGGTGAACAACGTCCGGGTGGACGGCGAGGACTGGGTCGCCGGCCCGGCGGACTTTCTGCACGGACGCTGGCTGGTGCTGCGACGGGGCAAGCGGAATATCGCCGGTGTGGAACGCGTTGGTTAGTTCCGGCGCCGGGAAACCTCCGGCGACGGGTGTGACGAAGGTCAATCTCTCCTGCTGCTCAGGGGATTTGACTCGGGTGAACCCCTGACGTAACTTAGTTTTCGTCGTTGTGACGCGGTCTGCCCGCTGAGCGCGACGGCATCCCTCGGGAATGTTTCCGGCCTTCGGAGCGTTCCATCCGCACAACGAGCACGTGGCAATCGCCGCGGGGTCGCTGCGCGACCGGATGTCGGGTGTTGTTGTTTGAGAACTCAATAGTGTGTTTGGTGGTTTTTGTTTGTTGTTTTTTGTTTTTGTTGTTCCTGGTACCCCCGTGTCAGGGATGACTTTTTTGCCAGTTTGATACTGGTGCTGGTCAGATTTTTCTGAT
>JAPOHV010000034.1 GCA_029979305.1 Mycobacteriaceae bacterium | reverse complement strand
TAGCCCGGTGGCGGCCGGTAGCCCGGTGGCGGCCGGTAGCCCGGTGGCGGCCGGTAGCCCGGCGGCGGCCGGTAGCCCGGCGGCGGCGGGTAACCCGGTGGCGGCCGGCGGATGAACGGTGACGGCTCGCGCGCCGGCGGCGGGGGAACCCGCGGAATCCGCTCGGTGGGCGGATCCCCCGGTGGCGGCCGGTACTCGTTCACGAGGTCAACCTAAGCGCTGGCGCACGATCAGCGCAGCCATGCCAGATGGTTGCCGGCCAGCAGCACGTAGCCGACGAAGGCCACCGAGTCGATGACCCCGTGTGCGATCACCAGCGGCCACAGCCGGCCGTTGCGGCACCAGGCGTACCCGAAAACCAGGCCCATCACCACATTGCCCAGCCCGGCGCCGATGCCCTGGTACAGGTGGTAGAGCCCGCGCAGCCCGGCCGAGGCCGCCACCGCGCCCCGCTCGCTCAGGCCCAGCTGGCGCAGCCGGGTGATGAGGTAGCCGACCACCACCACCTCTTCGGCGAAACCGTTGGCGAAGGCGGCCATGACGAGCACCGGGATTCGCCACCACGAGGCGTGCAGGCCCGATGGCTCCACCGCGGCGTTGAGCCCGAGGTGACGTGCCGCCAGGTACAGCAGCAGACCCGGGATGCCGATCAGCGCCGCCAGTGCCAGCCCGCCCCCGATGTCGGCGCGCCACCGGATCCGGCCAAGGCCGAGTGCCGCGGGCGCAATCCCGCTGCGCCACAACAGATACAGCGCCAGCGCGCCCCAGGCGATCAGCTGCCCGATCGACACCAGATTCAGTCCGAGGTTGATCAGGTCGTAACGTGACTGGTTGGGGTTGAGCCGGACCCGGTAACCGCCCAGTCCGGACAGCAGGGCGTCGGCCAGTTGCAGGACGGCGGAGACGGCGCTGACGCCGAACGTCACCGCGAGCATGACCGCGATTTCGACGCGTGTGACGCGGCGATCGGCGCCGGGGTAATCGCCGTGGCTGACGCTCACTCCGCCACGGTAGCGGCCCGACCATCGCACCCCGACCCGATAGGGTTGGGCCGTGGCCCGCATCGCCTACCTCGGACCGGAGGGGACGTTCAGCGAGGCGGCGTTGCTGCAGATGGCCGCCGCGTCGATGGTGCCCGGCGGGGGCGAAGCCGAACTACTGCCGACCGACAGCACCCCGGCCGCCCTCGAGGCCGTCCGCGCCGGCGCCGCCGACTACGCCTGCGTCCCGATCGAGAATTCGATCGAGGGAACCGTGCTGCCGACGCTGGACAGCCTGGCCGGCGGTTCGCCGTTGCAGATCTACGCCGAGTTGACACTCGACGTCGCGTTCAGCATCGTCACCCGGCCCGGGATGCGGGCCGTCGACGTTCGCACCGTGGCGGCCTTCCCGGTGGCGGCCGCTCAGGTCCGGCATTGGCTGGCCGACCAGCTGCCGGGCGCGCAGGTCGTTCCCGCCGTCTCCAACGCGGCCGCCGCCGGGGAAGTCGCCGGGGGCCGCGCCGATGCGGGGGTCAGCACGGCGCTGGCAGCCCGGCGTCACGGGCTGGCAGTGCTGGCCGAGGGTGTGGTGGACGAGGCCAACGCCCGAACCCGGTTCGTGCTGGTCGGCAGGCCCGGTCCGCCGCCGGCCCGCACCGGCGCCGACCGGACCTCGGTGGTGCTGCGGATCGACAGCGCGCCGGGCGCACTGGTCGCGGCGATGAGCGAGTTCGGTATCCGCGACATCGACCTGACCCGGATCGAATCGCGGCCGACCCGAACCGAACTCGGCACCTACATCTTCTTCCTGGACTGCGTCGGGCATATCGACGACAGTGCGGTGGCCGAGGCGCTCAAGGCGCTGCACCGGCGTTGCTCGGACGTCCGCTACCTGGGTTCCTGGCCGACCGGCGCTGCGGCCGGCGCACTACCGCCGCACCTCGACGAGGCCGAGCGGTGGCTGGCCAGCCTGCGCCGGGGCGGGTCGTGAGCGGCCGGCTGATCCTGGTCCGGCACGGCCAATCGCAGGCCAATGTCGAACGGCGTCTGGACACCAGGCCACCCGGCGCCGACCTGACCGAACTGGGCGTGCGCCAGGCGCGGGACTTCGCCCGTGCGCGCCCCCGACCGCCCGGCCTGCTGTTGCATTCGATAGCCCGCCGGGCGGCCCAGACCGCCGCGGCCGCCGCGGGTGAATTCGGTTGCCCACCAGGTGATCTCGTGCTTGCGGAGGTCGAGGGGATCCACGAGGTGCAGGCCGGTGACCTGGAGAACCGCGATGACGACGAGGCGATCGCCGAGTTCAACCGGGTTTACCAGCGCTGGCACGAGGGGGAGCTCGGCGCCGCGATGCCCGGCGGGGAGACCGGGCGCGATGTGCTCGACCGCTACCTGCCGGTACTGACCGACCTGCGGTTGCGCTACCTCGACGACCGGGACTGGACCCGCGACATCGTCGTCGTCAGTCACGGCGCCGCGATCCGGCTCGCCGCCGCCACGCTGGCCGGGGTGGAGAGCAGCTTCGTGCTCGACCACCACCTGGCCAACACCGAGGCGGTGACGCTGGCGCCGATCACCGACGGCCGCTGGAGTTGCGTGCAATGGGGGTCGCAGGCCCCGCCGTTCTACCCGGAGCCCGACGTGGACCCGGTCGAGGAGGCGCTGCACGCCGCCGACCCGATGGGCTGACTACATCGCGCGCCGGCCCGCGCCGCGTTCGTCGCAGTCGCAGCCGATCGCCTCGCAGTCGATGGTCAGCGAGTGCAGTAGCACCTCCGGGTGGCTGCAGCCCGGCTCGGTGCACTGCGTCTGCTGGCCACGGTGATGGATCAGCGTCCCGTGACAATGCGGCTGCCCGGCCCTGCATTCGCGGCAGTGATTCGCCATGTCTCGTTCCTAGCATCGGCCGCCGACACCGGCCCGGTGCCGCGCCGCGCGGAGTAGGCTCACGGTTCCCACGATGACATCACCCCCGGCGGATTCCTACCGAGCGCTCGGCGCCGTGCCCACGACGGTGTGCGGACATTGCGGCGCAACGGTTCCGCTGGCCGACTTCTGCGGTTACTGCGGCGCCGAGAGCAAGCTGCCGGCCGAGGGCAGGCTGCGTCTGCTGCGGCCGCGCGTCTTCGCCGCCGCCCCCGGCGAGCCGCTGATCCAACCGATGATCACCAGCACACTGTTCCCGCAGCTGCCGCACATCTACCGCAACCCTTTCCGCATCGGAATGGCCGCGATGCTGCTCGGAGTGGTCGGTCTCGCCGTGCTGCGGGTGGTCGGGCCGATGGTTACCGTTGCCGCACTGGGTGTTCCGTGGTTGTTCATGCTCTACCTCTGGCAGGCCGACGTGCTGCGGGATATCCCCGCCCGGATGTTCGGCTTCACCGCCGCGATGGGGGCCGCGCTCGGCGTGGGATGGGTCTGGCTGACCGGGGGACTGGTCGCCAGGTCCTACGGGATCCCGATGGCGGCCGGCTTCGTCCTGCAGAACCTGCTCGGCATCGGGCTTGTCATCTCGGTGGGCGGCGCGGTCCTGATGGTGCTGCCCGCCGTGGTGATCCGCATCCTGCGTCCACCCACCCGGGAGGCCCTCGACGGATTCGTCATCGGCGCCCTCGGCGCACTGTCCTTCACGGGGGCCGCGACCGCCACCCGGCTGGCACCGCAGTTCGTCTCCGGTCTGATCGCCGACATCCCGCCGCTGCGACTGCTCGTCGAGGCGGTGCTGTACGGCGTCGCCGTGCCGCTGACCGCCGCCGCGGTCGGGGGCCTGATCGGGATGCTGCTGTGGTTCCAGCCCGGCCGGCGCGCCGGTGAGCACCGCGGCACGGTCCGCACGGCGCTGGTGTTCTTCGCCGTACTCGTCGCGGCCATCTACACCGGGATCTGGGTGATCGACGCTGCCCGGCTGCCGAAGTGGCCGCAACTCGGCCTGCACATCCTGATGACGGTCGTCGCACTGCTGGCGGCGCGGGTGTGTCTGCAACTGGCCTTGCTGCACGAGGAGCCCGACCCCTTCACCGGGCAGCCGACGCTGTGCGTGCACTGCGAGCGGGTGGTGCCGGACATGCCGTTCTGCCCGGCCTGCGGTGCGGCCGCCCGGGCGTCGTCACGATCCTCGCGCCGCCGCCGCCGGGAGTCGCCCCCTCAACCGCACGATCCGGAAACGACGTCGACGTACAATTCGTCGACGCCCGAATCGGGCTCCGGAGAATAGGAATTCACCAGTTGAGCGGCGGAGTCGTGAATCCTGATCCGCCGCCGGCCATCTCCCGTTGGCGGCGGTTAGCCGCCGTGGCGCTGCTCGCCGCGGCCGGCACCGGATTCGTCGCCGGCGAACGCCGGTCCGTGCCGCCGACCGCCGATACCGGCCTGATCGGCGGTCCCTACGCCGCCCTGCTGAACAGTTCCACCGACCTCGGCCCGGCCCGCGGCGACCACGTCCAACTGACTGCGGCGCTGCACGGCGCCCGGCGGCCCGAACGGCTGCTGGACTGGTCGGCCGGCAACGGGCTGTCGGTGCGGTGGCGGGCAGGCGACGACTGGGCGATCGTCGAGGGCCGCCCCGCGGCGGTGTCGGCGGCCTTCGACGTCGACGTGCACGACTACCGCGGCCGGCGCGGCCAGGTGTTCTACGCCTCACCGCGGCAACCCGCGGTGCCGGACGCGGTGCGTCCCGAGGTCGCGGGCCTGGGGCGCATCCTGAGCTACACCCCGCACCGCGAGTCGCGGCCACCGCTGCCCGCGGAGGTACCCGACCAGGGTCTGACCCCCGAGGCCCTGCTGCGCACCTACAACGCGACGCCGTTGCGCGACGGGGGCTTCACCGGCAAGGGGATCACCGTGGTGGTGTTCGCCTTCGACGGGTTCGCCCAGAGCGACCTCGACGCGTTCTCGTCGATGTTCGGCCTGCCGCAGTTCACCCCCGAGGTGGTCGGCGGCCAGCCGCCCGACCGCCGCGGCGAGGCCACCATGGATCTCGAGGCGGTCCACGCCGTGGCCCCGGATGCCAAGACCGTTCTGGTCAACGCGCGGCCGACGGTGGAGAAGGACGGTTCCTTCGAGAAGGTCGCGCAGATGATGGAGGACGCCGACCGGCGCTACCCCGGTGCCGTGTGGACCTTCTCCATCGGCTGGGGGTGCGACAAGCTGATCACCGCCGCCGACCTCGCCCCGGTGCGCGCCGCGTTGGCCAAGGCGCAGGCCAACGGCACCACCGCGTTCGACGCCAGCGGTGATCTCGCCGGGCTGGAATGCAAGGGCGGCAGCGACTGGTCGGCCCCGCCGCATGCCGGCAACATCGGACTCGACGCGGTGGCCTCGCTGCCCGAGATGACCAACGTCGGCGGCACCACGCTGTCCACCGACGACGACGGCGGCTGGCTGGCCGAACAGGCCTGGTTCGACCCGCCGCTGTCGCAGGGCTCGGCAGGGGGGCCGTCGGCCCTCTTCGAGCGGCCGGCCTGGCAGGCCCAACTGCGGCCGAAAGGTGCGACGAAATCGCGCCTGACGCCGGACATTTCGGCCGTGGCCGACCCCTTCACCGGGATGAAGATCGTCTTCGACGACCAGGTGCTCGCCGGCGGCGGGACCTCGCTGTCCGCGCCGATCTGGGCCGGCATGGCGGCGGTGATGAACCAGTATCTTCTCGAGAACGGCGGCCGGCTGATCGGTGATCTCAATCCGCTGCTGTACCGCGTCGCCGAGGGCGCCCGGCTGCCGGCGTTCCGCGACGTGGTGCTCGGCGGCAACGCCGTCGCCTCGGCCGGACCCGGCTACGACCTGGTGACCGGGCTGGGCACTCCCAACGTCGACAACCTGGCCCGCAATCTTCTCGTCCTGCAGAAGTTGCTGCCGTGACGGCCGCCGCCCATGCCGTGCCGACCATGGAGTGTCCGCGATGCCAGGTCGATGTTCCGTCGGCGAACTTCTGCGGACTCTGCGGCTGTCAGGGCGGACACCTGAAAGTTCTGCGCCCCGAGACATTCGGTGCTGAACCCCGTGAACGGGTGCTGCTTCCCTTCCTGGCAAGCTCGCTGTTCCCGCATCTGCCGGACAAGTCGCGGACCCCGTTCCGGGTGACGCTGGCCGTGGCGGCGGTGGGACTGATCGTCGCGGCGGTGCTGCGGCTGCCCGCACTGGGAATCGCGATCTCGGCGCTGGGTCTGCCGCTGCTGTTCGCGCTCTACCTGCGGGCGTCCTCGGCCGACCGGGACTGTCCGCGTATCGCGCTGATTCTTGCCGCCGCGCTGGGCGCGTTGCTGGGAGCGGCCTGGGTCGCCGCCAGTGGTGCGTTCGTCGCGCGGACCTACGGCGTGCCCATGTCGGTAGGCCTGGCTCTCCACCATCTGTTCCGGGAGGGCCTGGTGATACCGGTCGTCGGGATGGTGCTGATGGTCACGCCCATCGTGATCGTGCGGCTGGTGCGTCCGGGGAGCCGGGAATCGTTGGACGGCTTCGTGATCGGGGCGCTGGCCGGCCTGACCTTCAGTGCCGCGGCGACACTGGCCCGGCTGGCGCCGCAGGTCGGCGCCGGCCTGATCGCCCACGCCCGACCGCTGCAGGGGCTGGTGGTCGAGGTCATACTGTGCGGCGTGACGGTGCCCATCACCGCCGCGGCGGCCGGCGGGATGGTGGGAATCGCGCTGTGGTTCCGGCAGCGCGACGGCGACGCCGAACATCACGGCCGGGTGCGGCCGATGCTGGTGCTACTGGCGGTGGTGGCGCTGTTGCTGCACGCCGCCGTCGCCGTCATCGACAACGTCGGGCTGCGTGAGCTGGTGATGCTCGCGCTGCATATCGGCGTCACCGTGATCACCCTGATCCTGCTGCGCACCTCGATGCAGCTGGCGCTGCTGCATGAGGACCACGACCCGGTGGCCGAGGACGAGCCGCTGCTGTGCACCCGGTGCGAGATGGTGGTGCCCGACATGGCGTTCTGCCCGCACTGCGGAGCGGCGACCCGGGCGGCGTCGCAACAGTCCCGCCGGGAGCGCCGGGGTGCGTTCCGGCCGCAGGCAGACCACCCGGGTGAGGCGGCGGCGCGCGTCGACGCGGGCCCCTCCGAGCAGCGCTACCCGGCGTACGCGATGCCGGAGGCCGGCTACCTCGCCCCGGCGCCGCGCCGCCCGCGGTTCGGGTGGCTGCTGAGCCGCTGGGGGACGGCGATCGTGGCCGCCGCGGCGGTGATGGCCGCCGTGGCGCTGGCGGTGACCCCCAAGATCGCGCATTACATGTGCCCGCCGGACTGCGGCAAACCACCGAGCGGATCACCGGTGAAGGCGCTGCCCCGGTTCGAGTCGCCGGACGGCTCGTTCTCGGTGTCTTATCCCGCGCCGGGTTCGTTCTACGACGTCAAGACCGAGAAGTCCGGTGTCACAGCGACACTCACGGCCGGGGACGGCGGTGTCATGCAACTGTTCGCCGAGCCGGCCGGCGGGCGTTCGGCGAAGGATGTCGCCACCAGGATCCTCCGGCGGACCTACCCGGATGCGAAGGTCGCCTACGAGATTCCCAACGCGATGGTGGGCTACCAGCCCGGTTACGGCGAGGTCGCCGACGTCTGGCCGCAGGGCTCCGCGGCGAGTTACTCCAGGGTGCGGATCGTGGTGCTGGTGGCGGTCAAGAACGATGTCGCGCTGGTGGCCTTCGCGACCGGCCCGTACCACGCCTTCGGGCCGGACTTCGGCCCCGGACCACCGTCGGGGGCCAACCTGGAACTGGCGCAGGATCTGGGCAAGTACGTCAACAGCTTCCGATGGCGGGGCGATCCCAACCGCTAACGGCCTTCAGTCCCAACCCAATTCGTGCAGCCGCTCGTCGTCGATGCCGAAGTGGTGAGCGAGTTCGTGGATCACCGTGATGGCGACCTCCTCGACCACCTCGTCCTCGGTCTCGCAGAACTCCAGCAGACTGTCCCGGAAGATCGTCACCGTGTCCGGCAGTGCGCCGGCGTAGGTGGAGTCGCGATCGGTCAGCGCGATGCCCTCGTAGAGGCCCAGCAACTCGGGGTCCTCGGGATGCCGGTCGGCCACCAGCACCACGACGTTGTCGAAGGCCGCGGCCAACTCGGGCGGGATGAGGTCCAGCGCCTCGGAAACCAGTTCCTCGAAGCGCTGCGGCTGCATCCGGACGGGCACTACCGCCCGCCGCCCCCTGCGCCGGGGCCGATACCCGGCAGCGGCGGAAGCGGCGCCTGGCTCTGGTTCAACCGCTCCTCGGGGATCGCCGGCGGCGGAACCGGTGGCTGGCCGTTGATCAGCAGCGGGCCCTTGGCGCTGTTGATCAGGGTGGCCCAGCCGCCGTTGCCCAGCGTGGCGCCGATGCTGCAGGCCACCTGACGGCTGCCGGCGGTCCAACTCGGCAGCGAGATGGTGTTGTAGATCAGCGTCAGGGTGGTGTCGCGCAACTTCACCGGCGCCAGGTAGGCGTCGGTCAGGGCGTTGCACACCTCCTTGATGTAGGCGTCCTGGTCGGGATCGGCCGGAACGCCCCCTGGGAACTTCTCGCCAAGGTTGACGGTGCCCACGACCTCCATGGCGTGCGGCGCCGAGCAGTCGACGGCGGCGTCGTTGGGCTGGTTGGTCGGCGGGTCGATGCCCAGGCAGGTGCCGGCCGGCCACACCTTGGACTGGTCGGCCTCGGCCACCCTGCCCTTGGTCGGGAGCTGCTGGTAGCCCGGGCCGCGCAGTTGCAGCCCGCACAGCATGCGCCGCTCCCCGGACTGTTTCCAGGCCTTGTCGCCCGCCCACAGCAGGCTGATGCTGAACCGGCTGTTCGGGTCGAACCGGGGGCCGAGGTAGCGCTCGGTGGCCGGCTCGCACTGCTCGGAGGTGATCTGCTGGATGCGCGCGGGGGACGGCGGTGGCGCGTCCGGGCCGTACTCGGTTCCCGGGAACGCCCGCATGTCCAGCGCCTGGGAGACCTCGAAGCGGTGGTCGTCCTTGCAGTCGACGATGACCGCCGCATCCAGGGCGTTGTCGGGCCAGTTCAGGCAGTACCCGGTCTTGGCCTCGGCGAAGGCGGAGGTGGCCGACGGGGTGGCGGCGCCCTCGGCGGGGACCACCTCGGCCAGCGGCCCCTTGTCTCGGATCGGCAGCGCGATGACGGTGCCGGCGATCAGCAGCCCGCCCAGCGCGGTCAGCAACAGGGCGCGGCGGGTGGACTTGGCCTGCAGGCCCGAACGGCCGGTCTCGGCCGGCTCGTCGCCGGCGTCCTCGGTCTGCGGGGCATCGGATAGCTGCAACATCGCGGTCCATTGTGGCAGGCCCGCCGCGCGGCCTGACAAGGGCCGCACCGCGACTGTTACGCGGTTGTGCTGTCGAGGTGTCGCAGGTCCGGGGAAGTAGGGTGCTCAGCGTGATCGACCTCAAAGTTGTGCGCGAGGATCCCGAGGCGGTTCGCCGGTCACAGCGCAGCCGCGGCGAGGACCCGGCACTGGTCGACGTGCTGTTGCAGGCCGACACCGCCCGCCGGGGTGCCATCTCGGCCGCCGACGCGCTGCGCGCCGAGCAGAAGGCGGCCAGCAAGAGCGTCGGATCGGCCACCCCCGAGCAGCGCCCAGCGCTGCTCGAGCGGGCCAAGACGCTGGCCGCCGCGGTCAAGGACGCCGAGGCCCGCCAGTCCGAAACGGAGGCCGCCTTCACCGAGGCTCACCTGGCGATCCCCAACCTCGTCATCGACGGGGTTCCCGCCGGCGGCGAGGACGACTACCGGGTGCTCGAGGTGGTCGGCGAGACCCCGGCGATCGACAACCCGCGCGACCATCTGGAACTCGGCGAGGCCCTCGGCCTGATCGACATGGAGCGCGGCGCGAAGGTGTCGGGGTCGCGGTTCTACTTCCTCACCGGCCGCGGCGCGCTGCTGCAACTCGGCCTGCTGCAACTGGCGGTGCGGCTGGCGACCGAGAACGGCTTCACGCTGATGATCCCGCCGGTGCTGGTGCGCCCGGAGGTCATGGGCGGCACCGGTTTCCTCGGCGCCCACGCCGAGGAGATCTACCACCTGCCCGACGACGACCTCTACCTCGTCGGAACCTCGGAGGTCCCGCTGGCGGGCTATCACGCCGACGAGATCCTCGACCTGTCCGACGGGCCGAAGCGCTACGCGGGCTGGTCGTCGTGCTTCCGCCGGGAGGCCGGCAGCTACGGCAAGGACACCCGGGGCATCATCCGGGTGCACCAGTTCGACAAGGTCGAGGCGTTCGTCTACTGCCGGCCCGAGGATGCCGAGGCCGAACACCAGCGGCTGCTGGGCTGGCAGCGCCGCATGCTGGAGCTCATCGAGGTGCCCTACCGCGTGATCGACGTCGCCGCAGGCGATCTCGGCTCCTCGGCGGCGCGCAAGTTCGACTGCGAGGCGTGGGTGCCCACCCAGCAGGCCTACCGCGAGCTGACCTCGACGTCGAACTGCACCACCTTCCAGGCGCGGCGGCTGTCCACCCGCTACCGCGACGAGAACGGCAAGCCGCAGACCGCCGCCACACTCAACGGAACGCTGGCGACCACGAGGTGGATCGTCGCGATTCTGGAGAATCATCAGCTGCCGGACGGCAGCGTGCGGGTGCCTTCCGCCCTGGTGCCGTTCACGGGCACGGAGGTGCTGGCCTAAGTGATCGAGATGGAACTCGACGAACTACGGGACTGGTTCGGGTTCGGGGTGGCCGGGAACTTCGCCGGGCATCTCGACCAGGCCGGTGAGGCGGGCGATTTCACGACAGTGGTCGCCAAGGAGGGCGCGCCCAAGGGGATCTTCCCGTGGTACGTGCCGGGCAACGACGGGCAACTCGGCGAGTTCCCGCTGTCGCACGACGCGCTGATCGTGCCGAAGGTGTCCGAGTCCGATGGCCCGCTGAACCTGCAGATCGAACCCGAGGTCGGCCTGGCCTGCGAGGTGGTGTGGAGCGGCGACACCGTCGCGTCGTTGCGTCCCTTCGCACTGGGGGCGTTCAACGACTGCTCGATCCGCCGCCCGAACGCCCGCAAGATCAGCGAGAAGAAGAACTGGGGACCGGCGTCCAAGGGCGTCGCGCCGGAGTTCTTCGAGATCCACGACCTGACCCCGGACGGGCCGACCGCCACCCTGAGACTGTTGTGCCATCTGCGAACCGCCGACGGTGCGCACCACGAGTACGGCGTGGACAGCCCGCTGCTGGGCTACTCCTACTACGGCGAGGTGTTGCTGGACTGGATCTGCGAGCGGCTGGCCAACCAGAAGGGTTCGCCGGAAACGCCGCTGGAGGATGTCGGTGCGCTGATGGTGGCGGCCGGCCACCCGGCGCACGTGTTGATCGGCATCGGCGCGACCCGCTACACCAGCTACGGCGAGAGCACCTACCTCAAGCCGGGCGACGAGGCGATCGTGCGGGTCTACGACACCGCCGGTGAGGACTTCTCCGAACTGCGCCAGCTGGTCTGGGAACCCTGAGAGTTCCGGGTGTGACGCCGCTTCGGTAACGCGGAGCAGGTCACTTCGCCGCGTCGGCAATGAAGTCGCGTCGCAGTTCCAGCAATACTGTGTCGGCGGTGAGCAGTCGCAGGCCGGCCCTGCTGGCCTGGGCGACGAGGATCCGATCGAACGGGTCGTGTCGGACCAATTCCGGAAAGTCCTGGATCGCTTCGGCATGTTCGGTGGTGACGTCGAGCAGCAACAGACCCTGTTCGGTCAGTGCCGCCGACAGCGCCGTTGGCACCGAGAGCTTGCCGAGCATGGACTTGATGGTCAGTTCCCAGACGGTAGCGGCGGAAACGTACACGCCTGCGGCCGCACTGATCATCGTTCGCGCTGCCGGTCCAAGCCGCGGGCTGTCATCGAGGAGCCACAGCAGGGCCTGGCTGTCAAGAAGGAGCATCGTCGCGGTCGCGCCGGCCGTAGAACATCTCCCGGATCTCGGGATCGAGGTCGAAGGCGGAGTCGTCATAGCCGAGTTGGCCTCGCAACCCGCCGAACACGACGCGGCGCCCTTGGTGAGGCACAAGTTCCGCGACCGGTTTGCCGGCCTTCGAGATGACCACGCGCTCTCCGCGGGCGACCCGCTCAAGGAGCCGGGAAAGTTGCGTCTTTGCCTCGTGGATGTTGACGTTCACCGTCACGGGGCAAGAGTACCCCATTGGCTTAGTCTAGTCTAGTCCACCACGGACGCCAGCACTTCGTCGAACATCGCCAGGAACGTCTGCGGGTCCTCCGGGGTGAACGCCGGGCTGGGCCAGGCGCCGGGCACGTCGAGGGTGATCAGAGTGGAGCGCAGCGGGCGGTTGACATCCAGCGGCAGCCAGCGCCGGAGGTCCGAGGTGCCCCAGATGCGGAACCGCTGCAGCAGCAGACCCAGTGGCTCGGCCCGGTACCCCTTGATAACACGCAGCGGAATGACTTTGGCTGTGCCGGAGGGGAAATGGTAGCGCCGCAGTGTCAGGGCGAACCGGTCCAGCTGGACCTGTCCGTCGTCGTAGTACTGCCGCGGCAGTGCGCTCACAGCCTCGAGCAGCGCAGCTGGTGGCCCTTGGAGGTCAGGCACTTTCCGGTCTTGAGGTCCCATTCCCAGCCGTGCAGGTTGCAGGTCAGGGTGTCGCCCTCGACCACGCCGAACCTCGACAGGTCGGCTTTCAGATGCGGGCAGCGACGCTGCATCTCAAAGCCGTCGAGGGTGATCGTCGATGTGTCGTCATGCGCCTCGGCGAACCAGCCGTCGGCGTAGGCGATCCGCTCGTCGGTGAGGCACTTGAAGAACGTGTACAGGTACTCGTTGTAGCCGCCGACCCGCCAGGCCCTGAACCGGGTGGACAGGAAGATGGTGTTCACCCAGTCGGGTTCGTTGTCCCGCAGCACCGTGCGCACCAGCTCCGGTGCGATCTCGAAGCCGTAGCGGAACTTCTCGTCCGGAACGGGTTCGCGCACAGTGCGTTTCGGGAAGTCGATCACGACGGTCTCGGGCCCCATCTTGAGCTCCACCGGGTAGCCGATGCCGTCGCAGATCTGGTCGCTGGCCAGCATGATCGGTTCGAAGCGGGCCCGCAGCGGCTCCAGTAGCGGCTCGCCGGCGGCCGGCGCCCAGCGGGCTTTCTCCGCGGCCAGCACCGGGGCCATGCGCTCGGCGTACTCGGCGATGTAGCGCGCCTTGCCGGTGGTGAAGATCGACTGGAGTTCATCGTCGGGAATCGGATGCGTCAGCGAAACCAGTTGGGAGCCTTCGAAATCCGCCTTCGAACCCGGGATCATCAGCAGCCCGCCGTTGTTCCCGTGCAGCCGCATCTGCTCGAGGAAGACCATCTGGTCCGGGAAGATGTTGCCCGGGTCGCCGTGGTCGTCGTTGAGGAAGCGCAGCTCGGAATCGAGGAAGCACGGCGGTCCGGCCGACGGGATGACCCAGGTGGCGCCCACATCGGCGATGTACTGACGGCAGCGGTCCATGCCGCGCTGGCGCTTCTGGGTGGCGAACGCCTCCTTGGCGCGCTCGGGCATGTCGTAGACCATCGGGTACCAGATCGCGCCGGAGTACTGCGGCATGTGCACATCGATATGGTCGAACTGGGCCAGCGCGTCCACCCCCAGCGGCCGCGAGTCGTTCATGTTGAACACCGTCGTGGTGCCGTCGGAGACGACCAGGCCGGAGTCGCCGATCGGGCCGTCCGCCGGCGCGCGCAGCGCGATGATCATCACGTCCAGCTCGCCCTTGGGCCCGCTCACCCGGTGCTTCACGGAGTCCTCGGTCTCGAAGAACCGGTGGAACCCGAGCTGCTCGAGTTCGCGCTTGAGGTCGGGCACCGGGAAGTCGGGCAGCAACACCACGGCGTCCTTGCTGACGTGATCGGCCAGTAGCCGCGGATCGAAGTGATCCTTGTGCAGGTGCGAGATGTAGAGGTAGTCGCAGTCGCCCAGGGCGGCCCAGTCCAGACCGCTGTTGTCCGGGAACACGAACCAGGAGCCGAAATAGGCCGGGTTGAGCCAGGGGTCGCACAGGATGCTCCCGGCCTGCGTGTCGATCCGGAAGCCGGCGTGGCCGATGCTGGTGACCTGCACGAATCCCCTTCCCGAGGGCTGACTTGACCAGTCAGGAGTTTAGACCCCCGCCCGGCACTAGGCTGACGGCTGTGGAGCCGGCATACGGGACGGTTATCGCGGGCGTTCGCCTGCTCTGGCGTACCCAGGGTCTGAAGTTCACCATCACCGGCGCCGAGTATCTGCCATCCACCGGGGGCGCGGTGGTGGCGATCAACCACACCGGCTATCTCGATTTCACCTTCGCCGGCCTGCCGTTCTACAACCATCGCCCGCGGCGGCTGATCCGGTTCATGGCCAAGCAGGAGGTCTTCGACCACAAGGTGACCGGTCCGATCATGCGCAAACTGCGCCACATCCCGGTGGACCGCAGCAGCGGCGCGCCGTCGTTCGACGCCGCGGTGCGTGCGCTACAGGCAGGTGAACTCGTCGGGGTGTACCCGGAGGCGACCATCAGCCGCAGCTTCGAACTCAAGGAGTTCAAGTCCGGCGCGGCCCGGATGGCGATCGCGGCCGACGTCCCGATCATCCCGCACATCGTCTGGGGCGCCCAGCGCATCTGGACCAAGGACCATCCCAAGAAGATGTGGCGGCCCAAGGTCCCGATCTCGATCGCCGTCGGCGAGCCGATCCAGCCGACCCTGCCGCCGACCGAGTTGACCGCACTGCTGCGGTCCCGGATGCAGCATCTGCTCGAACAGGTCCAGGACGCCTACGGTCCCTACCCGGCCGGCGAGTACTGGGTCCCGCACCGGCTCGGCGGGGGCGCGCCGACGCCGGCCCGGGCCGCCGAACTGGAGTCCGCCGAGTTGGCCGCGCGGGCCGCCAAGCGCCAGCAGCAGGGCGGTGGGGCGGGCTAGATGGAACCCGTCTACCGCAGCATCGAGATCGCGGCGGCGATGGCCGCACGCGCCGTCGGCACCCGGATCACCTGCCAGGGTCTGGAGAACATCCCCGCCCGCGGCGGCGCCGTCATCGCGATGAACCACATCAGCTACATCGACTACCTGCCGGCCGGCCTGGCCACCCGCCGCCGGCGCCGGCGCATCCGCTACATGCTCAAGGCCGAGATGCTCGACGTCGGGATCGTCGACTGGATCATCCGGCACACCCGCTGCATCCCGGTGGACCGCTCGGCCGGAGCGAGCGCCTACGCCGAGGCGGTGCGGCGACTTCGGGCGGGGGAGTTCGTCGGGGTCTTCCCCGAGGCGACCATCAGCCGCAGCTTCGAACTCAAGGAGTTCAAGTCCGGCGCGGCCCGGATGGCACTGGAGGCGCAGGTCCCCATCGTCCCGCTGATCCTGTGGGGCGCGCAGCGGATGTGGACCAAGGACAATCCGAAGAGCTTGGGCCGCAAGAAGATTCCGATCACCGTTCGGGCAGGAGCGCCACTGGCGCCGACCGGGACGGTCGCCGAACTCGACGCCGCCCTGCGCGAGTCGATGACACGGCTGCTGCACGAGGTGCAGGAGCAGTACCCGCATCCGCCCGGGGAGTTCTGGGTGCCGCACCGGCTCGGCGGCGGTGCGCCCTCACCCGAGGAAGCCAGACGGCTCGACGAAGCGGAACGGGCCGAGCGCGCGCGTCGCGCCGCGGAGTCCGCCTGATGCTGCCGGCGCTGATCGCCAGCGACGTCGACGGCACGCTGCTGGACTCCGAGGACCGTGTCACGCCGCGCACCCGCGAGGCGATCGGCGCCGCCGTCGCCTCCGGAGCGCACTTCGTGCTCGCGACCGGGCGTCCGCCGCGCTGGATCCCGCGGGTGGCCGACGAACTCGGATTCGGCCCGATGGCGGTGTGCGCCAACGGCGCGGTGATCTACGACGCGGCCACCGACCGGGTGCTGTGGGCGAGCCCCCTGCCGGTCGACGTCCTGACCGAGCTCGCCGAGATCGCCGTGCGTGCGGTTCCCGGCGCGGGCCTGGCGGTCGAGCGGGTGGGGCGCAGTGCCCACGACACCGCCACCCCGCAGTTCGTCAGCGCGCCGGGCTACGAGCACGCCTGGCTCAATCCCGACAACACCGAGGTGTCCTACTCCGACCTGCTCAGCTCCCCGGCGATCAAACTGCTGGTGCGCCGTCCCGGCATGCCCAGTGCGGAACTGGCCGCGCAGCTGACCCGGCACGTGGGTGTGCTCGGCGACATCACCTATTCGACCAACGACGGGCTGGTTGAGATCAGCCCGATCGGAATCACGAAAGCCACCGGGGTGGCCGAGGTGGCACGCCCGCTGGAGGTCAGCGCCGAGGACGTGGTGGCGTTCGGTGACATGCCCAACGACGTCCCCATGCTGCGCTGGGCCGGACACGGCGTGGCCATGGGCAACGCCCACCCCGAGGCGATCGCCGCGGCCAACGAGGTCACCGCGCCCAACGACGACGACGGCCTGGCCCGCGTTTTGGAACGATGGTGGCTGTAGCGGCAGCCCCGGTTGCACATACCCTCGGGGGTATGTAACCTGGGGCGTGTGGGTATACCCCAGGTGGTATATCCGGAAGCCTGAGAGGAGGCGACGGCCATGCTGGCTGACGAAAGCAGTGTCGCGGCGGTCCTGCACCGGTTGCGGCGCGCCCAGGGGCAACTGGCCGGCGTTATCGCCATGGTCGAGCAGGGCCGCGAATGCAAGGACGTGGTGATCCAGCTCGCGGCGGTGTCCAAGGCGCTTGACCGCGCCGGCTTCAAACTCGTCGCGTCCGGACTGCGGGAGTGCGCCAACGGCGACCAGCCCGCCGGCGAGGGCTGCCTCACCGAAGCCGAACTCGAGAAACTCTTCCTCGCCCTCGCATAACGCACCAAAGGAGACACGCCATGTTGTTCAACCAGTACTACCTGGACTGCCTGTCGCACGCGTCGTACCTGATCGGCGACCAGACCAGCGGCCGTGCGGTGGTGGTCGACCCGCAGCGCGACGTCAGCGAATACATCGCCGACGCCACGGCGGCGGGCATGACCATCGAGCTGGTCATCGAGACCCACTTCCACGCCGACTTCCTCTCCGGCCACCTGGAGCTGGCCGAGGCCACCGGAGCCAAGATCGTCTACTCCTCGGTCGCCAAGCCGGAGTACGACTTCACCGCCGTCGAGGACGGTGAGCGCTACTCGCTGGGCGATGTCACGCTGGAGTTCCGTCACACCCCCGGCCACACCCCGGAGTCGATGAGCATCGTGGTCTACGAACACGCCGGCGACACCGAACCGTACGGGGTGCTGACCGGCGACACGCTCTTCATCGGCGACGTCGGCCGCCCGGACCTGCTGGGCTCGATCGGCTTCACCAAGGAGGAACTCGCCGACAAGCTCTACGAATCGCTGCACAACAAGCTGATGCCGTTGCCGGACGCCACCCGGGTGTACCCGTCGCATGGCGCGGGCTCGGCGTGCGGCAAGAACCTGTCCACCGAGCTGTGGTCGACGATGGGCGAGCAGCGCAAGACCAACTACGCGCTGCGGGCGTCGAGCAAGGCGAAGTTCGTCGAGCTGGTCACCGAAGGCCAGCCGCCGGCGCCGGGCTACTTCGTCTACAACGCGATCCTCAACCGCAAGGGCCGTGAACTGCTCGACGAATCCGACATGCCCGCGGCCATGTCCTACGACGAGGTCCGCGCGGCGATGAAGCGCGGCGCGATT
>JAPOHV010000150.1 GCA_029979305.1 Mycobacteriaceae bacterium | reverse complement strand
GCCCCGCTGCCGCCCGATCTGCCGCCGAACGTTCGCGAACTCATCGAGATCACCCTGGTGAAGAGCCCGGGTATGCGCTACAGCAGCGGGGGACAGTTCGCCGACGCCGTCGCCGCGGTGCGATCGGGCCGCCGGCCACCCCGGCCCAACTCCGCCCCGACCATCAAGGCCACCCCGGCGGCGATACCGGGCGCCAAACGCGCGCCGGCCGAGGCGCCCCGGCCGGTGCCGGCGGTACGGCCCCGAACCGCGCTGCAACGGACCCCGCCGCCGGCGGTGCGCCGGACGTTCAGTTCCGGCCAGCGCGCGTTGCTCTGGGCGGCCGGTGTGCTGGGGGCGCTGGCGATCATCAGTGCGATCCTGATCGTGATGGCCGACCGGGAGAAGCGCAACAATGCCCCGGTGCCGCGCATCGAGACCGAGACCGTCGCACCTGAGGCACCCCCTCCGGGTCCGGAGCCTGTCAGGCCCTCCGGCTGGACCGGGCGCTCGGTGGGAGCGGTAATGCAGCTCAACGGGATTCGATTCGAGGGGACGGTGGGATGACCACGCCCCAGCAGCTGTCCGACCGCTACGAGTTGGGCGAGATCCTCGGATTCGGCGGGATGTCCGAGGTTCACCTGGCCCGGGACCGCCGGCTGCACCGCGACGTCGCGGTGAAGGTGCTGCGGGCCGACCTGGCCCGCGATCCCAGCTTCTACCTGAGATTCCGCCGCGAGGCGCAGAACGCCGCAGCGCTCAACCACCCGGCTATCGTCGCCGTCTACGACACCGGGGAGGCCGCAACCCCGCGCGGGCCGCTGCCCTACATCGTGATGGAGTACGTCGACGGCGTCACACTGCGCGACATCGTCCACAATGACGGTCCGATGCCGCCGCGGCGCGCACTGGAGGTCATCGCCGACGCCTGCCAGGCGCTGAACTTCAGCCACCAGCACGGAATCATCCACCGAGACGTCAAGCCGGCGAACATCATGATCTCGCGGACCGGCGCGGTGAAGGTGATGGACTTCGGTATCGCCCGGGCGCTGGCCGACGGCGGCAACAGTGTGACCCAGACCGCGGCCGTCATCGGCACCGCGCAGTACCTCTCACCCGAGCAGGCCCGCGGCGAGCAGGTCGACGCACGCTCCGACGTCTACTCGCTGGGCTGTGTGCTGTACGAGATGCTCACCGGTGAGCCGCCTTTCGTCGGCGACACTCCTGTGTCGGTGGCCTACCAGCACGTGCGGGAGGACCCGGTTCCGCCGTCGCAGCGGCGGGCCGGCATCACTCCCGAACTCGACGCGGTGGTGCTCAAGGCACTCGCGAAGAACCCCGACAACCGCTACCAGAGCGCCGCGGAGATGCGCGCCGACCTGGTCCGCGTGCACAGCGGCGAGAAGCCGGAGGCCCCCAAGGTCCTGACCCACGCCGAGCGTTCCCAGATGATGTCGGCCTCGCGCGGCGGTCTGCGCACGGATGGCGGCGCGACGATGTCCTACGACTATTCCGCTCCGCGTCGTCGCCTGATCGGGCGCTGGCTGGTGGCGCTGGCGATCCTGTCGATCCTGACCGTGGTCGTGACGCTGGCGATCAACATGGCTGATAGCAAACCGCGGGCCGTCCAGGTGCCCGATGTGCGCGGCCAGATCTCCGCCGACGCCATCGCCGCACTACAGAACCGGGGCTTCAAGATCCGCACCCAGCAGAAGCCGGACAGCGTCGTTCCGCCCGACCATGTGATCAGTACCGATCCGGCGGGCAACATCTCGATCAACGCCGGCGACGAGGTGCTGATCAACGTCTCCACCGGACCCGAGCAGCGTGAGGTGCCCGACGTAGCGGGCCAGAGTTACGGCGAGGCCGTCAAGAAACTGACGGCCGCCGGGTTCGGTAAGTTCAAGCAGACCCAGGCCGCGTCAACCTCGGCCCAACGCGACAAGGTCCTCAACACGGTGCCGCCGGCCAACGCGACGGCAGCGGTGACCAACGAGATCACGATCGTCGTCGGAACCGGCCCCGCGACGCGGGCGGTGCCCGATGTGGTGGGGCAGACCGCCGATCAGGCCACCAAGAACCTGAACACCGTCGGCTTCGCGACCATCCTGACCGCACCGGTGGACAGCGTCGAACCCGCCGGCCAGGTGCTGGCTCTGGACCCACCGGCCGGCACCGATTCCGAACTCGACACCCCCGTCACACTCAAGGTGTCGAAGGGCAACCAGTTCGTCATGCCGAACCTCACCGGTCAGTTCTGGGTGGACGCCGAACCGAATCTGCGGGCACTGGGCTGGACCGGCGTTCTGGTCAAAGGCCCCGACGTTCCCAACAGCGGTCAGCGGACGAATGCGGTGGTCACCCAGAGCCCGGCACCGGGCGCCGGGCTGAACTTCAACGGATCGATCACGCTGGCGTTCGCGTCGTAGCGGCCGTCGCGTGCCGGACGGTTTCGGCGACCTCCTGCTCCAGCCGGAGCACCAGCGATTCCGCCGGGGCGTTACCGCAGTAGCCGAGCCAGTTGGCCAGCATCCGGTGTCCGCCCTCGGTCAGGATCGACTCGGGGTGGAACTGCACGCCGTGGATGGGCAGTTCGACGTGGCGCACCGCCATGATCACGCCGTCGGCACCCGGGTCCGGGGCGGTGCCGGCGATGACCTCCAGCTCCGGCGGGACGGTGTCGGGCAGGATGGTCAGCGAGTGGTAGCGGGTCGCGGTGAAAGGGTTCGGCAGGCCTTGCAGCACACCGACATTGGTGTGGAAGACCGAACTGGTCTTGCCGTGCAGCAGCTCCGGCGCCCGGTCCACGGTGGCGCCGAAGGCGACGCCGATCGCCTGGTGGCCCAGGCACACGCCCAACAGCGGGGTGCCGGCGGCCGCGCAGGCCCGCACCAGGGGGATCGACGCCCCGGCGCGTTCCGGGGTTCCCGGCCCGGGACTGAGCAACACGCCGTCGAACTCGCCGGCGGCCGCGGCGATCTCTTCGGGACCGGCCAGCCGGCGGTCATCGTTGCGCCACACCTCGGCGTCGACCTCGAGCTGGCCCAGGTACTGGACCAGGTTGAACACGAAGCTGTCGTAGTTGTCGACGACCAGGACACGCACGCCCACGAGGGTACCGACTTGCCTGGTCGTGGCGGCGGCGGGCCGGGCGCTGGGTTAATCTCATAGGCGCACCATCGCCGTCTCGAAGGTAGTCATGCCCAAGTCCAAGGTTCGCAAGAAGAACGACTTCACCGCCACCTCGGTCAGCCGTACCCCGGTGAAGGTCAAGGCCGGCCCGTCCAGCGTGTGGTTCGTCGTGCTGTTCGTCGGTCTGATGCTGATCGGCCTGATCTGGCTGCTGGTGTTCCAACTGGCGGCGTCCGGCTACGACACCCCCGATGCGCTGATGTGGATGTCGGACCTGGGACCGTGGAATTACGCCATCGCCTTCGGCTTCATGATCGCCGGTTTGCTGCTGACGATGCGGTGGCGGTGACATCAATCACACGCCTGTGATTCATCCCCACTGTGGATAGTGGCTGTGGATAACCGGGCGTCCTGGGGTCCGTCCCCGATCGCGGTCGCCGCTGTCGCCGCGGCGGGCGTTCTGATGGCCGTGGGCTGCGCCGCGGTCGCCACCGACCCGCCGGGCCGCATCCTGTCCGGCATCGCGGCGGTGGGGCTGCTGGTGTTCGCGGCCGGTTCGTGGCGGGCGCGGCCGCGGCTGGCCATCACCGGTGAGGGCTTGGTGTACCGCGGCTGGCTGCGGTCGCGGACCCTGCAGCGGCCCGAGGTCGAGTCGATCCGCATCACCCAGTTCCGCCGCTGGGGCCGGCCGGTGCGGCTGTTGGAGATCGAGACCGCCGCAGACCAACTGCTGGTGCTGAGCCGCTGGGACCTCGGCGGCGACCCGCTGCCGGTGCTCGACGCGCTGACCGAGGCCGGCTACGCCCCCGGCGTCAGGAGATGGTGACCGACTCGATGACGACGTCGTCGTCGGGCCGGTCCATCCCGTCCGTCGCTGTGGTGGCGATGGCGTCGACGACCTGCTGCGACTCCGGGTCGACGACCTCGCCGAAGATGGTGTGCTTGCGGTTCAGATGCGGGGTCGGGCCGACGGTGATGAAGAACTGCGACCCGTTGGTGCCCGGGCCGGCGTTCGCCATGGCCAGCAGGTAGGGCCGGTCGAACTGCAATTCGGGGTGGAACTCGTCGGCGAACCGGTAGCCGGGTCCGCCCCGTCCGGTGCCGGTCGGGTCGCCGCCCTGGATCATGAAGCCGCGGATGACGCGGTGGAAGATCGACCCGTCGTAGAACGGGCCCGACGCGCCGCCGGTGGCGTTCTGGGTGGAGTAGTCCTTGGTGCCCTGGGCCAGACCGACGAAGTTGGCGACGGTCTTGGGGGCGTGGTTACCGAACAGGGCGATCTTGATGTCGCCCCGGTTGGTGTGCAGTGTCGCGGTCGCGGTCTGAATCGGGCTTGTGCTCACGGGGACTCAGTGTGCCATTGCCGCTTCGGCCCGCCGCTCGGACCCCGGCTACGGCGCCCCCGGGGCCGGTCTTGTGGAGCCTAGGAGATTCGAACTCCTGACATCTGCCTTGCAAAGGCAGCGCTCTACCAACTGAGCTAAGGCCCCGTATCGCTGCCCCGGCCGTCAAGCGTGTGCCACACCTCGCCGCGGCGGCGCGACACGATCAACGCCGCCACCATCACCGCCGCGGCCAGCGCGCCAACCCGTGTGAACCAGGACATCGTGGGCCTAGGAGGACTCGAACCTCCGACCTCTTCGTTATCAGCGAAGCGCTCTAACCGCCTGAGCTATAGGCCCGCACGAATGCGCGACGAGACTACCGCACCCGAAGGCGGCTAGTCCAAGTCGGCCAGCGTGACCTCGACCCCGCCGACGATGTCGGTGCTGAGGTTGTAGATGTAGGCGCCGGCGGTCGCCATGGCCGTCAGCAGCACGATGTTGACCAATCCGATCAGCGCGGCGCCACCGAAGATCGAGGAGGCCGACACCAGATCGCTGCCGCCACCGCCGCTGCCGCTGGTGAGCAGGTCGCCCACATTGCTGTTGAGCTTGCTCCAGACCCCCATGGCGCCGAGCACCAGGTAGAGGAACGCCACCGCGATCATCCAGACGAAGAACAGCGCCGCGTTGAGCAACAGCGACACCTTCAACGCGCTCCACGGGTCGATGCGCCGGATCTGCATGCTGGCCCGCAGCGGCCCGCGCTGCCCGGGCGCCACCTGGATGCGCGTGGTGGGCGCGGTCACCGAGCTCGCGGCGTGCCTGGCCTGGTGCGCCGGCTTGGGGACCGGCCCGGAAAGGTCGGGGAGCTCACTGGGAATCGGCTCCACCACACCGATATCGGTGCGCTGGCCCGGCGGATTCAGTCCCGACAGGTCCGGGGCGGCCGTGCCGGTGACATACCGGTGGGGGCGCAGGTCCGCCGGCAACGGCGCCGGCCGCGCCGGGGCGGGCTCGGGCCGGCTGCGTGCGCTGTTCTGCCAGGGCGGAACGTCGGACGAGACGTCCGCCGGGCGTTCGCCAATCCCGGACTGGCCCGGTTCGTTCGGTGAACCCACCGCTTCTCCTTCGTCGTCGGGCCGTCAGGCCGGCAGCTAGGAGCCGTCCGCCCCGTCTTCCGGGTCGTCCTGCTCCTCGGCGTTGCGGGCAATGGCTATCAGTGTGTCGCCCTCACCCAGGTTCATCAAGCGAACGCCCTTGGTCTGGCGTCCCGCCTTGCGGACCTGTCGCGCCGCGGTGCGGATGACGCCGCCGCCGGAGGTGATGGCGTACACCTCGCTGTCGTCGTCGACCACCAGGGCGCCCACCAGACTGCCACGCCTGCTGTCGTACTGGATGGTCAGGATGCCTTTTCCGCCGCGGCCCTGGGCGCTGTACTCCTCGATCGCGGTGCGTTTGGCGTACCCGCCGGCCGTCGCGACCAGCAGATATGTCCCCTCGCGGACCACGTTGAGGCTCAACAGCTGGTCGTCGGCGTTGAACCGCATGCCCTGCACACCCGAGGTGGCCCGGCCCATCGGCCGCAGCGCCTCGTCGGTGGCCGAGAACCGGATCGACTGGCCCTTGGCGCTGACCAGCAGCAGGTCGTCGTCGGCAGAGCAGAGCACCGCACCGACCAGCTCGTCGCCGTCGCGCAGGTTCACCGCCACGATGCCGCCGGAGCGGTTGGAGTCGAAGTCGGTCAACTTGGACTTCTTGACCAGGCCGTTGCGGGTCGCCAGCACCAGATACGGCGCGTCCTCGTAGCTCTTGATCTGGATGACCTGGGCGATGCGCTCGTCGGGCTGGAACGCCAGCAGGTTGGCCACATGCTGGCCGCGGGCGGTGCGCAGCGCCTCTGGCAGCTCGTAGGCCTTGGCCCGGTACACCCGGCCCTGCGTGGTGAAGAACAGGATCCAGTCGTGGGTCGAGCACACGAAGAAGTGCCGCACGATGTCGTCCTGCTTGAGACCCGCGCCCTGGACGCCCTTGCCGCCGCGCTTCTGGCTGCGGTACAGGTCGGTCTTGGTGCGCTTGGCGTAGCCGGTCTCGGTGATCGTGACCACGACGTCCTCGCGGGCGATCAGATCCTCGTCGGACACATCGCCTTCGGCCGCGACGATCCGGGTGCGGCGGTCGTCACCGTACTTCTCGACGATCTCGGCGAGTTCGTCACGCACGATCACGCGCTGGCGCTCCGGCTTGGCCAGGATGTCCTCGAGGTCGGCGATCTCGGCCTCGATCTTGGCCAGGTCGTAGATGATGCGCTGCCGTTCCAGTGCGGCCAGGCGACGCAACTGCATGTCGAGGATGGCCTGGGCCTGGATCTCGTCGATGTCGAGCAGTTCGATCAGGCCGGTGCGGGCTACGTCGACGGTCTCCGACGCGCGGATGAGTGCGATCACCTCGTCGAGGGCGTCGAGCGCCTT
>JAPOHV010000045.1 GCA_029979305.1 Mycobacteriaceae bacterium | reverse complement strand
GGGGTCGTCGCAGAACGCGCGGTCCACCAGAAAGCCCTGCCGCACTCCGAGTTCGCCCCGGGCCGGTTCGTCGAGCCGGAAGCCCGCCCGCACCGGCGCGTGGGTCCCGGCGAGCAACGCCGAGGCCGCCGGGTCGTCGAGACCCACCACCGCGACCCGACCCTGCAGCGCAACGGCTTTGGCGTTGGCGTAGGCCTCGAAGCTGCCGTGCCAGTCCAGATGGTCCTCGGCGATATTGAGCACAACACCGGCCTCCGGACGCAGCGACGGCGACCAGTACAGCTGGAAACTGGACAACTCGACGGCCAGCAGATCCGACGGCGTGGCCAACACGTCGAGCACCGGATCGCCGATGTTGCCGCACAGGGCTGCCGAGCGCCCGTCGGCCGTCAGCATCGCGTGCAGCATCGAGGTGGTGGTCGTTTTGCCGTTGGTGCCGGTCACCACCAGCCAGCGCCGCGGCTTGCCGTAACGGCCGGAGAGATCCATCCGCCAGGCGAGCTCGACGTCACCCCAGATGGGCACCCCGCCGGCCGCGGCGGCCGCCAGCACCGGCGCGGTGGGCGGGAATCCGGGACTGGTCACCACCAGATCGAATCCGGCCGCCCCCGCGATCGCCTCGGCCGTGGTGAGAGGTCGAGCATCGGTGAGCGCCCGCGCGGCCGCCGGGTCGTCGTCGCACACCGATAGCCGCAGATCCCAGTCCGCCAGCGCCGCCACGATGGCACGTCCGGTGACACGGGCGCCGGCCACCAGCACCCGTGCGCCCGGCACCAGCGCCGCGAGGTGGTCAGGCATCAGTCCCCGATGGCGGACAGCCACTCGCTGTAGAACAGCGACACCCCGAGCCCGCAGGCGATGGCCGTCAGCAGCCAGAACCGGATGATCACCGTGGTCTCGGCCCAGCCCGACAGTTCGAAGTGGTGGTGGAAGGGCGCCATCCGGAACACCCGCCGACCGGTGGACCGGAAGGCGATGATCTGAATCACCACCGAGGTCACCTCGGCGACGAACAGCGCACCCAGCACCACCGCGAGCACCTCGGTGCGACTGGTGATGGACAGCCCGGCGATGATGCCGCCGAGCGCGAGCGAACCGGTGTCGCCCATGAAGATCTTGGCGGGCGCGGCGTTCCACCACAGGAACCCGATACAGGCCCCGGCGGTGGCGGCCGCGATGATCGACAGGTCCAGCGGGTCCCGCACGTTGTAGCAGCCCAGGTTCGGCGCGGTGGCGCAGGCGTTGCGGTACTGCCAGAACGTGATCAGAACGTACGCCGCGCTCACCATCGCCATACAGCCGGCGGCCAGTCCGTCGAGCCCGTCGGTGAGGTTGACGGCGTTGCCCCACGCGTTGACCACGACGACGACGAACAGCACGAACAACGCCGGCGGCAGTGCGACAGTGGAGATTTCACGTACGTAGGACAGCTGGTTGGAACCGGGGGTGAGTCCGTCGGCGTTGGGGAACCGCAGCACCAGAATGCCGAACAGCAGCGCGGCGGTGATCTGGCCGACGGTTTTGGCGGTCTTGTTCAGACCCAGGTTGCGTGACCGGCGGATCTTGATGATGTCGTCGAGGAAACCCACCCCGCCCAGTGCGGTGGCCAGTCCGAGCACCAGAAGACCCGAGGCCGAGGGGCCCACGCCGTCCATCGCCAGACCGACCAGGTGGGTGCCGAAGTAGCCGGCCAAGATGCCGGCGATGATCGCCACCCCGCCCATCGACGGGGTACCGCGCTTGGTGTGGTGACTCGGCGGGCCGTCCTCGCGGATCTCCTGGCCGAAGCCCTGCCGGGTGAACAGCCGGATCAACGTGGGCGTCAGCAGGATCGAGACGGCCAGCGCGATCGCGACCGCGATCAGGATCTGCCTCATCGGCTGTCCGCCAGCAGCGCTTCGGCCAGCGCACCCAGCCCGGCGGCGTTGGAGGCCTTGACCAGCACCACGTCGCCGGGTGTGAGTTCGGACCGCAGCAACTCCAGCGCTGCGTCGGCGTCGGGAACCATCGTCGACTCCGGACCCCAGGAACCCTCCATGACCGCCCCGTGGTGCATGGCGCTCATGGCCCTCCCGGTTCCGACGACGACGAGACGACTGATATCTAAGCGCACCGCCAGCCGGCCGACCCGGTCGTGCTCGGTTATCGAGTCCTCACCCAGCTCGCCCATCTCGCCGAGCACCGCCCAGCTGCGGCGCGGGGGGGCCGACTGGCGGGCCATCACGGCCAGTGCCTGCAGTCCGGCGCGCATGGATTCCGGGTTGGCGTTGTAGGCGTCGTTGATGACGGTCACGCCGTCGGCACGAGTGCCCACCTCCATCCGGTGCCGGGACGCGGGCGCCGCCTCCGCGAGCGCATCGGCCACCTGCTGGAGGGTCGCCCCGCACTCCAGCGCAACGGCGGCGGCGGACAACGCGTTGCCGACCTGATGCTCACCGTGGACAGCCAGCGCCACCTCCACCGAGCCGGCGGCGGTGCGCAGCGTGAAGCGCGGCCGGGCGAGCTCGTCGAGAACCACGTTCTCCGCCCTGATGTCCGCAGCCGCCGACAGCCCGACGTAGACCACCCGCGCCGGGGTTCGGCTCGCCATAGCGGCGACCAACGTGTCGTCGGCGTTCAGGATCGCCACACCGGAGGGCAAAAGCGCCTCCACCAGTTCGCCTTTCGTCGCGGCAATGGCTTCCCGCGAACCGAACTCACCGAGGTGGGCGGTACCGACGTTGAGTACGACGCCGATCGACGGCGGCGCAACCTCTGCCAGCGCTGCGATGTTGCCGCGGTGCCGTGCCGACATCTCCAGCACCAGGAAATCGGTCTCCCGGGTGGCACGCAGCACGGTCCACGGGTGGCCCAGTTCGTTGTTGAACGAACCTGGCGGAGAAACCACCTCGCCGAGCGGCCTTAGCACCGCGGCGATCAGGTCCTTGGTGGACGTCTTCCCCGAGGACCCGGTGATACCCACGATCCGCATACCGCCGGCGACCAGTTCGCGGGCCACCGCCGAGGCCAGCTTCGCCAGGGCGGAGAGCACCGCCGCGCCGGCGCCGCCGGCGTCGTGCTCGAGCACGCTGGACTGGGCGTCGGCGGCGGCGGCCGGCGGAACGACGATGGCGGGCACCCCGACCGGCCGGGCGGCCAGAACCGCGACCGCCCCGGACTCCACCGCGCCGCGGGCGAAGTCATGGCCATCGGCTCTGGCCCCGGGCAGCGCCAGGAACAGTCCGCCGGGGGTCACCGCGCGCGAGTCGAACTCGACGGTGCCGGTGATACGGGTGGCCGCCGCATCGGCGGGGCTGATATCGGCGAGCCGGCCGCCGACGATCTCGGCGATCCGGGCGACGGTCAGGTCGATCATCGTGCGGTCCTCTCGAGTGCGCCGGCGAGTTCGGCGCGGTCGTCGAACGGTCGCGTCTGCCCGCCGGCGGTCTGGCCGGTCTCGTGGCCTTTGCCGGCGATCACCACCACGTCGCCGGGGCGGGCCCACCCGACCGCATGACCGATCGCCGCGCCGCGGTCGGCGATCTCGACGACCTCGGCGGCAGGGTGCCGCCGGGCCCGGCCGGCTCCGGCCAGGATGGCGGCGCGGATCAGGGCCGGGTCCTCGTCGCGGGGATTGTCGTCGGTGACCACCACCAGATCCGCCAGTTCGGCGGCGACCTCCCCCATCTCCCCGCGCTTGCCCGGATCGCGATTGCCGCCGGCACCGAAGACCACCGCCAGCCGGCTTTCCGGCCGGCCGGCCAGAGTTTCCAGCACCGCCCGCAGCGCACCCGGCTTGTGGGCGTAGTCGACGACGGCGAGGAAGTCCTGACCGCGGTCGATCAGTTCGAGCCGGCCCGGCACGGTCGCGGCGCGCAGTCCTGGTGCCGCCTGCTCCGGGGACACCCCGACGGCATCCAGCATCGCCAGTGCCAGCAGGGCGTTGGCGATGTTGAAACGGCCCGGCAGCCGGATCCGCAGCCGGTGATGGACCCCGGCGGGGTCGACGGCGGTGAAGTCCTGCAACCCGCTGCCGAGAACGACGACATCGGAAACGGTCCAGTCTGCCGGATTGCCCTCGGCACTGACCGTGATCGCGTTGCCGGCCCTCGCGACCATCGCCTGCCCGGCGTCGTCGTCGACACATACGACCGCGGTCGCCGCATGAACCGGGCTGGCCGGATCGAACAGCTTGGCTTTGGCGTCGAAGTACGCCTCCATGCTGGGGTGGAAGTCGAGGTGGTCGCGGGAGAGATTGGTGAAACCGCCTACCGCAAAACGGATTCCGTCTACCCGGCCCAGTTCCAGGGCGTGGCTGGACACCTCCATCACCGCGGTGTCGACACCCCGCTCGGCCATCACGGCCAGCAGCGCCTGCAGCGCGGGGGCCTCCGGGGTGGTCAGCGCGCTCGGGACGTCCTCACCGGCGATGCGCACACCCACGGTGCCGATCAGGCCGGCGGTGCGGCCCGCAGCACTGAGCCCCGCCTCGATCAGATGGCTGACGGTGGTCTTGCCCGAGGTGCCGGTGACACCGAGCACCACCACCCGGTCGGAGGGATGGCCGTACACCTGCGACGCCAGGGCGCCGAGTACCGACCGGGCCTGCCGATGCACCAGTACCGGCAGCGGCGCGGGTTCACCGATGATCGCGGCGCCGTCGGGATCGGTCAGGACGGCGACTGCACCGGCCGCCATGGCCGCCGCGGTGAACTGGGCTCCATGGGCGGTGGCGCCGGGCAGCGCGGCGAACAGGTCGCCGGGGACGGAATCCTGGGCGCGCAGGGTCACACCGCTGATGCGGACGTCGGGCACATCGGAACCGGGTGACGGCAGTGCGTCGACCCCGTCCGCCAGGACCCGAAGCGACAGGCCGGGGGTGGTACGGGGACGCAGGGCACCGCTCACCGACTCACCTCCATCCTGCCCGGGGTCGGCTCAACACCCTACCGAGCAGCGCCTGCTCAGGCGGCTTGCAGCGTCAGCGGCGGGCCGGGGTCCGGTGAGAGCGGAACGTTCTCACGCTGCATCAGCCAGGCCGCGATGTTGTGGAACAGCGGGGCCGCGGAGTGCCCCGGCGTACCGTCGGCGTTGCGCGACGGGGCGTCCATCATGATGCCCACCACGTAGCGCGGGTCGTCGGCCGGTGCCATCCCGGCGAAGGTGATCCAGTAGACGTCGTCGAAGTAGCAACCGCAGGCCGGGTTGATCTGCTGGGCGGTACCGGTCTTTCCTGCCATCTGGTAGCCGTCCACCGCGGCGGCCGGGCCGGTTCCCTGCTGGGCTCCCATCGGGTCGCGCTGGACGACGGCGCGCAGCATGTTGCGCACGGTGCGCGCGGTCTCCGGCGAGACGACCCGGATTCCGTCGGGGCGTTTCTCCTCCGTGCGGGTGCCGTCGGAGGCGATGGTCGCCTTGACGATCCGCGGCGGGATCCGCATCCCGTCGTTGGCGATGGCCTGGTACATGCCGGCCATTTGGAGCAGGGTCATCGAAAGGCCCTGCCCGATCGGCAGATTGGAGAAAGTGCTGCCCGACCATTGGTCGATGGCCGGCACGATTCCCGCGCTCTCGCCGGGCAGGCCCACGTTGGTCCGCTGCCCCAGGCCGAACTTGCCGAGCATCTCGTAGAACCGCTCCGGGCCGATCCGCTGGGCCAGCATCAGCGTGCCGACGTTGGAGGACTTTCCGAACACACCGGTGGTGGTGTAGGGCATCACGCCGTGCCCCCACGCGTCGCGCACGTTGACGCCGCCCATGTTGATAGAGCCCGGCACCGACAGCACCTCATCGGGGTTGGTCAGGCCGAACTCGATGGCCGAGGAGGCGGTGACGATCTTGTTCACCGAACCCGGCTCGAACGGCGAGGTGACCGGGAGGTTGCCGATCTGCCGGTCACCCTGGCGGCCGATGTCCTGGCTGGGGTCGAAGGTGTTGTCGTTGGCCATCGCCAGCACCTCGCCAGTCTTGGCGTCGAGCACCACCGCCGAGACATTGCGCGCGCCGGAGGCGTCCCGGGCCTGCTGGACCTGTTGCTGGACGTAGAACTGGATGTCGTCGTCCAGCGTCAGCTGCACGGTCGAGCCGTTGACCGCTTCGTGCTGGTTGCGGTAGCTGCCCGGGATGACCACCCCGTCGGAGCCGCGGTCATAGGTGATCGAACCGTCGGTACCGGCCAGCATCGAGTCCATCGCGTCCTCGAGGCCGAGCAGCCCGTGGCCGTCCCAGTCGATGCCGCCGACGACGTTGGCGGCCAGCGACCCGCCCGGGTACTGACGCAGGTCCTGGCGTTCGGCGCCCACCTCGGGGAACTTCTTGGTGATCCCCGCCGCGACACCCGGGTCGACGGCGCGGGCGAGGTAGACGAAGGTCTCGTTGCTGCGCAGTTTCTTGAGCAGCGTCGGGGCATCCGGCTTGTTGTCCAGCGCCACCGCGACGTCGCGCGCGATCTGGCTGAGGCGCTGATCGGGATCGGGCGCCGAGGGTGACTTCTGCCGGGCCTCGGCGAGTTGCTTGCGGATCCTTGCGGGCTGGAAGGTGAGCGCGCGCGCCTCGGTGGTGAAGGCGAGTTTGTCGAAGTTGCGGTCGACGATGGCTCCACGAACCGCCTTCTCCACGTCGGTCACTTTGAGCTGTCCGGCCGCCTCGGCCCGCAGGCTGGCCGCGCGGGGCACCTGCAGATTGAAAAGCTGCGCGGCGGCCACCATCAGAGCGAGGAAGATGGCGACATTGCCCACCCGGTAGCGGTAGCTGAATGACGATGTTCCCGAGGATGTTTCGGCAACCGCCCTGACCCGGCGCGAGTTCGCGGGCCGGCCCTGCACCACCGATTGACGGCCCTTGGCTCCGGGCCGGCTCACTGCGCCGCTCCCGGTACGGCCGGAACTGCGGGCGGCGCCGCGGCCACCGCGGGCGCCGGAATCACCGCGGGCGCCGGGAAGGCCTGGGGCGCCGGCAGCGCCGGATCCGGCGCGGTGACAGGAACGCCCGGCGCCACCGGGACCGGCGCAGGACCGGGCAACGGCGGAGATCCTGGCAGCGTGCCGGCCGGGGTGTGCATGCTGAACGGGTTGGGTGCGGCGGGCACCAGCACCGGGACCTCGGGACCGGAGGCGACCGGTGCGGGCCGGGTCGGCACCTCGGCGGCGGGCCTGGCCGGAGCCGGGGGCGCCGCCGGCTTGGCCGGGGCCGGCGGGGCGGCCGGCGCCGGGGGCTTCTCGTCGGGCAGTTTGGTGTTCAGCGGCGGCGGGGATCCGCCTTCGGCGGGCTTGGGCTGCCCCACGACGACCCAGTTGCCGGCCGGGTCGAGGACCAGGTGTGCGGCGTCGCGCGACGGGATCATGCCGAGGTTGCGCGCGGCGTCGGCCAGAGCCGGAGCCGACTCGGCCTCCAGCACGTCGCGCTCCAGCGCCTCCTTCTGCTGGGCCAGGGCGTCGTTGAGGGCGCGGGCACTGCCGAGCTGGTAGGACCGCTGGGCCGAATCGGTGGACAGCCACAGCGTGATACCGAGCCCGAGTGCCAGGGCGGCGATCACCAGAACCACGAAGGGGATCTTGGCCAGCAGGGTCCGCGGGTTCAGATCGACGGCGGCCAGCCTGGCCAGTAGCCGCTCGCGCAACGGAAGCCGGATTGCTCTGGGGGCCTTCGCCTTACGCGCCTTGGCGCGGGCCTTGGCCTGGCTGGAGCTCTTGGGGCGCGCCGGACGGTCGGACGGTCTGGCGGCAGGTGCCGTCTGCGGGCCCTGGCGCGGCCCGCGGGCCTCCTGCGGGCGGGTCCGGGTGCCGGCGCGGGAGCGGCCCTGCCCGTCCTTGGGGCGCCGCTTGGGTGCCGCGCCCTTCTCGCCGCGACCGGGACGGGCCGGGGCAGCCACCCGGACCGCGGTGTCCTCGCCGGCGGGACGGCTGGCTGGCTTGCGCCCGACCTTCATTCAGACTCCTCTTTCGCGGCGTTCGATTGCGCGCAACCTGACCGGGGCACTGCGTGGATTGCGTTGCACCTCGGCGGCGTCAGGCCGTTCGGCGCCCCTGGTGAGCGCCAGGAACTCCGGTTCATGACCCGGCAATTCGATCGGCAGGCCGTCGGGCGTGCGACTGGCGGTGGCCGCCGCGAAGGCAGTTTTGACGATCCGGTCCTCCAGCGACTGGTAGGCCATCACGACGATGCGCCCACCGGGTCGCAGCGAACCGAGAGCGGCGGGGATCGCGGCACTGAGCGCGTCCAGTTCGGCGTTGACGGCAATACGCAGCGCCTGGAAAGTGCGCTTCGCCGGGTGCCCCCCGGTGCGCCGGGCGGCGGCGGGGATCGCGGCATAGAGGGTCTCGACCAGTTCGCCGGTGCGGGTGAAGGGCTGCCGGGCCCGGCGCTCGACGATGAAGCCCGCGATCCGCCCGGCGAACTTCTCCTCGCCGAACCGGCGCAGCACGTCGGCAATCCGCCCACGTTCCCAGGTGTTGAGTATCTCGGCGGCGGTCAGCTCCGCTTCGGGGTCCATCCGCATGTCCAGCGGTGCGTCCTGCGCGTAGGAGAAACCTCGCTCCGGCCTGTCCAGCTGCATCGACGAGACTCCGAGGTCGAACAGGATGCCGTCCACCGAATCCGTTGCGGACAAACCACTTTCACCAAGTGCCGCGGGGATTCCGTCGTAGCGGGTACGAACCAGGGTCACCCGGTCGCCGAACCGGGCCAGCCGGCCGCCGGCGATCGACAACGCCTCGGGGTCGCGGTCCAGCCCGATCAGCCGCAGGCCGGTGAACCGCTCGCAGAACCGCTCGGCATGACCGCCGGCCCCGAGAGTGGCATCGAGCAGCACCGCCCCGGTGCCGTCAGCCGCCGTGCGTGTCAGTGCCGGCGCCAGCAGTTCCACACACCGGTCCAGCAGCACCGGCACATGCCCGTGGTCATCGCGGTTCACCACGGCGCACCCTCCGCCTCGATGGGCTGCGGCCCGGTGCCGCCGGGCCCCTGCACCGGGGTCCCTGTCCGAGGTCGCGGACCTGGCGTCGGGGAAGTACGCCAGGGCCGGTTCGGGCAGAGACCTCGGTGCAGGTGCCACCGCGGGTCGGACTGCGGGCCTAAATAATGTCGCTGAGGGCTTCATCGCTGGCTGCGGAGAAGTTCTCTTCGTGGGTCTGCTGATAGTCGTGCCAGGAGGCGGCGTCCCAGATCTCCAGGAAATCGACCGCCCCGATGACCACGCACTCCTTGGTGAGGTGCGCGTAGCGCCGGTGGTCGGCCGACAGTGTGATCCGGCCCTGAGCGTCGGGATGCTGCTCATCGGTGCCCGCCGCGAGATTGCGCAGAAAGGCCCGTGCCTCCGGATTGCTGCGCGAGGTGGCCGCGGCCCGCCGCGCCAACTGCTCGAACTGGGCGCGGGGGTACACCGCCAGGCTGTGGTCCTGGCTCTTGGTGACCATCAGACCGCCCGCCAGAGCGTCGCGGAACTTCGCGGGCAACGTCAGCCGGCCCTTGTCGTCCAATTTGGGTGTGTAAGTGCCGAGGAACATCCACCGCACCTCCTCCTCACGCACCCCGGAGTGGGTGTCACTCCGCTGCCGCCACGATACCCCACAATCCCCCACTTTTCTCCACATAGCCCCTCAAAGGTGGCGAATGTCGCGAGTCCTCACCCCCGGGAAGCGGGAAAATCACGGGGAAGCCTGCCCGGGTATGCCGGGGGTGGACGGATATCCGCAGATCAGCCCCTAGAGAGGCGCCAGTGGGGAACGGTGGGGAATCATGCCGTCAGCCGCCATACCGCAACGAGACCAGCAGCCGGCCCGAGACGAAGAAAAGGGCAGCCGTTCGGCTGCCCCGAGGGATCTAGCAGGCCTTATTCGTCGAAACGACGCCGGAAGCGGTCTTCCATCCGGGTGGTGAAGGACCCGCCGGCGGCCTTGCCTCGCCGCTGCTGACGCGGTCCACCGGGTGCGGCGCCACGCTCCCGAATGCCGGAAACCGGCGGTCCGGTGACCGCGAAGACGACACCGCCGAACATCACCACGAAGCCCAGCACCGACAGGGCCGGGAAGCCACCGATCATGGTCGCCTTGACCGCCACACCCGCCACCAGCATGGCCAGTCCGAGAATGAACAGCCCGGCGCCCTGCAAACGCCTGCGGGTCGACGGCGTCCGCAAGGTCCCGCCGCGCACGCTGGAAGCGAACTTGGGATCTTCGGCGTAGAGAGCGCTCTCGATCTGATCGAGCATCCGCTGCTCATGCTCGGAGAGTGGCATTCGCCCTCCTTTGCCGACGCGGCCGATTGATGGGGTGGCCGCCGCGGCGGAGCCCCGGCGACTACCCACATGATACGAGGTGACGATGCCCCGTACCACCCGGTTTGAACACCGGATTTTCGCGATGGACTGGGAAAGTCCAGCTTTTGTCGTCCCCTCGCGCCCTCCCCCGCGCGATCGACGTCAGACGACCGTCACCACTGTGCCCGGCAGCGGGGCGCCGCACCATAATGGCGGGGGAACTGTCCGCAGGCGGCGAAGGGGGCGGCCGAGGTTGGCGACCTTCCTGATCGACCTGTCGCCGGACGATATGCAGGCCCGTCTGGGCGATGCCCTGACCGTTTACGTCGACGCCATGCGCTATCCCCGCGGCACGGAGGGCCAGCGCGCCCCGATGTGGCTGGAGCACAGCCGACGTACCGGCTGGCGGGCGGTCGCGGCGGTCGAGGTGGACGCAACGGTGGACGCCAGGTTGGACGGGGTCCCGGCCGGGTTGCCGACCGACCGGGAGCTGGCCGCCGCTCGGCTCCTGGGGGTGGCCTACGGCTACAGCGGGGCCCCGGATCAGTGGTGGCAGCAGCAGGTACTGCGCGGCCTTCACCACTTCGGTTGGCCGAATACCGAGATCAAGGCGCTGATCAGCGACTACTTCGAGTTGACCGAACTGCATATCCACCCGGATGCGCAGGGACGCGGGTTGGGCGAGGCGCTGGTGCGCCGGCTGCTCTCCGAGCGTCCGGAGTCCAATGTGCTGCTGTCCACCCCGGAGATCAACGGTGAACCCAATCGGGCCTGGCGGCTCTACCGTCGGCTGGGCTTCGCCGACGTCATTCGCGGCTACCACTTCTCCGGCGACCCGCGGGCGTTCGCCATTCTGGGTCGGGCTCTGCCGCTCTAGGAGCGCCGATCTGGCACGATACCCCTCGTGTCATCCGCTGTCCGTGATCGTGCTCGCCGCACCAAGCTGCGGGCGCTGGCGGTGCTGATGCTGTTCGCCGCGCCCCTGCTGGCCGGCTGCCTGCGCGTGCACACCTCCATCACCGTCTCCCCCGATGACCAGGTTTCCGGTGAGATCATCGCGGCGGTCAAGCCCCGCGACGACAAGGATCAGGGGCCGCAGTTCAACGACAATCTCGGGTTCAGCCAGAAGGTTTCGATCTCGTCGTACAAATCGGACGGCTTCGTGGGTTCGCGGGCGACCTTCAGCGACCTCAGCCTGGCCGAAGTGCCGCAACTGGCCAACCTCAGCCGCGATGCCGCCGGCGTCGACATCTCGCTGCGCCGGGCCGGCAACCTGGTGATCCTCGAGGGGCGGGTCGACCTCACCAACGTCACCGACCCCGAGGCGGACGTCGAATTCACCGCGACGTTCCCGGGCGAGGTGACCTCGACCAACGGCGACCGCATCGACACCGGGGTCGTGGAGTGGAAGCTCAAGCCCGGCGTGGTCACCACGATGAGCGCCCAGTCCCGCTACACCGATCCCAGCACCCGCTCGTTCACCGCCGCCGCGCTGTGGCTGCTCCTGGCGGCCGGCCTGGTCGCCGGGATCATCGCGGCGCTGGCCTGGCGCGACCATGACCGCACGTCGCCCCGCTTCGCCACTGCAGAGCAGGGCGACGACCTCTAGTCTGGAGGCACCCGGGCCGCCCGGGAGAAAGGGGCGCCGCACTGAGCGTGCATGCAGCAGCTCCGTCGGCCGCCGAGTTGGCCGGCGCCGTCACCGAACAGCTCCGGGGCTATCTGGCCGGACGTCGCGCCGAGGCGGCCTACATCGGAACCGACTACGACGGTCTGATCGCCGCGCTGGAGGATTTCGTGCTGCGCGGCGGCAAACGACTGCGCCCAGCCTTCGCCTACTGGGGCTACCGGGCGGTCACCGAGGGCCCGGAGGATCCCGTCGGCAACGAGGTCCTGCGGCTTTTCTCGGCCCTGGAACTGTTGCACGCCTGTGCGCTGGTCCACGACGACGTGATCGACGATTCAGCCACCCGGCGCGGAATGCCCACCGCGCACGTGCATTTCGCCGAACTGCACCGTAGCCGCGACTGGCGCGGATCGGCGGAGCAGTTCGGTCGCTCGGCGGCGATACTGCTCGGCGACCTGTCGCTGGTGTGGGCCGACGACATCGTGGCCGAGGCCGCTCTCGACGCAGAGGCCAAGAGCCGGGTACAGCGGGTGTGGTCGAACATCAGAACCGAGGTACTCGGCGGCCAGTACCTGGACATCGTCGCCGAGTCCAGCGGGTCTCATTCCATCGAGACTGCGATGAACGTCAATACCTACAAGACCGCGTCATACACGGTGTCGCGGCCGCTGCAACTGGGGGCCGCCGCGGCCGCCGACCGCCCCGCCGTCCAGAGCATGTTCCACAGCGTCGGCAACGACCTGGGCGTCGCGTTCCAGTTGCGCGACGACGTCCTCGGTGTCTTCGGCGACCCCGCCTTGACCGGAAAACCCTCCGGCGACGACCTCCGGTCGGGGAAGCGGACGGTACTGCTGGCCGAGGCGGTGGAACGGGCTGAGCAGTCCGATCCGGCCGCGGCGGAACTGCTCCGATCCTCGATCGGCACCGATCTCAGCGAGAGCGGTGTTCGCGAGTTGTGCGCCGTCATCGAGTCGGTCGGCGCCCTGGCCGCGGTCGAGGACCGCATCGGCGCGCTGACGCGGCGGGCGCTGGAGTCGCTCGACGGCGCCGAAATCAACGCTCCGGCGAAGGCCGGTCTGGCTGAGCTGGCCGGATTGGCCGCCAACCGGTCCGCGTAGTCGCGATGTCCTCCGGTTCGGCCGTAACACCGACTGCGCGCATCGTCGAGTTCTCCCGCTCCGACGAAGGCAGGCCTGCTTGGCTGGGCTTCCTCGGCGCGGTGTTGATCACCTTCGGTGGACTCGGCGCGGGCAGCACCCGTCAACGCGATCCGATGCTGGAGTCGGCCCACATGTCCTGGGTGCGATTCGGCCACGGGATGGTGGTCTCGTCGGT
Organism: Mycobacteriaceae bacterium; assembly: GCA_029979305.1. Classification (GTDB taxonomy): domain Bacteria; phylum Actinomycetota; class Actinomycetes; order Mycobacteriales; family Mycobacteriaceae; genus Mycobacterium. The sequence goes on along the minus strand of JAPOHV010000045.1, from coordinate 3,276 downwards.
GGTGCTGTGGGGCGGGGTCATCGTGATGCTCGCGGCGTGGGTCTGGTTGGGGCGCAGGATTGTTGACGGCAGACCGGTCAGCGAGTACACCATGATCGCCACCACCGGATTCTGGCTGCTGCCACTGCTGGTCAGCGTTCCGCTGTTCAGCCGCGACACCTATTCGTATCTGGCACAGGGCGCTCTGCTACGCGACGGCTTCGACCCTTACGTCGTCGGACCGATCGAGAGCCCCAACTCGCTGCTGGACAACGTCAGCACGGTGTGGATGACGACCACCGCACCCTACGGGCCGGCATTCATCCTGATCGCGAAATTCGTGACGATGGTGGTCGGGAACAACATCGTCGCCGGCACCATGCTGCTGCGGCTGTGCATGCTCCCCGGCCTGGCACTGCTGATCTGGGCCGCCCCCCGGGTGGCGCGCCACATCGGCGCGAACGGCGCAGTGGCGCTGTGGATCTGCGTGCTCAACCCACTGGTGATCATTCATCTCATGGGCGGGGTGCACAACGAGATGCTCATGGTCGGCATGATGATGGCCGGCATCGCGCTGACCTTCGCCGGCCGGCATGTGGCCGGTGTGGCGCTGATCGCGGTGGCCGTGGCCGTGAAGGCCACCGCGATCCTGGCGCTGCCGTTCATGGTCTGGGTCTGGGTGCGGCACCTCGGCGGAAAGCCGCTGCGGGCTTTTCTCACCGCGTCCGTTGCGTCACTGGCCATCCTGGCCGCCGTCTTCGCCGCGCTGTCGGCTCTGGCCGGAGTCGGCCTGGGCTGGCTGACCGCGCTGGCCGGATCGGTGAGGATCATCAACTGGCTCACCATCACGACCGCGGTGGCCAACCTCACCGACGCCACACTCGGCCGGTTCATTCCGGTCAGCTTCTACGGAGTGCTCGATGCGACCCGACTGGTCGGCGTCGGGATCATCCTGGTGGCACTTCCACTGCTGTGGTGGCGGTTCCGCCACACCGACCGGGAGGCGCTACAGGGCATCGCCTGGGCGATGCTGGTGGTCGTTCTTTTCGTCCCGGCCGCCCTGCCCTGGTACTACACCTGGCCGCTGGCCATCGTCTCGGCGTTGGCGCAGTCGCAGCCGGCGATTGCGCTGATCGCAGGCTTTTCGACGTGGATCATGGTGATCTTCAAACCGGATGGTTCCCATGGCATGTACTCGTGGTTGCACGTCCTGCTGGCCACCGCCATTGCCTTGACGGCGTGGAACTCGCTCAACCGCAGCCAGACCTGGCGCATCGGCCGGCAGCGCGTCGGTTAGCCGGTCAGTAAGCCATCGCCTGCGCGCGCCGAAGAACCTCGCGGGCCTGATGGGAATGCAGCGCATCGACCGGCCGCGCGTTGGTCACCGATTCGCGCACCCCGTCGCGGGTCAGGATGAGGGACGGGTCGGGGGTGAACAGCCAGCGCAGGATCTCGGCGTCGTTGTAGCCACCGTCCCGCAACACCGCCAGCAGACCGGGCAGTGACTTGACCACCTGGTCGACACCGGCGCCGGTCCGAGAGAAGAACGCCTGCGGTATGACTGGAATACCGTTGCGGCGCACCGCGACAAGGTGCCCCTCGCGCAATTGCTGGTGAACCTTGGTCACCGGCAGCCGCAACAACTCGGCGACCTCGGGCAGGTTGTAGACCGGCTCTCCCGCGTCAAGGACGTCCGCACCCGCCGGAATGCTACTCACGACCGACAGTCTAGATACCGTCGCGGCGGGACACGCCGCCGTTGCGCGCCGATCGCCGTACCGGGTCGGTGGCCGGTCACCGACTTAGGATGAGCCGGTGACGGATCCCCTCGTCGGTGCGCTGCTCGACGGCCGGTACCGCGTCGAGACCCGGATCGCCACCGGCGGTATGTCGACGGTGTACCGCGGACTAGACACCCGGCTCGACCGGCCGGTGGCGCTGAAGGTGATGGACTCCCGCTACGCCGGTGACCAGCAGTTCCTCACCCGGTTTCAACGTGAGGCCCGCGCGATCGCACGGCTCAAGCACCCGGGTCTGGTGGCGATCTACGACCAGGGCAACGACGCCACTCACCCGTTTCTGGTGATGGAACTCATCGAGGGCGGAACGCTGCGCGAATTGCTGCGCGAGCGCGGACCGATGCCGCCACACGCGGTGGCCGCGGTGCTCAGCCCGGTGCTCGGCGGGCTGGGTGTGGCCCACCGTGCCGGCCTGGTGCACCGCGACATTAAGCCGGAGAACGTGCTGATCTCCGATGACGGAGACGTCAAACTGGTGGACTTCGGACTGGTCCGGGCCACCGCGGAGGCCGGAATCACCACGACCAGCGTGATCCTCGGCACCGCCGGCTACCTCTCGCCCGAGCAGGTCGAAGGCTTCGAAACAGGGCCGCGAAGCGATGTCTACTCAGCCGGCATCATGGCTTTCGAATTACTCACCGGGACAACGCCTTTCCGTGGCGATAACGCGCTCACGGTGGCACGCCGGCGACTGGATCACGACGTTCCGCCGCCCAGCACGGTGATCGCCGGCGTACCCCCGCAGTTCGACGAGCTGATCGGCCACGCGACCGCCCGCGACCCCGGAGACCGGTTTCCCGACGCCGTAGCCATGGCTGCCGAACTCGAGGCGATCGCCGACGAACTGGGCCTGCCGGCCTTCCGCGTTCCGGCACCACGGAACTCCGCCCAGCATCTGGCCAGGGCGGCGGCCACCGCTCCGCCCCGCCGCCACCCCGGTCCCCCTGCGTCGCCGGCGGCCGGCCTGGCGAACCGGACCCGGCAGTTCACCGATGAACCAGGACCGCGACGGCCGGCAGCCGAATTCGATGCCGAGTACGACGAGTACGACCAACTCTCGACCACCCCCGGGCAATTCGCCGGGATCGATATCGACGAGTTCGTCTGGGCGCGGCAACGCGGGCGGCGCGCGGTGGTGTTCTGGGTGCTGGCGGTGCTGGTCCTCACCGGCCTGGTGGCCGCAGCCGCATGGTCGGTCGGACTGAACATCAACGGGCTGATCGGCCGGTAGCCGCACCACCAACTACTTTCAGTCGCGCAGCATCTCCGCTCACGCCGACCGCGGAGCCTGCAGCCCGACTTTCAGTCGCGCAGCATCTCCGCGACCAGAAACGCGAGTTCGAGGCTCTGCTGGGTGTTCAGCCGCGGATCACAGGCGGTCTCGTACCGGCCGGCAAGGTCGGTGTCGGAGATGTCCTGCGCCCCGCCCAGGCATTCGGTGACGTTCTCGCCGGTTATCTCGACGTGGATGCCGCCCGGGTGGGTTCCCAACGCCCGG
>JAPOHV010000139.1 GCA_029979305.1 Mycobacteriaceae bacterium | reverse complement strand
GGTAGGACGCCTGGCCGCCGATCGGGGGGCCGGGTTCCTCGGGACGCGGGCCGAGGGTGAGATCGACGCTCATCGGTCGACCCCGCCCATCACCGGGTCTATGGAGGCCACCGCGGCGATCACGTCGGCAACCATGCCGCCTTCGCACATCGCCGCCACCGCTTGCAGATTCGTGAAGCTGGGGTCCCGGTAGTGCACCCGGTAGGGCCGGGTGCCGCCGTCGGACACCATGTGCACCCCGAGCTCGCCGCGCGGCGACTCCACCGCGCTGTAGACCTGCCCGGCCGGCACCCGGAACCCCTCGGTGACGATCTTGAAGTGGTGGATCAGGCCTTCCATGGACGTGCCCATGATCCGCGCGATGTGCTCCGGCGAGTTGCCCAGCCCGTCCGGTCCGATCTTCAGATCCGCCGGCCAGGCCAGCTTCTTGTCCTCGACCATCACCGGGCCCGGGCCGATGGCATCCAGGCGCTGCAGGCACTGGGCGATGATCTTCAGCGACTCGTGCATCTCCCCGACCCGGATCAGGTAGCGGCCGTAGCAGTCGGCGGTGTCGGCCGTGACGACGTCGAAATCGTAAGTCTCGTAACCGCAATAGGGCGCTGCCTTGCGGAGGTCGTGCGGCAGGCCGGTGGAGCGCAGCACCGGGCCGGTGACCCCGAGCGCCATGCAGCCGGTGAGGTCGAGGTAGCCGATGCCCTGGGTGCGGGCCTTCCAGATGTAGCTCTCGGTGAGCAGGGACTCCAGCTCGTGAAGCCGGCCGGGCAGGATCTTGAGCAGTTCGGCCACCCGCGCCGGCCCGTCATCAGGCAGGTCGGCGGCCAGCCCGCCCGGGCGGACGTAGGCGTTGTTCATCCGCAGGCCGGTGATCGCCTCGAACAGCGTCAGGATCAGCTCGCGTTCCCGGAACCCGAAGAACATCGGCGTCATCGCGCCCAGTTCCATCCCGCCGGTGGCCAGCGCCACCAGGTGCGAGGAGATCCGGTTGAACTCCATGAGCATCACCCGGATCACCGAGGCGCGCTCCGGGATGTCGTCGGTGATGCCCAGCAGCCGCTCCACCCCGAGGCAGTAGGCGGTCTCGTTGAAGAACGGCGACAGGTAGTCCATCCGGGTCACGAAGGTCACACCCTGGGTCCAGGTGCGGTACTCCAGGTTCTTCTCGATGCCGGTGTGCAGATAGCCGATGCCGCAACGGGCCTCGACCACCGTCTCGCCCTCGATCTCCAGGATCAGCCGCAGCACCCCGTGGGTGGACGGGTGCTGCGGTCCCATGTTGACCACGATGCGTTCGCCGGCTTCGCCGGCCCGGGCGGCGTTGACGATCTCGTCCCAGTCCTGGCCGCCGAGCACGACCACCGGTTCGTCGACGCTCACCGGTAGGACCTGCGCTGGTCCGGCGGCGGGATCTGGGCGCCCTGGAACTCCACCGGAACCCCGCCCAGCGGATAGTCCTTGCGCTGCGGATGGCCCACCCAGTCGTCGGGCATCTCGATACGGGTCAGGCCCGGGTGGCCGTCGAAGAGGATGCCGAAGAAGTCGTAGGTCTCGCGTTCGTGCCAGTCGCAAGTCGGATACACCCCGAACAGCGACGGGATGTGCGGATCGTCGTCGGGGCAGGCCACCTCCAGATTGATCCGGCGGTTGTGGGTGATCGACATCAGCGGGTAGAAGGCGTGCAACTCCCGGCCGGCGTCGTCGGGATAGTGCACACCCGAGACGCCGCAACACAATTCGAAACGCAGCTGCTCGTCGTCGCGCAGCGCGGCGGCCACCGCGACCAGGTGCTCGCGACGGATGTCCAGCGTCAGCTGGTCCCGGTGCACCACCACCCGCTCGACGGCGGCGTCGAAGGTCCCGGCCCCGAGCACGGCGGCCAGCCGGTCGACGACGTCGTCGAAGTAGCCGCCGTAGGGGCGCGGTGTGCTGCCCGGCAGTTCGATGCGGCGGACCAGCCGCCCGTAGCCGGAGGTGTCGCCGGTGCCGCTGCCGCCGAACATGCCGCGGCGCACGCCGATCTGTTCGCGATCGGCGTCGAGCGTCGCGCCAGCGCGGCCGTCGGCGTCGAGCGTCGCGCCAGCGCGACCGTCGGGGGGACTCTGCTCGCTCATCGCAGCAGGCCTTTGATCTCGATGGTCGGCTGGGAGGCCAGCGCGGCCTGCTCGGCGGCGGCGATCGCCTCGGCGCGGTGAACTCCCAACGGCATCTCGGAGATCTTCGCGTGCAGCGCCAGGATCGCGTTCAGCAGCATCTCCGGCCGCGGCGGGCAGCCGGGCAGGTAGATGTCCACCGGTACGACGTGGTCGACGCCCTGCACCACGGCGTAGTTGTTGAACATCCCGCCACTGGAGGCGCACACACCCATGGCCAGCACCCATTTGGGCTCGGCCATCTGGTCGTAGACCTGGCGCAGCACCGGGGCCATCTTCTGGCTGACCCGGCCCGCCACGATCATCAGGTCGGCCTGGCGCGGGGTGGCGGAGAACCGCTCCATGCCGAACCGCGCGATATCGAAGCGCGGACCCGCCGTCGCCATCATTTCGATTGCGCAGCAGGCCAATCCGAAGGTCGCCGGCCACAGCGAGCCGGCCCGGACGAAGCCGGCCACCTTCTCCACCGTGGACAGCAGGATCCCGCCCGGTAGCGATTCTTCTAGACCCACCCCTGTTCCCCCGGTCCTAATCCCACTCGAGGCCGCCCCGGCGCCACACGTAGGCGTACGCGACGAACACGGTCGCCATGAAGATCGCCATCTCGACCAGGGCGAAGGTGCCGAGCCGGTCGAACGACACCGCCCACGGGTAGAGGAAGACGATCTCGATGTCGAAGACGATGAACAGCATCGCGGTCAGGTAGTACTTGATCGGGAAGCGCTGGCCGGTCTCGGCGGCCATCGGCTCGATCCCGCACTCGTAGGCCCCCAGTTTGGCCCGGTTGTACCGCCGCGGCCCGACGACCAGCGCCACCACCACCGACACCACCGCGAACGCCGCAGCGATGGCCCCCAACACCAGGATCGGGGTGTACAGGCTCATCGGGGTCGCGCTCCTCGGTCGATCGCCGCTGTGAGTTCAGCCACAGCGTAGCCGGGGGCTACCGGACCGGCGAACGCAGCAGGCGCACGGCCGCGTCGCCCAGCGCAATCGGGTCGAGCGGGTGCGGAACGGCGGCTTCGGCCCGCGACCAGCTGGCCAGCCAGGCGTCGTCGGCGCGGCCGGTGAGCACCAGGATCGGCGGGCAGTCGGCGATCTCGTCCTTGAGTTGCTTGGCTATCCCCAGCCCGCCGACCGGGGAGGCCTCGCCGTCGAGGATCACCAGGTCGAAGCCGCCGGCGTCCATCAGCGTGATGACCATCGGTCCGGTCGCGACGTCGGTGTAGTCCAGTTCGGGCAGCTCGGGGTGGATGCGGGTGCCCAGTGCCAGCCTCACCTGCTCGCGGGTGCGGGAGTTGCTGCTGTAGTTGAGGACGCGCAGCGGGCCGGTCACGGTGGCGATGCTATTCGATGCTCAGCGGACGAAGACCGCGTCGACGGCCAGCGCGGTGTCGGGCGGCATCATCCGCAGGATGTTGCCGCTGACACCCCAGCGGGTGCGGTCGATCTCGCCGCGGGCGGTGATCAGCAGGCAGTCGGCGCCCTGACGTTCCAGCGACGCCCGCATCGGCGCGGCCAGCGTGGTGCCGCGGATCGTCAGGGTCGCCTCGAGCTGGCCGGACGACGGTGTGGCGGTCACGTTGACGACGATGTCGGGGTGGTTGGCGGCGTCGAAGAAGTCGGCGGCGCGCAGATGTCGGTCCCGCATGCCGATGCCGGTGCGCACGGTGTCGGCCCGGATCACCAGCCGCCCGGTCAGGCCGTTCTCCGGAGTGATCGTGCCCTCGCCGCTCAGACCGGTGAACCGGCCGTTGACGGGGATCAGACCCCACAGCGTCCGGCTGGTGAACCGCACCGAGGACCGCTCCGGCTCGAGCGTCCACGTCCCAGCCAGCGCGGGATCGGTCAGCAGGCTCTGCAGTGTCATGCCAGCCGATGGTAGGCGCAGCGGCCTGCGGGGGTGCGCTATCCCGTGGTCAGCGGCGCCAGGTCGGCCGGATCGAGGTACTCGTCGATGCGGCGAACCCGGCCGTCTGGTGCGACCTTGACCACCAGGCAGGCCCGGAAGGTCAGCGGCTCCCCGGCCCGGTCGCGGGCGTGGACGTTGTGCTGCTGGACGAAGCCGCCGTCGAAGACCTGCCGGTCGAGGACTTCGTAGCGGCGCTCGGAGGTGGCGTCGACGAACCACTCGATCACCTTCAGGGCGCGTGGCTTGTCACGTTCGCGGCCGCCGCCCAGACGCCAGACGACGGCGTCATCCGTCCAGAGGGCTTCCAGGCCCGCCAGGTCGCCCCGTTCGATGGCGCCGAACATCGCATCGGCGACGGCGTTGAGGTCAGTCATGGGCCAACCTTTGCGCCGAGATTGCATTCAGGCCGCTATTTCCGTCGAAATCGCGACCTGAATGCAGTCTCGATGAGGGGACTAGGGCGCCGGGGTCTCGGTCGGCGTCGGCGTGGGATCCGGCGTCGGCGTCGGGGGGGGCGTCGGCGTCGGGGTTGGCGTCGGGGTCGGCTTCGGCTTCGTCACGTTCTTGAGGGCGTTCTGCAGGCCCTTGTTGTTCGGCTTCAGGCCTGCCAGCGCTCCCAGCACGCCGGCCGCGCCGCCACCGCTCTTGGCGATCGCCGAGATGGTCTGTCCCGGCGGGCTGACCGGCTTCTTGCCGTTGCCGTTGCCCGGCTTGGCGTCGGCCATCGGCGCCGAGACGACGGCTGCGGTGGCCACGACTGCGGCTGCAACTTTCCACTTCATCTTGAACCATCCCCTTTGTGTTCTATCCGCGACCGAAGTCCGGCCACTGACGCCACTCTAACGAAAAACTCAGGTTTATTGCAAAGAATCCGCAGAGGACCAAAGTCACCACTGAAGTGTGCGAACGGTCCCTTTCGGGGTCCGGGCAGTTACCTAGTCCGAATACCCCGGATGAGAAATCGCTAAGCGGTGGCCGACGACCGTGCGCAGGCAGGCCAGCAGCTGCGGGCCGCGGTCGTCCAGTTCGCCCGCGCGGATGGCCGCCGACAGCTCCGCCTCGTCGGGATACCCCAGTTCGCGCAGCGTGGCGATGGTGTCGGCCGCGGTCTGGTCGAGCAGTTCGCGTTCGACGATGCGCAGCGCGTTGGCGGCGACCAGCGCGTGGAAGTTGACCGCGCCATGGGTGGTGGCCCGGACCTCGTTCTGCAGGAAATCCGCGACGGCGGCGACCAGTTCGGCGGCGGTGGGGCGCCCCTGCAGCCCGGTCGCGGGGCCCGCGCCGCCCCGCGGTTCGGCCGGTCGGCCCTCTCCCGGCGCCAGCAGATCGAGGATGTCCCACTCGTTCTCGCACACCCGTCGTCCGATGGCTGCCAGTTCCACCGAGGGGGTCTGCCCGGACAGGTGCCGCTCGGCCTGGTAGCGGCAGATGATGCCCCATTTCAGCGTGCCCAAAACCTGCCACCACCGCAGTGCGGCCCGGTCGACGGGGGGTCCGCCGGCACGTTCGTAGGCGGTGATGAATTCGTCGATGCCGCCGAGTCCGCCAGCGGCCATGGTCGCAGGCGCGCCGAACCGCCAGGCCCGCACGCAGAACCACGCCAGGTCCTCGTAGACCTCGCCGATATGGACGGCTTCCCAGTCCAGGACCGCCGCCAGGGTTGACCCGTTGGCGATCAGGTTGCCCATCCGGAAGTCGCCGTGCACCAGTCGGATCGCCGACGGTGCCGGACGGTTGGCCGCCAGCCAGCGAAATGCCCACTCGAATGTCGCCGTGGTGTCGCCCAACTCGTCGAGTCGCTGGCGCCATTCGGTGAATTCGTCGCGTTCGACGAGGCCGGCCGCGTCGGTCCGTGCCCGGTGGATGGCAGCCAGTGCCTGCGCGCACTGCTCCAGTAGCGCCGCCCGACCGTTGTCATCGAGGCTGCGCTGGATGCGCCGGACGATGGTCTCACCGACGACTTCATCGCAGATCAGGAATGGATTGCCCAGTGCAGCAGCGGAATTTGAGGCAACGACGATATGCGGAACGGGAGCCCCGGCTTCGGCGGCTGCTTCCTGCACGGCCGCTTCGAGTTCCATTCCGGCGAAGCGGTTATCCACCGGGGCGGAGCGCAAGATCAGCCGGCGGCGCCCCGCTGTGGTGACGGCGTCGAAGCAGTAGGTGGTTCTGCTGGCGCCGCCGGTGAGCGTGTGCAGATTCTCGACGACCACGTCATCGCCGAGAATCGGCCGCAGAACACCCGCGAGTTTCTCGATCACTTACGGCCGAAGGCGAACATGCGCTGGGCCACCCGCCGCATCTGGATCTCCTCGGCACCCTCGGTGATCCGGTAGCGGCGGTGGTGGCGGTAGATGTGCTCGAACGGCTCGTGGCGGCTGTAGCCGATACCGCCGTGGATCTGCATGGCCCGGTCGGCGGCCTCGCACACCAGCCGGTTGGCGCGGTAGTTGGCCATCGACACCTTGTCCGACACCTCCAGGTGATGGTTGCGGTCCAGTTCCCAGGCCGCGTAGTACACCAGCAGTCGCACCATCTGCGCCTCGGTCTGCAACTCCACCAGCGGCCACTGCACGGCCTGGTTGACCGCCAGCGGCTTGCCGAAGGTGACGCGCTTTCCCGCGTAGTCCACCGCGCGGTCGATGCAGTACTGCGCCGCCCCCAGGCTGCTGGCCGCCTGACGAATCCGGTTCTCGTGCAGGAAGGTCTGGGCCACCTCGAGCCCGCGGTCGACCTCGCCCAGCACCGCCCCGGCCGGCACCCGGACGTCGCGCAGCACCACCTCGCCGTGGTCGCTGGGCATGTTGAAGGTCCACCAGTAGTACGGAACCTCGAAGCCGTCGGCGTCGCAGGGCACCAGGAACGCGGTGATGCCCAGCGCCTGGCCGGGCTCACCGGAGGTGCGGGCGAACACCAGGTCGTGGGTGGCGCGGTGCACCCCGGTGTTCCACCGCTTGGAGCCGTTGATCACCCAGCCGTCGCCATCGGCAACCGCGGTGGTCTCCAGCCAGGTGGCGTCGCTGCCGTGGTCGGGTTCGGTGAGGCCGAAGGCCATCGACCGGGTGCCGGCCAGCATGGCTTCGATCCACTCGGCCTGCTGCGCCGCGGTGCCGAACCGGTCCATCATGATCACCTGGGGGAAGTTCCCGACGATCGAGGACTCGTCCTGCAGGTCGTTGTGCAGCCCGAGTCCCCGGTGGGCCAGGTGCTCGGGGATGACGGCCATGTCCAGGTTGGAGCCGTCGCGGGCGGCGAACTTCGACGGCAGCCCGTAG
>JAPOHV010000200.1 GCA_029979305.1 Mycobacteriaceae bacterium | reverse complement strand
CATCACCGCGCCGTGGTCACACCAGGTCGAGGCTGCCGACCTGGCACACGCCGGCAGCGACGTGGTGGTTAGCACCGGGACCGCATCGGGCAAGTCACTGGCCTCCCAGTTGCCGATCCTGGATCGGCTCGCCACCGACCCCCAGGCGCGGGCGCTGTATCTCTCGCCGACCAAGGCACTTGGCCACGACCAGCTTCGAACCGCCTACTCCCTGACAGCCGCGGCCCCAGTGCTGCGGGACGTCGCCCCCACCGCCTACGACGGCGACGCCGGCGCCGAGATCCGCCGGTTCGCGCGGGAGCGTTCCCGCTGGCTGTTCTCCAACCCGGACATGATCCACCTGTCGATGCTGCGTAATCACGCCCGCTGGGCGGTGTTCCTGCGAGGCCTGCGCTATGTGGTGGTGGACGAATGTCATTACTACCGGGGAATTTTCGGCTCCCATGTCGCGATGGTCCTGCGTCGGCTACTGCGGCTATGCCAACGCTACGGAGGGGGCGGCGGCCCGACGGTCATCTTCGCCAGCGCCACCACCGCGGCCCCCGGCGACACCGCCTCCGACCTCATAGGACGCCCGGTCGCCGAGGTCACCCGGGACGGCTCCCCGCAGGGCGCGCGCACCATCGCGCTGTGGGAGCCTGAACTGCGCCATGACCTCACCGGCGAGAACGGGGCCCCGGTTCGGCGCTCGGCCGGGGCCGAGGCCGCCCGGATGATGGCCGATCTGGTGGCGGAGGGAGCGCGGACGCTGACCTTCGTCCGGTCCCGGCGCAGCGCGGAGTTGACCGCCCTGGGCGCCAGGTCCCGGCTGGAGGACATCGCACCGGGACTGCGCGACACGGTGGCCTCCTACCGGGCCGGCTACCTGGCCGAGGATCGCCGGGCCCTCGAGCAGGCGCTGACCGACGGCAGGTTGCGCGGACTGGCCGCCACCAATGCGCTGGAACTGGGCATCGACATCTCCGGACTGGACGCCGTGGTGCTGGCCGGTTTCCCCGGGACGGTGGCCTCCTTCTGGCAGCAGGCCGGCCGCTGCGGACGTCGTGGACAGGGGGCGCTGGTGGTGCTGGTGGCCCGCGACGACCCGCTCGACACCTACCTGGTGCACCACCCGTCGGCACTACTCGGAAAACCGGTGGAGCGGGTGGTGACCGACCCCTCCAACCCCTATGTGATGGGCCCGCAGTTGTTGTGTGCGGCCGCCGAGATGCCGTTGACGGAAGCCGAACTGGACAGCTGGCGGGCCCGGGCGGTGGCCGCGGCCCTGGTGGAGGACGGCCTGCTGCGACTGCGCAGATCGGAAACCGGCGACAGCCGGTGGTTCCCGGTGCCCGGACCGGATCCGCACGACCGGGTAGACATCCGCGGCGGCGCCGGCGGCCAGGTCGCCATCGTCGAGGCCGGCACCGGCCGGCTACTGGGCAACACCGAGGCAGGCCAGGCGCCGGCCACCGTGCACCCCGGGGCGGTGTATCTGCACCGGGGTGAGACCTACCTGGTCGATTCGCTGGACCTCGACAGCGGAATCGCGTTCGTCCACGCCGAGGACCCGGGTTACTCGACGTACGCCCGGGAGATCACCGACATCACCGTTACCGGGGCGGGCGAACGGTCGGACTACGGTCCGGTGACGCTCGGCCTGGTGCCGGTGTCGGTCACCCGTCAGGTCACCGGATATCTGCGACGGGCCGCATCCGGGGAGGTGATCGACTTCGTCGAACTCGACAGCCCGCGGCGGACACTGCCGACTACGGCGGTGATGTATACCGTCACTCCTGAGGAACTGGAAGCGAATGGCATTGACCCACAGAGCATTCCGGGATCACTGCACGCAGCCGAACACGCCGCCATCGGTTTGTTGCCGCTGGTCGCCAGTTGCGATCGCGGTGACATCGGTGGCCTGTCGACAGCCGTCGGAGAGGACGGCCTGCCCACTGTCTTCGTCTACGACGGCCACCCCGGCGGCGCCGGTTTCGCTGAACGCGGCTACCGGTTGGCGAGCACCTGGCTGCAGGCGACCCTCGAGGCGATCGACGCATGCGAGTGCCCGCACGGCTGCCCCTCCTGCGTCCAGTCGCCGAAATGCGGCAACGGGAACGATCCGCTGGACAAGCCGGGGGCCGTGCGGGTACTGCAGACTGTCCTTGCCAGGCTGCCGCGTGATCCGCAGTCCGCAACCGCCGACCGACCCCTCGAAACGGTCGACGGCCGCGATCAGGCGTAGCGCAACTCGTCTGGCAGGCCCCACTGCTTGAGGCGGAGCGGCCGAAGATCGCCGCTTTGGACGAGCGCTCGGACATCGCAAGCCGCTCGTCAGATCCGAAAGCCGGATAGCGCTGAATCTACGCCGTCATGCTCGGCAGCCGCAACGGTAAGCCGACCAGTGGTCGCATCAGCAGCGAGGAGCCCCGTTCCACCTTGAAGATTTCGCTGATCACCCAGCGGCCGTAGCAGCCGGGTACGCCGTTAAGCTGGGCTCATGACGCAGGAATGGCTGCTGGTGGAGACACTCGGCGACCAACCGGTCGTCGTTGCTCAGGGCCGGCAGATGAAGAACTTCGTCCCGTTGGCGGTGTTTCTGCGCCGCAATCCCAGCCTGGCCGCGATCCAGACGGCGATCGCCGAGACGGTCGGCACCGGCAACTCGCTGGCGAGCATCACTCCGAAGAACAAAAGGGTCATCCGCACCGAGCCGGTACAGATGTCCGACGGCCGCATCCACGGCGTGCACGTCTGGTGCGGCCCCACCGACGACGAGCCGCCGGAACGCCCGGTGCCGGGTCCGCTGGTGTGGGACATGACCCTGGGTGAAGGCACCGCCACGGTGGAGTACCTGGTCAATGCCGGCATGGATCCCGAACACGAGGCGCTGACCGGCCGGGCGTTCGTCGAGGACATCCCCAGTCGCAGCCTCAACCGCGACGAGTCCAAGGCACTCTCATGGGCGATCGACGTCGCACCCGACAGGACCTATTGCGCGACATGGGATTTCAGTGACAAACTCGGCGGCTTCCGTAGAGTGGGCTGGTGCGCGCGCACTCTGATGGAGAACAGTGACGACGGCACCGAACATCTGATCGCACGCGCCATGAATCTGGTCGAGGAGGTCAGCGACGTCGCGCTGACCCCGGAGAATCTGGCCCACCGGATTCTCAACGGCCTCTCCCAGGAGGGGTCCTACCGGGTGATCGCGGACCTCAAGACCCGGACGCTGCTGAAGTGGATCGACGATCCGTGCCCCTACTTCAACTGGCACGGGCAGGTGAAGATCCATCCGGCGGACGAGGATAACTACGGCGCACGGATGACCGCGGAACTCGAGACCGGTGCGACCAGCGCGGTGCTGCGCCTGCCGGGCAACGACGGCGGGTGGGTGCCGCTGCACGTCAGCGTCGCCAAGGTCGAACTCGAGGACGGCGTCTACGGCGGACTCGCAACCTTCCGGTTGCCCACCGAGGTGGAGCTTGCCGACGCCGGCCTCGAGCCCGTCGCGCAGGCCTAACGCCGTCCGGCCGGCCCGGCCCGCGAGGCGGCCCAGGCCTCGCCGCCGAGTGAGAGCCCGGTGTCGACCGTCACCGTCACGGTGACATCGAGCCCGGCCACGTCGCAGCCTCGCATTCTGGCGGCCATCGCGGCCGTAAGCCCGCGGGCCTGCTCACACGCCGCCTGGACCCCGGCCGGCAGACCCGCGGCTGCGGCCAACGCGGCCAGGTCTGCCGCCGCTTGAGCGCGATGGCGGGCCAGCACCGCAGCTCCGAGCCAGATCCCGCCGGTGGTGACCGCCGCGATGGCCGCCACCAGGACGGCCGCCAGGACCGTCGCAGCCCCGCGATCGTCACCGGCCGGATGCGTCACTGGCCGGGTTCGGCAGCCGCGACGGCCTGTCCGACGATGACCACGCCGGGCAGCACCGGCGAGCGGGCACTGATCCGCGCGATGACGTAGCCGCCGTCCCGTCGTAATTCAACAGCTGCCCCGCCGGGAGCCAGACCGGCTGCGGCGGCGGCGCGGGGGTCGCCGCCGCGCGCAGCCAGCCTGGCAGCTTCGCGGGCCGCATCCGTGCAGCGCACCTGCATCGCGACCGCGGTGAGACCGGCGAGGCAGAGCAGCGTGGCGGTGACCAGGCTCGCGATGGCCAGCGCGGCCTCCACCGTGCCGAATCCGGCATCGCCTAGACCCGGGTCGACAGCGCCCGGTTGATGATGTTGGTCAACGCGCCGACGATCGAGTCGCCGGTCACGACGCTGTAGAGAATGGCCCCGAAGGCGGCGGCGGCGATGGTACCGATCGCATACTCGACTGTCGACATTCCGGCCTCGTCGACCACCACTGCGGTCATTCGGTAGCGCAGCGTGCGAATCATGTTGTACAGCAAT
>JAPOHV010000157.1 GCA_029979305.1 Mycobacteriaceae bacterium | reverse complement strand
GGTCAGTCCGGACGGCGGCAGCCGGTCGGCCATCAGCGTGGCGATCTCGCCCAGCACCCGGTCGACGTCCTCGGCGGTGTA
Source organism: Mycobacteriaceae bacterium (assembly GCA_029979305.1). Classification (GTDB taxonomy): domain Bacteria; phylum Actinomycetota; class Actinomycetes; order Mycobacteriales; family Mycobacteriaceae; genus Mycobacterium. Next base: position 6,440 of record JAPOHV010000157.1, on the reverse strand, counting down.
GGCGTAGGCCCGGACGTTGGTGTCCGGGATCGCACCGATCAGACTGGTCTTGGGGTCGATGATGGTGATCTGCGCCTGCTCCGGGGACAACCGGGCGGTGATGGCCTGCCCGATCGCCGTCAGCGTGCTGGTCTTGCCGCAACCCTGCCGGCCGACCACCAGCAGGTTGGGCACCGTCCGGGTGGGCAGTGCCACCGGCTGCAGCGCGCTCTCCCCGATCGCGAACGGGATGCTGAAGCCGTCGTCGGCCGCCCCGGTCGCCGCGTGGGCGCCGATGATGTCGCGCAACGCGATCCGCTCGGGCAGCCGTGCCAGCCGCTCCACCCTGGCCGCCCCGGTCCGGGCGGCGATGAGCGCGCCGACCTGCCGGGTGGCCGCCCTGCCGCCGTCCGGCGCGGTGATCTCGGGTAGCCCGATGAGAAGTTCGTGGCCGGTTCGGGTGAGGCCGAAGCCGGGACGGTCCAGTGTCTGACGCGCCGCCCGGCGGTGCTCCATCCCGGTGCCCATCTGGGATTCGTCGGGGTTGCTCAGCCGCAGTTGGATCCGGGCGTTGGCCACGTTCAGCAGGGCCTGCTTCTGGCCGATGAGCCAGCCGCTGGCGCTGGTCATCACGTGCACGCCGTAGGAAAGGCCCTGGCGTGCAACGGCAATGGCCCGCTCGCCCAGGCCGCTGTCCTTCTCGTAGAGGTCACCGAAGTTGTCGATCACCAGGAACACGTCGCCGAACTTGTCCTGCGGGTCGGTGGGTGCGCCGGCCATCGGGCCGAAGCGGCGCTCCCGGAACTCCGCGACGTCGATCTGGTAGCGCTTGAAGGACGCCTCCCGGGCGCGGATCACCCCCTCGACCGTCGCGATGGTGCGGGAGACGCCCTCGACGTCGGTGATGCTCGCAACGCCCGCGACGTGGGGGTAGTCCTGCACCGGGTGAAGCGATGCACCCAGGCAGAAGAAGGTGATCCGCTCCGGGGAGTACATCAGCGCAGCCGAGGTGATCATCGTCATCAGCGTGGTCGACTTCCCGCGCTGCGCTGTCGCCACGACCATCACGTTGTCCATCTCGGCGTCGATCACGTGCACCCGTTGCGCGTGCTCCTCGGGGAAGTCCTCGATGCCGACCGGGAACACCAGGCCCGGGTTGCGGCCGTAGTCCTCCCACCACGGTTTGCCGCGCCAGAGTCCCACAAGTTCGTCGGCGGTCGCGCTGACCTCCAGTGGCGGCAGCCAAATCCGGTGCGGCGGTCGGGCCGGATGCGACACCAGCGACTCGCGGATGACGTCGAGGAGCTTCTTCCGCTTGAATCCGTCTGCGTGGTAGAGGAATTCGTCAGGCTGCTCGGGTTCGTCGGCCACCTCGAGCGCTGCGCTGTCCGGCGCGCTGAGCGGCTGGTACTCCCAGGTCAGCGAGCGCGGCTGGGTGAAGCTGACCGACACCGTCCGGTCGGTCCCGGCAACTTTCTTCGGCACCACGAACGGGGCCGACACGTAGAAGCACCTGAACTGCTCGAGCTCCCGCGGGCCGATCTTCAGCAGGCCGTAGCCGTTCTCCTTCGAGGGCAGGTGCAGGGCGGCGTCGCTGCCGATGACGTCCCGCGAATCCTCGGCGGTCTCGGCGCGCAGTGCGACACGGAAGGCGATGTTGCTCTTCGCCTTGCTCAGCGACGACAGGTCCAGCCGCTGGCCGCCGAGGGTGAAGAAGACGTTGCAGCCGCGGCCCTCCTGGCCGATGTGGATGACGAGGTCGATCCACTCGGGGTGGTGGTGGAAGAGCTCCAGGTACTCGTCGATGATCACCAGCAGGATCGGAACGGGTTCAAGATCGCGGCCGGCCAGCCGCATCTCCTCGTACTCGTTGGCGTCGCGGGCGCCCGCCTCCTTGAAAAGCGCGTAGCGCCGGGCCATTTCGCCGTCGACGGCCTTTCGCATCCGCTCGGCCAGATGGCGGTCGTCCTTGCCGAGGTTGGACAGCGACCCGGCCACATGCGGCAGTCCCTCGAGGTCCTGCGCGGCCGACTCGAACTTCATGTCGACGAAGATGACGATGAAGCTCTCCGGGGAGTGGGTGAGCGCGATGCCGTTGCACAGCGCCAGGAAGTACTCCGACTTACCCGAACCGGACGTTCCGATCACCACCGAGTGGAATCCGTAGCCGCCGAAGTCCTTGGCCCGCAGGATCACGTGCTGCAGGTCACCGCCCGGCTTGACCCCCACCGGGATCCGCGCCCAGCCCTGGTCGCCGCGCCCGCGGCTGTCCGACCAGAGCCGGTCGACGTCGAGATTGCGGGGGTCGGTTATTCCCAACGCCCGCAACAGTTCCCCGCCCTGACTCTCGGTGTCGGAGAGCTCTCCGGGAGCGGTCGGCGACCAGCGCGCCAGCGACCTGGCGTACCGGTCGGCGGTGCTCTCGGCGAGCATGTCGGCGACGGCGTAGAACGCGTCGCGGTGGCGTAGCCGGCCCTCGCGGACCTCGAATCGCTCGTCGGGCCCGTTGAATCCGACACCCTCGCCCGGCCGGGTCGCCAGCCGCAGCACGGTGATACCCGCCATGCCCTTCTGGCCGGTGACCGCTTCCCATTGCTCCGGGGTGCCGACGTTGTCGTCGACGATGACCCAGTGCGGCCCCAACCCGGTGGTGGTGGATTCCATCGGCGAGAGCGTCGTGGTGGGACTTGAACCGCTGGGCGGCGCCCAGGGCCCGCGGCCCTTGCGGTGCAACTCCGCGTCGAGCGCCTCCTCCAGCTCGCCCGGGGAGGTGAACACCAATCGGCGCAGCCCGCAGGCGTCGAACATCTCGTCGTGGTGGTTGTGCGGCAGCCAGACCAGCCAGGACCACTGCTCCGGATTGCGGGTGACCACCATCAGCTTGACGTCGCCGGGACTGTGGTAGACGGCCAGCGAGCACAGCATCGACCGGATCACCGCGTGCAGTTCGCGCATATCGTCGCCGACAAAGCTGAAGCCCGGCCGGGAACGCAGGCTGAGCACCTTGCCGATATCGCGAATCCTGCTCTGCTCCAGGATGAAATCGCGCAACGCCCGGCCGGTCACCGGTTCGAGTTCCTCCCCGACCGGCACTTCCGGCCACTGCAGCGAGACGGCCGACTCGCCGGCGGACTGCACGCCGATGCCCAGCCTTACGTCCAGGAAGTCGGGGTCGCCGCAGCGGCGTTCCCACATCCGCGGGCCGCCGATGACGATGTCGAGGCCGTGCGGATCGCCGTGCACGAACAACTGGCTGCGCCGCTGCTGCTGGGCCGCGGTCTGCACCTCGTCGCGGTCCTCGTCGAGCTGTCTCAGATAGCTGCGGCGCTGCTTCTCCTGTTCACCCCAACTGATCCGGCGGCCGCGGCCGAACCTGCCGCTGAACATCAGCGCGCCGAAGCCGACCAGACCGATCAGTGGGAAGAAGCCGGACTGCAGGCTGCGCACGCCCGAGGTGTACATGACGACCAGGGTGCCGAGGATGCCGACCAGCAGGGCCGGGGCGGCGATCATCAGCAGGATGTTGCGCGGCTCGCGTTCGGGCAGCGCCAGCGGCGGACTGACCATGACACGCACCGGTGTCACCGTCGGGACTGGCTTGCGGGGACCCCGCACGAACCCACGCTTGGACACTGCTATCCCCCATTCCGTGGCAGCGGCGCACCGGAGCCCGACGGATCAATCGAGTCTCGGGCCAGCAGCGCGCCGGCCCGGCTGATCACCGGGCCCGCGGCAAATGTCCGCACGATCGGCCACGGCGCCTGGACTGCCCGACCCGGGTCAATTCCCAACGCCTGCAGGGTGTTCTGCTCCCACTCGATGCCGTACCGCACACCCTGGGGCGACACCCAGTACAGGCTCTCCCGGGTGTCCGACGCCGCTGCGGCGCTGGTGGTCGCGACGAAGTTCGCCGCGTCCGGGAGCATCAGCGTCTGCTGGGCCTCCACCGAGTCCGTATCACGGGAGTTGCGGACCAGTGCGACGATGCGCGAGTCCTGGCTGGGCGGAACCGGCAGTCCGCGGCCGCTGAGGACGCTGACAGTGGCCTGTGGGTCGCCCGCCGCCTTGGCCCAGCCGACGCAGCTGACGGGGTTGGCGTCGGTGTCGACGAACTGCAGCTTGCCGGTCGGGTAGAAGCCGACGTCGAGGACCTCGACCTGCGGGATGTCGACGAGCTTGTCCGGGGAGACAAGCTGCGGGGCGGTGACCCCCTGGCTGTCGGCCGTCCGCAGCAGATCGGCGACGAAGGCGGTGATCTTCTGGACACCATTGGGCAGCAGAACGTAGAAGCCGCTGACGTCGCCGTTGGCGTCCCGGGTTTGAAGCACCCGTCCGACCACCGAGCCGGGCAGCATCCGCGACGGCGTTCCCGCTTCCGGGATTGCAGGCACCGCAACGGGTTCAGTGGCCGGCATCGCGTCGAACAATGCGTTGGACATCTCCACCGGACGGGTCACGCCCGGGTCCAGTCCGAGGTTGAAGGTCACCGAACGGTCCGCCGGGTCGATACGGCTGCGTTTGCCGTTCCAGACCAGGTAGGTCGAACCGCGATGGGTGGCCAGCAGCGCCTGGGAGGACGCCATCGGCTCGGCCCGGCCGCCGGACAACTCGCCGGCGATGGCCGTAACGACGGCCTTGGCGCCGCTTCCCCGCTTCGGTGCGGTGTCGCAGACCGTCCAGGCCGAGACCGGGTTGGCCGCGACGGCGAGATCGTCGGGAACGCCGGGGATGCCGATCATCGGGCCGGTGGGGTACTTGGCGATCTCGGCTGCCTTCACCCAGGAGGGCGTTGCGGCGCTGCCGATGGCCAGCCTGGCCGAGGTGAGGTTGAGCGCCGGGTAGAGCCGGCCGTCGATCCTGGCGTACAGCGCTCCGGTGTCGCGGTTGCCGACGATCGCGGACTGGCCGACCAGACCGGCGGGCTTCATCACGTTCAGCAATGCCATCCAGGCGCACCCCAGCAGGACGAAGACCAGCGACAGCGCCAGCGCGGCCTGCTGCTTGCGGTCGTCGTGCTTCATCCGCACCGAGAACCGGGTGATGGCGGCGCGTAACCGTCGGTTGTAGAACAGGTGCCCTGAGTTCTGGTCCCGGTTGGAGAGGTTCAGCGGCACCGTCGGCTCCCGGGTCCGGCCGTCATCGCAGCTCGCCGCCGTAGCGGGCCCGGTAGTCGTCCTCGACCTCGGCCCGCAGCGCGGCGAAGGCCAGGTTCAGCCGGTCGCTCAGCTCACCGTGGGTGTAGTGCGTGGTGACACTGGGGTGCAGGTGCAGGTCGACGAGTTTGCCATCGGAGTCGGCCACGGCCTGGATGTCGCCCATATCGACGCTGTAGGTCACCGTCTCGGCCTCCGCGACAAGGGCCTCCCACCGCTCGGCAGCCTCGTCCAGATCCCGCAGAACGGCGTCGACCAGCTCCTTGTCGCTAACCCAGTCCTCACCGCTTGACCCCGCCATCAGCACAGTATGTCGGGCGGTTTGAACAGCGTCAATTCATTTCTTCGGGATCTGCGGATATCCCGTGATTTCCGATGCTGGCTACTTTTCGACCGGCTGCTTCGCGGGGGCCGGTGGGGGCTGCCGGGGCTTGGCGCCGGATGCGGATGGGTCTGGCGGCCCGCACCGGCGGAGCGAATTAGCGGGGAACGACCGAGAATTTGCCAGGTGATCGCGCCGAGATTGCACCCAGGCAGTGATTCCGGCCGAAATCCCGGCGTAAATGCAATCTCGACGGCGGCATGCGGCGCCGTCCTGGCTAATCCGCGCAAAACCAGCGCGCCGGGTGCGACGCTACTGGTTGCACTATTCGCTGATCGATGGCAAAGGAGTTCCGATGACTGCCCCCACGATGACGCACCGGTTGACTGCGGAGTTCATCGGCACGTTCTGGCTGGTCTTCGGCGGATGCGGCGCGGCCGTGTTCGCGGCCAACCCGGCCGGTGACCACTCCGTCGGCATCGGCTATCTCGGGGTCGCCCTGGCGTTCGGCCTGACCGTGCTGACCGGCGTCTACGCCTTCGGCACCATCTCCGGCGGCCACTTCAACCCGGCGGTGACCCTCGGCGCCGCGCTGGCCAAGCGGGTGGAGTGGGCGGCGGTGCCCGGCTACTGGCTGGTGCAGATTCTGGGCGGCCTGGTCGCCGGGTTCACGATCCTGACCGTCGCCAACGGCCGGGCGAAGTTCAACGCGATCAGCCACATGGCGGCCAACGGCTACGGCGCGAACTCACCGCACGGGTATTCGATGATGGCGGTGTTGATCACCGAGGTGCTGCTGACCTTCATCTTCCTGATGGTGATCCTGGGTTCCACCGACGACCGCGCGCCGAAGGGCTTCGCAGGGCTGTCGATCGGCCTGGCGCTGACCCTGATCCACCTGATCTCGATTCCGATCTCCAACACCTCGGTCAACCCGGCCCGCTCGACCGGGGTGGCATTCTTCAACGGCGCCGGGGCGCCTGGCC
>JAPOHV010000166.1 GCA_029979305.1 Mycobacteriaceae bacterium | reverse complement strand
GCCCCAGCGCACCGGGGCGCCCACCGCGACCTCGGTGGTGGCAAACCCGTGCTCCCGGGCGAAGCCGATCACGCCGGCCGGCAGATCCGCCCCGTCGGTCAGCGCGAGCACCGACGGCCCTGCGCCGGAGAGCACCGCGGCGACGCCGTGACGGCGCATGAGCTGCAGGTATTGCGCGGAAGCCGGCATGGCCGGGCCGCGCTGCGGTTGGTGCAGCAGGTCCTCGGTAGCGGCCATCAGCAGGTCCGGGCGTTCAGTGAGGGCCAGCACCAGCAACGCCGCCCGGCTGACGTTGAACCGCGCCGCCCGGTGGCTGACCTCGGCCGGCAGCAGCACCCGGGTCTCGGCGGTGGACGAGCGGACCTCGGGTATGCCGGCGAAGATCCGGATGGCCGGGTGCAGCCGGAGTGGCGCCGCGAAGTAGCCGGTCGCACCGGCGTCCTCGGCTTCCGGCGACTCGGTCCATGAGACCACCGCTCCTCCCAGGACCGAGGCGGAGGCGTTGTCGGGATGACCCTCGAATTCCCCTGACAGTTGGATCAGCTGTGCATCGGTGAGGGTCTGCAGATCGGCTTGTTCGACAAGGGAATTGGCTGCCGCTATTCCCCCGACGACGGCAGCCGCCGACGATCCCAGACCGCGAGAGTGGGGAATGGCATTGCGGCAGTTCACTTTCAGCCCCTGCGCCTGCGCACCGGCGGCCTGCAGTCCGCGCCGGATGGCTGCGGCCACCAGATTGTCGGGGCCGGATGGAACCTGCCCCTCACCCTCCCCCCGCACCTCGACAACCGTTGGGCCCGATGTGGTTTCGACACTGATCTCGTCGTAGATGGCCAATGCCAGGCCGAGGCTGTCGAAGCCCGGACCGAGGTTGGCGCTGGAAGCCGCCACCGTCACTCGGCCGGTCAAACCGGCGGGCAGCACGATGCTCACAGCCCCGGCCCTCAGTCCAGTCCCAGCGCGGCGACCACGGCGGCGGGCTCGACGGGCAGCGGGGTGACCGTCGGCATGTCCCGCAGTGCGGTGTCGGGGTCCTTGAGGCCGTGGCCGGTGACCGTGCACACCACCGTCGAACCCGGCCGTACCCAGCCGTCATCGACCGCCTTGAGCAGTCCGGCGACGCTGGCGGCCGAAGCGGGTTCGACGAAGACCCCCTCGTCGTGGGCGACCAGGTGGTAGGCCGCCAGCAGTTCCTCGTCGGTGGCGGCCAGGAATCGTCCGCCGGACTCCTGCTGGGCCGCCATCGCGCCGTCCCAGGAGGCCGGCGATCCGATCCGGATGGCGGTGGCCAGCGTCTCGGGCTTGCTCACCGGGTGCCCGAGCACCAGCGGCGCGGCGCCGGCGGCCTGGGTGCCGAGCATGCGGGGCAGGGTGTCGCTGATGCCGTCGCGGTGGTACTCGGTGTAGCCGCGCCAGTACGCCGTGATGTTGCCGGCGTTGCCGACCGGCAGCGCGTGCACGTCCGGCGCGGTGCCCAGGGCGTCGACGATCTCGAAGGCGGCCGTCTTCTGGCCTTCGATGCGCACCGGGTTGACGCTGTTGACCAGCGAGATGGTCGGGTAGTCCGCAGTGAGCTTGCGGGCCAGTTCGAGACAGTCGTCGAAGTTGCCGTCGATCTGAATGATCTTGGCGCCGTGCATCACCGCCTGCGCCAGCTTGCCCATCGCGATCTTGCCCTGCGGAATGAGAACCGCGCAGGTGATGCCCGCACGGGCGGCGTAGGCGGCCGCCGAGGCCGAGGTGTTCCCGGTGGAGGCGCACAGCACCGCCTGCTTGCCGTTGGCCACCGCTTCGGTGACGGCCATCGTCATGCCGCGGTCCTTGAACGACCCGGTCGGGTTGAGACCCTCGACTTTCAGGTGCACCCGGCAGCCGGTCCGCTCCGACAGCCGGGGAGCGGGAACCAGCGGGGTGCCGCCCTCCAGCAGCGTCACGGCCGTCCAGTTGGCGGCGGCCGGCAACCGGTCGCGGTAGGCCTCGATCAGGCCGGGCCAGGAGCAGCCGGCGCGGCCACGGCAGTCGGCGAGCCCTCGCGCACGACGCTGATCGCTCATTCGGCGGTTCCTTCCAGCCGCAGCACGCTGGTGACCTCGTCGACGACGTCGAGGCCGGCCAGCGCGGCGACGGTCTCAGACAGCGCGGCGTCGGTGGCGCGGTGGGTGACCACGACGATGCGGGCGCCGCCGGCGGCCAGACCTTCCTGGCGCACCTCGGCGATGCTGACCTCGCGCTTGCCGAATTCGGTTGCCACCGAAGCGAGGACGCCCGGACGGTCCTTGACGGTCATGCTCACGTAGTAGCGGGTGGGAATGATGCCGATCGGCGCGATCGGCAGTTGCGCGTAGCGCGACTCGCGCGGCCCGCGGCCGCCCTGCACCCGGTTGCGTGCCGCCATCACCACGTCACCCATCACCGCCGACGCGGTGGGGTCCCCGCCGGCGCCCTGGCCGTAGAACATCAGCCGGCCGGCCGCCGCCGCCTCGACCACGACGGCGTTGAAGGCTCCGCTGACCGAGGCGAGCGGGTGCTGCAGCGGCACCAGGGCCGGATAGACCCGGGCCGACACCCGCTCCTGGCCGTCGACGGTGATCCGCTCGCAGATGGCGAGCAGTTTGATGGTGCAGCCCAGCGCCCGGGCGGCGTCGAAGTCGGCGGAGGTGACCTTGGTGATGCCCTCGCGGTAGACGTCGTCGGCGGTGACCCGGGTGTGGAACGCGATGGAGGCAAGAATGGCCGCCTTGGCCGCCGCGTCGTAGCCCTCCACATCGGCGGTCGGGTCGGCCTCGGCGTAGCCCAGCGCGCTGGCGTCGGCCAGCGCGTGCGTGTAATCGGCTCCGGTGGAGGCCATTTCGGACAGGATGTAGTTGGTGGTGCCGTTGACGATGCCCGCCACCCGCAGCACCGTGTCGCCCGCCAGCGACTGGGTGAGCGGGCGGATCACCGGGATCGCCCCGGCCACCGAGGCCTCGAAGTACAGGTCGGCGTGGGCGCGTTCGGCCGCCTCGGCGAGTTCACCGGTGGACTGCGACAGCAGCGCCTTGTTGGCGGTGACCACCGACTTGCCGTGCTCCAGCGCGGTGAGGATGGCCTTGCGGGCCGGCTCGACCGGACCCATCAGCTCCACGACGATGTCGACGTCCGGGCGCGACACCAGTTCCTCGACGTTGTCGGTCAGCAGCCCCGCCGGCACGCCCCGGTCACCGTCGAGCCGGCGCACGGCAACACCGCGCAGCTCCAGCGGCGCCCCGATGCGGGCGGCCAGGTCGGCCGCGCTCTCGCCGATGATGCGCACCACCTCCCGGCCCACATTGCCCAGCCCGAGCACCGCCACGCCGATCGGCTTCTCCGTACTCGCGTTCGTCACCGCACCTCCAGACTCAGCAGATCGTCGACCGTCTCCCGACGCAGCACCAGTCGCGCACGGCCGTCGCGCACCGCGACCACCGCCGGCCTGCCGATCAGGTTGTACCGGCTCGACATCGAGTAGCAGTACGCCCCGGTGGCGGCCACGGCCAGCAGGTCACCGGGGGCGACGTCGGCGGGCACCCAGGCGTCGGGAACCACGATGTCGCCGCTCTCGCAGTGCTTTCCGACGATACGGGCCAGCACCGGCGCGGTCGAACTGGAACGCGAAACCAGCCGCACGTCGTAGTTCGCACCGTAGAGCGAGGTGCGGATGTTGTCGCTCATGCCGCCGTCGACGCTGATGTAGCGGCGCTGCGAGGTGCCGCTGACAGCCACGTCCTTGACCGTGCCCACCGAGTACAGCGTGACGGTGCCCGGGCCGGCGATGGCCCGCCCGGGTTCGACCACCAGCCTGGGGGTGGGCAGCCCGACCGCGGCCGACTCGGCCTGCACGATCGCCGTCAGCTTGGCGGCCAGGTCGGCCACCGGCGGCGGATCATCCTGCGGCACATAGGCGATACCCAGACCGCCGCCGAGGTCGACGGTCGCTATCTGCGCTGTCTTGTCCACGCCGAACTCGGCGACGATTTCGCGCAGCAGTCCGATGACCCGGCGTGCGGCGAGTTCGAAACCGCCGACGTCGAAGATCTGCGAGCCGATGTGACTGTGCAACCCGACCAGCCGCAGGTTGTCCGCGGCGAAGACCCGTCGTACCGCCTCCATCGCCTCCCCGGCGGCCAGCGAGAGGCCGAACTTCTGATCCTCGTGCGCTGTGGCGATGTATTCATGGGTGTGGGCCTCGACGCCGACGGTGACCCGCACCATCACGTTCTGCACCACCCCGGCCTCACCGGCGACGGCGTCGAGACGGTCGATCTCAGTCATCGAGTCGACCACCACGTAGCCGATACCGGCCTTGACCGCGGCGGTGAGTTCGTCGACCGACTTGTTGTTACCGTGCAGGGCGATCCGCTCGGCAGGGAATCCGGCGTGCAGAGCGATGGCGAGTTCTCCCCCGCTGGCGACGTCGAGCGAGAGTCCTTCCTCGGCAACCCAGCGGGCGATCTCGCTGCACAGGAACGCCTTGGCCGCGTAGTGCACGTTATGCCCGTCGCCGAAGGCCGCCGCCATCTCACGGCAGCGGCTGCGGAAGTCGTCCTCGTCGATGACGAACAGCGGCGTTCCGTAGCTGCCGGCCAGGTCGGTGACCGCAACGCCGGCGATCCGCACTTCACCGTCGTCGTCCCGAACGAGATTGCGCGGCCACACATTCGGGGCCAGCACGAGAACGTCGGCGGCACGCTGCGGTGGCGGCGGCGCCGACCCGTGGTGGATCTCCTCGGCGTGCCGCGGACCGGCCGGGTGGACGTTCACATCCGCTCCGGGGCGCTGACACCGAGAATGTCCAGGCCGTTGGCGATCACCTGGCGGGTGGCCTCGCACAGCGCCAGCCGCGCACGGTTGAGCTCGCCGGCCTCCTCGTCGCCCTGCGGCAACACCCGGCAGGAGTCGTAGAACCGGTGGTAGTCGCCGGCCAGGTCCTCCAGATAGCGGCACACCCGGTGGGGCTCGCGCAGCGCGGCCGCCGATTGCAGCACCCGGGGAAACTCGCCGAGGTTGCGGATCAGCGTGCCCTCTTTGTCGTGGCTGAGCAGGTCGAGGTGCGCGGTGTCGGGGGCCAGCCCGAGGTCGGCGGCGTTGCGGGCCAGCGCGCACAGCCTTGCGTGCGCGTATTGCACGTAGTAGACCGGGTTCTCGTTCGACGCCGAGGACCACAGCGCCAGGTCGATGTCGATGGGGGTGTCCACCGACGAGCGGGTCAGCGCGTATCGGGCGGCGTCCACGCCGATGGCCTCGACGAGGTCGTCGAGGGTGATCACGGTGCCGGCCCGCTTGCTCATCCGCACCGGCGCTCCGTCACGCACCAGGTTGACCATCTGGCCGATGAGCACCTCGACGGTGTCGGGGTCGTCGCCGAGGGCGGCGGCCGCGGCCTTGAGCCTGGCGATGTAGCCGTGGTGGTCGGCGCCGAGCATGTAGATGCACAGATCGAATCCGCGCCGGCGCTTGTCGAGGTAGTAGGCGAGGTCGCCGGCGATGTAGGCCGGCTGGCCGTCGCTCTTGATGACCACGCGGTCCTTGTCGTCGCCGAATTCCGTGGTGCGCAACCAGGTTGCGCCGTCCTTCTCGTAGATGGCGCCGGTGGTGCGCAGCTTCTCGATCGCCTGATCCACCCGGCCGCTGCTGTGCATCGAGTCCTCGTGGGTGTACACGTCGAAGTCGGTGCCGAACTCGTGCAGCGAGGTCTTGATGTGGTCGAACATCAGATCCACTCCGACCGACCGGAAGGTCTCGCGCTGCTCGGCCTCGGGCATGCCCAGCACGCCGGGGGTCTTGGCAACCACCTGGGCCGCGATGTCGCCGATGTAGTCGCCGGCATAGCCGTCTTCGGGGGTGGGCTCCCCCTTGGCGGCGGCGATCAGCGAGTTGACGAAGCGGTCGATCTGGCAGCCGTGGTCGTTGAAGTAGTACTCGCGCACCACCTGCGCGCCCTGGGTGCTCAGCAGCCGACCGAGTGCATCGCCGACGGCGGCCCACCGGGTGCCGCCGATGTGGATCGGGCCGGTCGGGTTG
>JAPOHV010000059.1 GCA_029979305.1 Mycobacteriaceae bacterium | reverse complement strand
GCCTGGGCGGCGGTGGCGGCCGGTTGCGGGACCGACGGGGCGGCCGGAGCCGCGGGGACCTCGTCCACCGGCGCAGCAGGGACGGGGGCCGGTGCGGCGGCTTTGGCGGCCGCCTTCTTCGCGGGGGCTTTCGCGGGCGCCTTCTCCGCGGCGGGCGCTTTCGCCCCGCCGAAGGACTCCCGCAGACGGCGCGCGACGGGCGCTTCCACCGTCGAGGACGCCGATTTGACGAACTCACCCTGTTCGCTCAGCCGGGCGAGTACTTCCTTGCTCGTGACACCGAGTTCCTTGGCCAACTCGTGTACGCGGGCCTTGCCTGCCACTACATCTCCATCTCTAGAGGCGACAGCGGTGGTTGGGCCGCGCCTCGGGTTTAGCTATGACGCATGGTCATCGGGACTTCACGGTGTGCTCATGTTCTTCGCTACCTGTTTCTCTCCCGGGCGGGCGGGCATCGTGAAATGCTCGACCACCGCGGCTGTGTCCGGTGTTCCGGCGATGCGCAGCGCTCGACCGAAGGCCCGCCGCCGGATCGCCGCCTGAAGGCACCGATCGTCGGGGTGCAACCAGGCCCCCCGGCCCGGATGTGTGGCCTTGGTGTCAACGGTGACGGCGAACTGGCCGTTCCCCGTCGGCACCGCCACCACCCGGAGCAGTTCGACGGCCAACTCTCGCTTCCGGCATCCGATGCACGTCCGCACCGGGGCGGTGCGCGCGTCAGCGGCCGAAGTCTCGCGCTGGATCACAGGTCAGTCTACGTCACCGCGGCGGGGGCCAGAACCAGCCTTCCGCTACGGAGCTAGGGGGCGGCGGGAGGCCGGCGGACCGGTGCACCGGCGGCGCCCGGGGCTGCGTCGGCCTGGGCCTCCGGCGCCGCGGCGTCGCTGCGGATGTCGATCCGCCAGCCGGTCAGCCTGGCGGCCAGCCGGGCGTTCTGCCCCTCCTTGCCGATGGCCAGCGACAGCTGGAAATCGGGGACGACCACCCGGGCGGCGCGGGCGGTGGCGTCCACCACCTGCACCGACACCACCTTGGCCGGGGACAGCGCGTTGGCGACGAACCGGGCCGGGTCGTCGTCGTAGTCGATGATGTCGATCTTCTCGCCGGACAGCTCGCTCATCACGTTGCGCACCCGCTGACCCATCGGGCCGATACAGGCGCCCTTGGCATTGAGGCCGGGCACCTTGGACCGGACCGCGATCTTGGAGCGGTGGCCGGCCTCGCGGGCGACCGCGACGATCTCCACCGAGCCCTCGGCGATCTCGGGCACCTCCAGCGAGAACAGCTTGCGGACCAGATTGGGATGGGTGCGGGAGAGCTCGATGCGCGGTTCCCGCATGCCCCGGGTGACGCCGACCACATAGCAGCGCAGCCGGTCGCCGTGGGTGTAGTTCTCGCCGGGGGCCTGCTCGGCGGGCCGAATGGTGCCCTCTGAGCCCTTGGTCTCGGTGCCCAGCCGCACGACGACATTGCCCCGGGTGTTCTCCCGGGCGTCGCGCTGCACCACCCCGGCGACGATGTCGCCCTCCCGGGCGGAGAACTCGCCGAAAACCCGTTCGTTCTCGGCGTCGCGGAAGCGCTGCAGCATCACCTGACGGGCGGTGGTGGCGGCGACGCGGCCGAAGCCCTCCGGCGTGTCGTCCCATTCGTTGACGACGGTGCCGTCGTCGTCGGTCTCCCGGGCGATCACCTGCACCGCGCCGCTCTTGCGGTCGATCTCGATGCGCGCGTCGGGCTGATGTCCCTCGGTGTGGCGGTAGGCGGTCAGCAGCGCCGAGGAGATGGTGTCGAGCAGTTCGTCGACGGAGATTCCGCGATCGACCTCGATCGCGTGCAGTGCGGCCATGTCGATGTTCATATCCCGGCCTCCATATGTGTCGGACCCCCGTGCGTCGGGTCGGCGCCGCCGACCAGTTCCAGTTCCTTGGCGTTTGGTGCCGAGAACTCAACCTGGACAACAGCTTTGCGGATATCGGCCAGCGGAAGCCGCCGGACCTCGAGAGTTCCGCGGGAGCGGACCACCAGTTCGACCACGCCGTCGGCGGTCGTCCCCAGCCGTCCGGTGACGGTGGTGCCGTCGTTCAGCGACACCTCGACCAATCGGGTCCGGGCCCGCCGGAAGTGCTTCTCCTCGGTCAGCGGCCGGTCCACCCCGGGCGAACTGACCTCGAGCAGATAGGGCGGTGCGTCGAGGCGGTCGAGCAGAACCGAGGCGGTGCGGGACAACTCCGAGACCGTGTCGAGGTCCAGCGGGACGTCGCCGTCGGCGATCACCCGCACCCGCGGCGGCTTGGCGCGGGTGTCGATCACCACGCCGTCGATCTCGTAGCCGACGCGCGCGAACTCGTCCTCGAGTAGCTCGATCACCTGCTCGGGCGAGGGCAAACCCGGCGAAGAACTCGGGGTCCGCTGCGTCACGGCGAGCTCCTCATCTTGAGTTGTACTGGCCGAGTATCAACGATACGCCAGCCGCCGGGACCGCAATGGCAGGATGTTGGCGTGCTCGACCCAGATTCAGCCGCCCCGGAGTCGGGTGACCCCGTACCCGGAATCAGCCGTCGGCGTCTGCTCGCCGACGGTGGCCGCGGGCTGCTGGCGCTGGCTGTCGTCGGGCCCGCCGCCGCGGCGTGCGGACCGTCCAAGCCGCCGGAGCCCGACCCGCTGGAGGCGCAGCTGGCCGCGGCGCGTCAGGACAGCGAGCTGGCGGCGGCCGCGGCCAGGGGCGCGAAACCGGAGGTGTCGCCCGCGCTGAGCGAGGTGGCCGCGCAGCGCGCCCGCCACGCGACCGCGCTGGTCGAGGAGTTGGCCCGCGCGGCCGGCGAGCCGACACCGAGCGAGACCCCGTCGGCCACCCCGACCCCGGCCGGAAAGCCCGTCCCCTCGGTGCGCGACGTCGTGGCGGCGCTGAAGAAATCCGCTGACGACGCCGCCAAGCTCGTGCCGACGCTGTCGGGCTACCGCGCCGGGCTGATGGGGTCGATCGCCGCAGCCTGCACGGCGATGTTCACGGTGGGACTGCCCACGGACGGAAAGCCGAAATGACCGCGCCAGCCGGGCCCACGTCGTCGGGCGAGCCCACACCGGATCCCGACCGTCCAGGCGAGGACGGCCCGGCGGCGCTGTATGACGCGGTGGTCGCCGAACATGCCGCCATCTACGGCTACGGCATGGTGTCGGCGCACATCATGCCCGACGACAACGAACTGGTGTCCAAAGCCGTTGCCGAGCACCGCGACCGCCGCGAGGCCGCCATCGCGCTGCTGAACGCCCGCTCTGTCAAGGCGCCGCTTCCGGCGCTGGGTTACCAGCTGCCGATGGTGGTGAACACCCCGAACACCGCGGCGAAGCTGGCGATCCGGATGGAGAGCGACTGCTCGGTGGCATGGCGCGCGGTACTCGAGCAGACCGACTCCGAGCAGGAGCGCGCCTTCGCCGGCAACGCCCTGACCCAGACCGCGGTAATGGCGGCACGCTGGCGCACCGTGCTGGGCGCGTGGCCGGTGACCGAGGCCTTTCCCGGCGGCAGCGAGTAGTTCAGCACTCCGCCAGTGCTGCGGCGATCGCATCGGCGGCGCCGGCGACGGGGATCTCGCGGGTCTCACCGGTGAACCGGTTGCGCAGCTCGGCGGTCCCGTCGGCCCAGCCGCGGCCGACCACCACGATCCACGGCATGCCGAGCAGCTCGGCGTCCTTGAACTTGACCCCGGGTGAGGCCGTCCGGTCGTCCAGCAGCACCTCCAGTCCGCGGCCGTCCAGTTCGGCGGCCAGCGCCTCGGCGCCGGCGCGGGCGTCGGGGTCCTTGTTGGCGATCACCACGTGCACGTCGAACGGCGCCACCGACGCCGGCCAGCGCAGCCCGAGCTCGTCGTGCTGCTGTTCGGCGATCACCGCCACCAGCCGGGACACCCCGATGCCGTAGGAGCCCATGGTGAGCCGCACCGGTTTGCCGTCCTCGCCCAGCACGTCGACGGCGAACGCGTCGGTGTACTTGCGGCCCAGCTGGAAGATGTGGCCGATCTCGATACCGCGGGCGCTGACCAGCGGTCCGGCGCCGTCCGGGGACGGGTCGCCGTCGCGGACCTCGGCGGCCTCGATGGTGCCGTCCGGGACGAAGTCGCGGCCGGCCACCAGACCCACGACATGCCTACCGGGCTCGTCGGCGCCGGTGATCCACGACGTCCCCGCCACCACCCGGGGGTCGACGAGATAGCGAACTCCGTTGTCCAGCAGGGCCTTCGGACCGATATAACCCTTCTTCAGAAACGGGTACCTCGCGAAGTCGGAGTCATCGAGCAGTGCGTACTCGGCGGGGTCGAGCGCGGCGCCGAGACGCTTGTCGTCAACCTCACGGTCACCGGGTACGCCGACGCCGAGCAGTTCCCACTCCCCGCCGGGGACGCGGACCTTGAGCATGACGTTCTTGAGGGTGTCCGCCGCGGTGACGATCCGGCCGCCGCACTGGGCCGGACGGGCGCCGTTCGCCCATTCCACCAGCGAGGCGATGGTGGGGGTGTCGCCGGTGTCGTGCACCGCCGGGGCGGGCAGGGCGTCGAACCCGATCGGTTCGGGCACCGCGGTGGTGACCGCCTCCACGTTGGCCGCGTAGCCGGACTCCACGCAGCGCACAAAGGTGTCCTCGCCGACCTCGCTTTCGGCCAGGAACTCCTCCGACGCGCTGCCGCCCATGGCCCCGGACACCGCCGAGACGATCACGTAGCGAATCGCCATGCGGGAGAACATCTTCTGGTAGGCGTCTCGATGGGCGAGGTAGACCTGCCGCAAACCGTCGTCGGTGACGTCGAAGGAGTAGGAGTCCTTCATGACGAATTCGCGGCCGCGCAGGATGCCGGCCCGGGGACGTGCCTCGTCGCGGTACTTGGCCTGGATCTGGAACAACAGCAGCGGGAAGTCCTTGTAGGAGCTGTACTCCCCCTTCACGGTCAGGGTGAACAGCTCCTCGTGGGTGGGGCCCAGCAGGTAGTCGTTGTCCCGGCGGTCCTTGAGCCGGAACACCCCGTCGCCGTACTCGGTCCAGCGGTTGGTCGTCTCGTAGGGGGCGCGGGGCAGCAGCGCCGGGAACAGGATCTCCTGGCCTCCGATGGCCACCATCTCCTCGCGGACGATCGTCTCGATGCGGCGCAGCACGCGCAGCCCCAGCGGCAGCCAGCTGTACAGCCCCGGCCCGATCGGCCGGACGTAGCCGGCCCGGATCAGCAGCCTGTGGCTGGGCACCTCGGCGTCGGCCGGGTCGTCGCGCAGGGTGCGCAGGAACAGCTCAGACATGCGAGTGATCACAGCGGGCCAGCTTAGGGCACCGATCTAGGCTGACCGGATGAACGGGACCGCGACGACGAACCCGGCCGCCCACCGATGAGAGTCCATCACCTCAACTGCGGCTCGATGGCCCCGTTGCCGGGCCTCTCCCTGGTGTGCCATGTGCTGCTGGTCGAGACGGACAACGGGCTCGTGCTCGTCGACACCGGGTTCGGCCTGCAGGACTGCGCCGACCCGGCCACCCGGACGGGCCCTTTCCGCCACATATCCCGGCCGGTACTGCGGCCCGACGAGACGGCCGTCCGGCAGATCGAATCCCTCGGCCTGCACCCCGACGACGTCCGGCACATCGTGGTGACCCATTTCGACACCGACCACATCGGCGGAATCGCCGACTTCCCCCGCGCCACGGTGCACGTGACCACCGACGAGATCTACGGGGCGACTAGACGGCCGTCGCTGTCCGAACGCATCCGCTACCGCAGCAGCCAGTGGTCGCACGGGCCCCGCATCGTCGAGCATCCGCCGGTCGGCGAGGCCTGGCGCGGGTTCGCCGCGGCGCGACCGCTCGCCGAGATCGACCCGGGAATCGTGTTGATCCCGATGCCCGGCCACACCCGCGGACATGCCGGCGTCGCCGTCGACGCCGGCCACCGGTGGGTGCTGCATGCCGGCGACGCCTTCTACCACCGTGGGCTGATCGACAACCGCACCCGGGTTCCCCTGTCGCTGCGACTGCAGGAGAGGGTGAGCACCTTCGACCGCAAAGCACTGCGCGCCAACCAGATCCGGCTCGCTGCGTTACATGCCCGCAGGGATCCGGATCTGCTCGTCGTGTGCGCGCACGATGCCGAGATGTTCGCCCACGCCCGATCGACCGGCTAGCCCCTCAGCACTGGTGCGGCCGGGCCCCGCCGAGCAGCGTCGGATCGAAACGGTGGGCCAGGCTGGTGACGGCCGCCATGAAGCCGTCGAGGTCGACGCGGCGGCCGGCGAGCCAGGTGCCGCGCACCATCATGACGTCCTGCAGCCGAGCCGGGTCGACGGTGTGGGGATCGGTGTTTAGCAGCACGAGGTCGGCCAGTTTCCCCACCTCGATCGAGCCGATCTCGTGGTCGCGTTTCTGCTGCCAGGCGGCGTTGATGGTGTGGGCCTGCAGCGCCTCGTCCAGTGACAGCGCCTGCTCGGGGCCGTGAACGGCGCCCGACGCGCTGCGCCGGGTGACCGCGTTCTGGATGTTCAGCCACGGCAGCGGCGGCGAGAGATAGCCGTCGTTGTGGAAGGTGGGCCGGACCCCGCCGTCGTAGGCGTCCCGATAGGGCTGCCACCGCGCCCCGTAGGACGGTTCGAAGA
Organism: Mycobacteriaceae bacterium; assembly: GCA_029979305.1. GTDB lineage: Bacteria > Actinomycetota > Actinomycetes > Mycobacteriales > Mycobacteriaceae > Mycobacterium. The sequence continues at coordinate 8,497 of JAPOHV010000059.1, read as the reverse complement.
TGACGCCGTCGTAGAGGTCGCCCCAGTACAGCGACTGGAACGGCGACATCGAGGCGCTGACCCCCAGCTCTCCGGCCCGCGCGCACTGGTCGCGGGTCGGGGTGGCGAAGTGCTCCACCCGCCACCGGTGGTCGGTGCCCGTCAGCCCCAGCCGGCTCAGGCCCTGCTGGTAGCCGTCCAGGACCACATCGACGCCGGCGTCGCCGTTGATATGGGTGGCGATCTGGGTGTCGGCGTCGGCGAATTGCGCTATCAGCGAGAGGAATTGGTCCGGCGTGTAGTTCAGCACCGACAGCCCGGGAACCGTGCCGACCGGAACGTCGGCGATGCGGGCCCGCTCCGAGTCGAGGTAGGGCACGCTGATCGAGGCGGTCCCGATCGACGGGCTGCCGTCCATCCAGATCTTGTAGCCGACCCGCCGGATCATCGGGGCCAGCTCGCCGAAGTCCATCGCGGACTGCGCACCCGGGTCGTAGGTGGCCTGGTAGAGCGAATAGCGCACCGGGCAGCCCGGCAGCGCCGCCAGTGCCTCCATCGGCGCGCGCAACCTGCTGATGAAGCCCAGGTCCCCCACCGCGGTGAATCCGTTGCGGGCGAGCGTCGAGTACCACGCACCGAGGTTGACCAGGGGCGAGGGCACCACTCCGGGCAGGAACGCCGCCATCGCGCTCAGCGTCGCCTGGGTTTCGTATCCCACACCGCCGGCGGTGCCGTCCGGCCGCCGCGTCCACCGGGCGTCGGGGGTGTCCGGCGGCGGGGTGGCGCCCTTCCAGCCGAACAGGACGGTGGCCTGGGAGTTGAAGTACAGGGCATGCCCGGTGATGTCGAAGATCAGTACCGGGTGGTCCGGGAAGTACCTGTCCAGGCTGGTGCGGTCGGGCATCGGGATCGACAGCAGCAACCGGTCGAGGCCGTTGAACAGCAGCGGCTGTCCCGCCGGGGTCTCCCGCCGCAGCTTGTCGAACAGCGCCTCGACGTCGGCCCAGCTGGGAAAGCCCACGAACGGCGCGATCCAGTGTGCGGGCTGCTGGCAGAGCACCGCCGCCGGGACGGGGTGGTCGTGGGCCTGGATGAAACCGGGCATCAGGACCTGGGATCCCAGGTCCGTGATCGTGGCGCCGGGGGCCCGGTCCCGGCAGTCCGCCAGCGAGCCGACCGCGACAATCGTCCCGGAGTCGGCGTCGACCACGACGGCCTCGGCACGGGGTTGGGCGGGGTTCATCGTGATGACCGACGACGCCGCGAGGATCGTCGGGGCGGTCATCAGAGTTCGCCCGCCTCGACCGCCTCGCGGGTGTGCTGGGCGGCGGCGATCTGCCCGGCCGAGTACCCGATGAACAGCGCGCTCGCACCGACCAGCACCGCGACGGCGGCGATCCACAGCAGCGAATAGGTGTAGCCGGCGTCGAGCGCGTCGAGTTGGGCGGGGGTCATGTCGGCAACGGGGCCCATGGTGCCGCCGAGGTAGAGCGTGCGGGAGGTCTGCACCGCCTGGATGATGACCAGCACCAGTGGGCCGCCGAGGTTCTGCACCATCAGCGTGATGGCGCTGATCGGGCCGATCTCGCGCGGGCCGACGTTGGCCAGCGCGCACAGCGGCAGCGTCACCGAGATGATGCCGATGCCGAACCCGCCGATGACGATCGGCAGCAGCAGATCCGGAAAATAGGGGATGCTGCGATTCAGCGTGGAGCCGAAGATCATCGCTCCCAGCACGAAGACTCCGCCGCCGATGATGAGCCACCTCGGTGCGACGTACGGCGCCACCCGGGCGGTGAGCAGGTTGCCGAAGCCCAGCGCGAGCGCGAACGGAATGAAGCCGATGCCGGCGTGCAGGGCCGAGTAACCGAGCACGTCCTGGACATACAGCCCGATCATGACGGTCAGCGCCAGCATGACGCCGCCGGCGAGGAACAGCGAGATGAACGTCGCCACCCGGTTGCGGTCGCGGAACAGCCACAGCGGCAGCAACGGGTGGTCGGCGCTGCGCTCGACCAGGAAGAACGCGATGCCCAGCAGCACCGCGGCGACCCCGGCTCCGATCACCCACGGGTCGACCCAGCCGCGCGGTGGCCCCTGGGTGAACACCAGCACGGCGGCCGTGCACCCCAGCGTGGCCAGCAGTGCACCGGTGACGTCGAGTTTGAGCCGCTCGTGGTTGGTCTCCTCCAGCCGGGTCACCGCGATCCAGACGATCACCAGCCCGATCGGGAAGTTGATCAGGAAGGCCAGCCGCCACGAGATCACCGTCAGCGCGCCGCCGACCACCAGGCCCAGCACCGAACCGAGGCCCTGCATGGCCGCCGACATCGCCATCGCCTGGTTACGGGCCTGGCCGACGGCGTAGGTGGTCGCGATCAGCGCCAGGCCGGTGGGGGCCGCCACCGCGGCGCCCATGCCCTGCACCGCGCGCGCAGCGATCAGCAGCGGCCCGTCGGTGGCCAGGCCGCAGGCCATCGAGGCGATGGTGAAGACACCGACGCCGGAGATGAAGGCCCGCTTGTGCCCGATCGCGTCGCCGACCCGGCCACCGAGCAGCAGCAGGCCGCCGAACGTCAGCACGTAGGCGGTGATCACCCAGCTCTTGGCGGCGTCGGAGAGGTCCAGTTCGGCCTGCATGCGCGGCAGCGCGACGATGACGATGGTGCCGTCCAGCGTGGACATCAGCGCCATGCCGGTGATCGCGATGATCGCGACACCCAGCACGCTGGAGGCGAGAACCCGGGGCGGGCGTTCGGGAACGCTCGTGCCGGCCATGGGTAGTCACCCTACCCAGGTCGGGCGCCGTCAGACGCCAGTCAGAGCTCTGGGCCGCCCGTTCTGGCCCGTGTTGCCGTGGCTAGAGCTCCCCGGCGTCGATCGCTTCCTTGACGTCCTGGGCATGCGCCACCTGCTGGGCGGTGTAGCCGATGAACAGCGCCACCGCGCCGACGATCACCGCCACGCCGGCCACCCACAGCAGACCGTAGGTGTAGCCCTGGTCCAGGGCGTGCAACTGGGCGGGGTTCATTCGCTTCACCGGCCCGGTGGTGCCGCCGAGGTAGAGCGTGCGAGAGGTGATGACAGCCTGGATCACGGCCAGCACCACCGGCACGCCGAGGTTCTGCAGCATCAGCGCGATGGCCGAGACCGGGCCGATCTGGTCGACACCGACCCCTGCGATGGCCGAAACGGTCAGCGGCACCACGATCATGCCGATGCCGAACCCGCCGACCGTGATCGGAATGACCAGGTTCGGAAAGTACGGGATGCCGGCGTCCAGGGTGGAGCCGTAGATCATGGCGCCCAGCACCAGGATTCCGCCGGCGATCACCAGCACCCGGGGCGGGAAAAAGTTCACCAGCTGCGAGGAGGCGGCCAGCCCGAGGCCGAGTGCGATCACGAACGGGATGAAGCCGATGCCCGCGCGCAGCGCGCTGTAACCCATGATGTCCTGCACGTACAGGCCGATCAGCACGGTCAGCGTGAACATCACGCCGCCGGCCAGGAAGACCGCGGCGAAGGTGGCCAGCCGGTTGCGGTCGCGGAACAGCGCGAAGGGAACCACGGGGTTGACGGCGTTGCGCTCGACGGCGACGAAGGCGACGAACGCCAGCAGCGCCGCCAGGCCGGCAGCCAGGGTGGTCGGCGACAGCCAGCCGCTCTCCGGCCCCTGGGTGAAGCCGAACACCGCCGCGGTGCAGGCGACCGTGGCCAGCAGTGCGCCGGCCGCGTCCAGTTTCATCCGCTCGCGGTGGGTCTCCACCAGGGTGGTGCGGGCCAGATAGATCATCAGCAGGCCGATCGGCACGTTGACCAGGAAGGCCAGCCGCCAGGACACCTCGGTCAGTCCGCCGCCGACCACCAGACCCATCCCCGAGCCGATACCGGTCATCGCGGCGAACACCGCGGTGGCGGCGTTGCGGGCCGGCCCCTTGGGGAACGTGGTGGCCACCAGGGCCAGGCCGGTCGGCGAAGCGATCGCCGAACCGACACCCTGCAGCAGCCGCGCGATCACCAAAGTGGTCTGGTCCCAAGCGATTCCGCAGAGCACCGAGGCGATGGTGAACAGCGCCACACCGACGATGAAGGTCCGCTTGCGGCCGATGGTGTCGCCGAGGCGCCCACCGAGCAGCATCAGGCCGCCGAAGGTCAGCACGTAGGCGGTGATCACCCAGCTCCGGCCGGCGTCGGACAGTCCGAGCTCGTCCTGGATCTTGGGCAGCGCCACGATCGCGACCGTGCTGTCCATGGTGGCCAGCAGCTGCATGCCGCCGATGGCGACGACCGCGGAGATGAAACGCCAGGAAGACAGCCAGGCCGGGACCTTGGGAACACGGTGGCCATGGCCGGTCGGGTGGCCGGTCCCGTGGTCGGTCCGGGCGGGCAGCCGCACCTCGACAGCAGGGATGGCGTTCCGATAGCCGGGGCTCAGCCTCCGGAAGGGGGCCGTGCGCTCGGCGTCGTCGAGAGCCGTCATAAGGAGACAGCCTACCCCAAAATTAAGAAGACTTTAAAGTCTCGATAAAGTCTCGAATCCCGCCACCGGACCGATCACGATGATCGCCGGCGGCCGGATTCCCTCGTCCCGGATGCGTTCGGGCACGTCAGAGAGGGTGGCGCGGAGGATCCGCTCGGCCGGCGTGGTGCCGTGCTGGACCACCAGCACCGGTGTCTGCGCAGGTCGGCCACCCTTAATCAGGACTTCGGCGAACAGTTCGATGCGTTCGACGGCCATCAGCAGCACCAGCGTTCCGGACAGCCGCGCCAAGGCCTCCCAGTCGACCAGCGACTCCGGGTCATCCGGTGAGACATGCCCGCTGACCACGACGAACTCGTGGTTGACGGCGCGGTGGGTCACCGGGACGCCGGCCAGCGCCGGCACCCCGATCGCGCTGGTCACTCCCGGCACGACTGTGACCGGGATCCCAGCATCGGCGCACGCCAGGACTTCCTCATAGCCGCGCGCGAAGACGAACGGGTCCCCGCCCTTGAGCCGCACCACGAACTTCCCCGCCCGGGCCCGGTCGATCAGGACGGCGTTGATGGCGTCCTGCGGCATCGCCCGGCCGTAGGGGATCTTGGCGGCGTCGATGACCTCGACCTGCGGGGACAACTCGGCCAGCAGGGCCGGCGGCGCGAGCCGGTCGGCCACCACCACGTCGGCGTGAGCCAGCAGCCGCCGGCCCCGCACCGTGATCAGCTCCGGATCCCCCGGCCCGCCGCCCACCAGTGCCACACCGCCGGGCACCACGTCGGATGCGGTGCTGGCCACGATGTCCGGGACGATTCGGCCCTGCTGGAACGCCTCGCGGATAGCCGAGCGCACCGCCGCCGAGCGACGGTGCTCACCACTGGCGAGCACCCCGACCAGCAGCCCCTCGTAGTCGAACGAGGCCGGCGTGACGGCGGTGCCGTCCCGGCCGGCGTCGGCGCGGACGCAGAAGATGCGCCGGCGTTCGGCTTCGGCCACGATCGCCGCGTTGACGGCCGGGTCATCGGTCGCGGCGATCGCGTACCACGCGCCGTCGAGGTCGCCGTCGCGGTAGTCCCGCACCTCCAGCGTGATTCGCCGATCCTGCGCGGCGAGTGCCTCGACTGCCGGGGTGGCGGCCCGCGCGACGATGTGCACCAGCGCGTCGTGGGAGATCAGCACCGGCACCCGGCGCTGGGCCACCGTCCCACCGCCCACGACGACGACGCGCTTACCCGCCAGTCGCAGCCCGACGAGGTAGCCGTTCTCGCTCACCGGCCGAGCCTAGCGAGCCGGGTGGCCGATCGGCGACGCCGAGCGGGCGGCGTGATCAACGAACCGACGCACCGCCTCGGGGTGCGCTGCCGGATGGGTGTGCAGGTAGGAGGCGTGCAGCCCGGCGCGGACTGCGCCGTCGCGGATCGTCTCACCGCCGGTGCCGCGCATCAGCCAGGCCGGCTCGACCGGATCGCGGAATTCCACGGTGGTGCGGTGGAATTCGTGGCCGGTGACGCGCTGCCCGGTGGTGAACAGCGCCGAGTCCCCCGCCGCCACCGCGTCGCGGTAGCCGAGCGTCAGCCGCTCGGTGAAATGTGCGGAGCCGGCCAGCACCCCGCACATCGGCCGGCCGTCCAGATCGCTCATCAGATAGGTGAGCCCGGCGCACTCGGCGTGAACCGGGCGGTGCCCGGCCAGCGTCCGGATCTGTTCGCGTAGTTCGGTGTTGCCGGCGAGCTCGTCGGCGTACTGCTCGGGGAACCCGCCCGGTAGCACCAGCGCCGCGCAGTCCGGCGGCAGCGGGTCGTGGAGCGGGTCGAAGCCGACCACCCGGGCCCCCGCGGCCCGCAACAGTTCTTCGTGCTCGGTGTAGCCGAAGGTGAAGGCCGCGCCCGCGGCGAGGGCAACCACAGGACCGCCGGCCACCGGATCGCCCGCCGGCTGCGGCGACCACGGATCGGCCGTCACCCCCGATGATGCCAACGCCCGCACCGCGGCCAGATCGACGTGCCGGGCCACCAGAGCGGTCATCGCCGCCACCGCGGCACGGGCCCGCTCACCGTGCTCGACGGCGGTCACCAGGCCCAGGTGCCGCGATGGCACCGCCAGGTCGTCACTGCGCGGGATAGCGCCGAGCACCGGCACCCCGACCGCCTCGCAGGCCTGACCCAGCACCTGCTCGTGACGGCGTGAGCCGACCCGGTTCAGGATCACCCCGGCCACCCGGACACTGCGTTCGATCGTCGAAAACCCATGCAGCACAGCGGCGATCGACTGGCTTTGGCCGCGGCCGTCGATCACCATCACCACCGGGGCGCCCAGCAGCGCGGCCACCTGGCCGGTGGACCCGGTAGCCGGGATCCGGATCGGCTCCTCGATCCGGCCGTCGAACAGGCCCATCACCCCCTCGACGACAGCGATGTCCGCGTCGCGCGACCCATGCCGGTAGAGCGGACCGATCAGGTCCGCACCGACCAGCACCGGGTCGAGGTTGCGGCCGGGACGCCCGGCGGCCAGGGCGTGATAACCCGGGTCGATGAAGTCCGGGCCGACCTTGAACGGCGCCACCCTGTCACCCGTCGCGCGCAGCGCGCCGATGAGACCCGTTGTGACGGTGGTCTTTCCGCTACCCGACGCCGGGGCGCCGATGACGACGGCCGGTGCCGGTCTCATCGGCTCACCACTCGATTCCGCGCTGGCCCTTGCGGCCGGCGTTCATCGGGTGCCTGACGCACCTCATCTCGGTCACCAGGTCGGCCGCCTCGAGCAGGCGGCCGGGCGCGTCGCGGCCGGTGATCACCACGTGCTGGCGCCCGGGACGGGCCATCAGGGTGTCGACCACCTCGTCGATGTCGACCCAGCCCCACTTCAGCGGGTAGGTGAACTCGTCGAGCACGTAGAAGTCGTGGTGCTGCCCGGCCAGCCGGCGGGCGACCTCGGCCCAGCCCTCGGCGGCGGTGACGGCGTGGTCGTCGTCGGACCCGGGCCGGGGCTGCTCGGCCGGACCCCGCACCGGGCGCGACCACGACCATCCGGCTCCCATCTTGTGCCATTCGACCGGGGCGCCGGTTCCGGCCTGGGCGTGCAGCCGGCCGAGTTCGGCGAAGGCCGACTCCTCCCCCACCTTCCACTTGGCGCTCTTGACGAACTGGAACACCGCCACGCTCAGCCCGGCGTTCCAGGCCCGCAGCGCCATCCCGAACGCCGCGGTGGACTTGCCCTTGCCGTCGCCGGTGTGCACCGCCAGGACGGGGGCGGCGCGCCGTTGCCGGGTGGTCAGTCCGTCCTGCGGCACCACCGCCGGCCGTCCCTGTGGCATCGCGTGTCCCCTTGGTCAGGCCGCCCGGCGCACGGCCTGCGCCAGCGCTTCGGCCCGCAACTGGTCCAGTCGCAGCACCGGTGCCCGCAGCTGCGCGGCGAGACCGGCCGCCAGACCCAGCCGGACGAAGGAGGTCTCACAGTCCACCACCACCGCCGCGGCACCTTCGGCGGCCAGCGCCCGGGCAGCGGAACGGCTGCGCTGCAACGGATCCCGGCCCGCAGTGGCACGCCCGTCGGTCAGCAGCACGACCAGCGGACGGCGCGAGTCGTCGCGGGCGCGCTCACGGATCACGACGTCACGGGCGGCCAGCAGGCCCTCGGCCAGCGGTGTGGTGCCGCCGGTGTCCATCCGGGCCAGCCGACGTGCCGCGGTGTGGGCCGACGTCGTGGGCGGCAGCACCAGCCGCGCATGACCCGCCCGGAAGGTGATCACCGCGACCTTGTCCCGGCGCTGGTAGGCGTCGCGCAACAGCGACAGCGCCGCCCCGCCGACCGCGGCCATCCGGTCGCGGGCCGCCATCGAACCCGAGGCGTCGACGACGAACACCACCAGGTTGCCCTCCCTGCCGATCCTCACCGCGCGCCGGACGTCGGCGGCCTGCGGCCGCAGCGGTCCGGGGGCGTCGCGGCGCGCCGCCGCCGCCAGCACGGTGGCTAACAGGTGTACGCCGTACCCGGCCTCGCCGTCGCCGGCCGCGTGCACCGCAGCGCCCACCTGGGTGCGGG
>JAPOHV010000015.1 GCA_029979305.1 Mycobacteriaceae bacterium | reverse complement strand
CGTACTTGGTCGGATCCTCGTTCTTCCGCTCGGACCTGACCCGCACCGACCTGAGCCGCTCGAGCCTGCAGGGCGCGACGTTCAACGAAGCAGTCATGGTCGACGCGAACCTGACCGGGGTGGTCGCCTCGACCAACCGGGGCCGGCCCCAGACCCTCTTCGTCAAGGCCGACCTGACCGGTGCCAACCTGACCGACGCCAGGCTGGTCAGGGCAGTGCTGAGGGACGCGAACCTGACCGGAGCCGATCTCACCAAGGCAGACTTGACCAGCGCGGCACTGCCGGGAGCCAACCTCACGGATGCCGTTCTCACCCGGGCCAACCTGACAGAGGCGTCTCTCTACCGGGCGAACTTGACCGGCGCGGTCTTGACCGGTGTCACGTGGAAGGACACCGGCTGCCCGGATGGATCCAGGACCAACACCGGCTGCTCGGGCTCCGTTGCGTTGCTGGGCGGCGGAGTCGACGGCACCTACGTCTACTTGTACAACCGCACCGACCAGACACTGGCGGTCGTCCAAGTCCCCAAGGGCGGGCGCAACGACCCCGAAGCCGACCCCCGCTACATCGCACCCGGCGAGAAATCCGACTTCTACGGCGACAACAACGGCGCCAAACACATGGACGTGCGCCTGCGCATCTACTCGGCCGCCCAGGACGACACCGGGGCCTGGCGAAAAGGCGAGATGAAAGAAATCATCACCGCCACCAACGTTTGGATCCTCGCACCCTACGCGCGAGTCCAGATGGACCCCAAGCGAGATGGGGGCGTAACTCTGAACCGTCACCTGGAAAAAGAATTCAGCGTGAACGACAACTGGTTCGCCGACTACGACCTCAAGGGACCGATCCAGTCCGGTCAGACCGGCACCTTCATGGTGCGCCTCAGCGACAGAGACGACGACTACAAGGTCTTCCAGATCGAAGTCTTCAAGATCCCGCAGGGCTCCACCCAGGACTATGACTTGTTCGCAAGCACGGAAGGCGGGTGAAGCCGAAAGGTGATCACCTTCAGGTGCTTGACCAGAATTGGCCGGGGAGAGAAAGAGGCGTGATGAAGCCACGCGTAGTAGCCGGGGTGGGTGCCGCCGTGGTTGTCGCCGGGGTGTCACTGGGCGGGCCGATCCCGGTGGCGGCGGCCGACGACACCGGGATCGGCAGTACCGTCGAAGCCCGGTCCGAGAAGCCCGGCCCGGCGGCGGCGTCCCGGCGACCCGCCCGGAGCCGATTCGCGGCTGAGCCCGCCGCCGCAACCGTGGCCCCTGCCAAGCCGGCCCCGCGGGCCGGTCAGATTCGCGATCGCAAAGCGGCGGCATCGGTCACGGCATCTGCGAGGAAGCCCGGGAAGCGAACTGGATCGGCCGCGACCGACTGGACTGGTGAGATTGCCGTCCCGGCAGCAGCATCGGCACCTGACAGGATGCGCGGTGCAGTAAGCACACAACCGACGCCGGCTGCCACCGAGACGGCAGTCACTCCGTCGGCCCCCCGCGTCGGGCAGGCCCCGGCAGCGCTGCGTCGCCCCGCGACCGAGGGTTCCGCCACCCCGGCGTTCCCGGTCCTGCGGCGGGCGGTGGCCATGGCGGCGGTCAACCTCGAGCACGCCCTGGACACCGTCGGCAGCTGGCTAGCGGGGCGCGCCAACCCGTTCACCGACGTCCTCGCCGGCGGCGTCTGGTTGGTGCGGCGCACCCTTTTCCCGGTCGGCGCAGACGTCGGGCTGTGGGGCAGCGTGGAGTGCGTGGCGACCAAGGACTGCCGGGGTAAGAACCTCACCGGTGCGGACCTGAAGGGCCGCGACCTTTCCGAGGTGGACTTCACGGGGGCGAGACTGGCGCTGGCCGATCTCGAAGGCGCGAACCTGACGCGGGCGATCCTGGCCGACACCGTGGTGATCAGCACCAAGCTGGCGAAGGCGAATCTGACGGAGGTCAGCGCCGACGGCATGACGGCAGCCTTCGTCAGATTCACGGATGCAGACCTGACGCGGGCCATTCTGCGCGGCGCCACCCTGCAAGTCGCGACGCTGACTTCCGCCAAGCTCGTCGACGCCGACCTCACCCAGGCGAAGCTGATCACCTGCGTCGCCTCAGGCGCATTGTGGACCGGCGCCATCCTGGTCGACGCCAATCTGGCGGGCATGAACCTCAACAACGTCGATTTCAGCGGCCTGGATCTCACCGGTGCGAAACTGGCAAGCGCGGACTTGACCGGCGCGCGGCTCAACTCGGCGATTCTCGCCAATGCGGATTTGGGTTACGCCACGTTGCAAAGCGCCGACCTCACCGACGCGGATCTGCGCGGGGCCAACATGACCCTGGCCGATTTCCAGGCGGACGGCAGCGGAAAACTCCCCAACCTGACCGGTGCGTTGCTCAGCGGGGCGATCCTGACCGGAGCCCGGCTCATGAACGCCGATCTGTCCGGCAAGGACCTGAGCGGGACCACGTTCATCTCCACCGACCTCTTCGGCGCGGACCTCCGCGGCGCGATCCTGACCGGCGCCAATCTGTATGACGTCAAGCTGTCCTCGGCGAAGCTCGCGGGACTCAATTTCGACAACCTGGACCTCAGCAAGGGGGCTTTCACCAATGCCGACCTGACCGGCGCCTCGATGCGGTCGGCCAAACTGCCCTATGCCGTTTTCGGTGGTGCCACCCTGACGGGCGTGGACCTCGGCGGCGCCGACCTGAGCCGGGCCGAACTGGCCGGCGCAAAGGCCGACAACGTCAAACTCAAGGGCGCGACACTGTCCTACAGCAACCTGCAGGGACTAAACCTCCGCGGAATCGACCTCACCGACACCAACCTCCTCGGCGCCCAGCTGCAGAACGCGGACCTGACCGATGCCATTCTTGTGAGAGCGGAACTCCCGTCCGCCGCAATGCGGAAAACCATTCTGGTCCGGGCCGACCTCAGGGGCGCCGACCTGACCGGGGCGAATCCGATCGAGGCCGACCTCACCGACGCCTTCCTGGGATCGGCGACACTGAATTCCGCCGATTTCCGCAACGCCAACCTCACCAAAGCGAACCTGACCTTCGCCCTGATGAACGAAACGAGCCTGGTCGATGCCGACCTGATCGGAGCGGATCTCAGCAACGCCAAACTCAACGGCGCGAACCTGGTACTCGCCGACCTCACCGGCGCCAACCTGACCCGTACCGACCTGACCGGCGTCCGGTGGCGCGACACCACCTGCCCCGACGGGTCCAAGACCAGCACCGGTTGCTCAAGCTCACCGGCCTCGGTGTCCTGGCACCCCGAGTTCCGGGGCAAACCGCTGCTGGTCACGGTGCACAACGCCACCGCCGGCCCGTTCACGGTCCAGGAAAAGGTCGATCACGGAACGGTTTACGGGCCGACCGAGGTGCCCGCCGGCGGGAGTTATGAGGGCCACAGCAGCGTTCGCTCAGTCACCCGGATGTTGATCTGGGCGCCGGGCAACCCGGTGGACGCGCCGCCGAACGCCACGCTGATCACTTTGTCCCCCGGCGGCAGGGACTGGCCGCAGGACTGGTCGTGGTTCGCCACGCCGGGCTTCTTCATCGCCAACCAGGACGACTCCTACGTCACCAAATGGGAGGACGGCAAACTGAAAACGGGGCAGCGGGGGGCCTTCAGCACTCCCGACGGCGTCGGCGGCGCCCGGGGTTTGGTCGAGCGCACCGACGAGTGGCCGACGGTAGGCCCCCCTCCAGAGGGTGACGAGCACTTCGAGTACTACGTCGTCGCGGTGTGGTGACGGCTCTTTCGACACGAACAGAAAATCACCAGCGGAGGATGACGATGACACACTCTGTCGCACGAATCGGAGCGGCGGCGTTCGTGCTGGGGATCTCACTGGCGGGGCCACTGCCGGTGGCCGCCGCCGACGAGGCGGTGGCAGATCCGACGGCCTCAGTCTCCGCAGCCGGCGCGGCCGCGCCCGCAGGTGCGAGCCCGGCGGCGACTCCCGGCCCGGCTGCGGAGCGCCGGACTCCGCGCGGCAGGGTGCGCGCGGGGCTGGCGGCCACTGGAGTGGTACCGCCACGCGCAGCGAAGGGCACCGCCAAACCGCCGGTCCGTGCCGCGGGCCGCGCCCGACCCGCGGCTTCGGCGACCAGGCTGCCGGCGATGACACCTGTCACCAAATCGGCGGTCGCCGTTGCCGATCCGAATCCGAGTCCGTTGCTCGCCGTTCCCGCTGCGACAGCCCCGACCCCCCCTGATGCCGTTGTCCTCGGCGCCGCGCCGACAGCATCCGGGGTTACCGCCTGCTCGGTCTGCTCCGCACAGGTGGCCACGGCCCGTCCTCCTGGCCGACTGCTGACGAACCTGGCCTTCGGCGTCGAGCGCCTGATGGACACAGCAGGCCAATGGATTTCAGATCTGCGGGCCAACCCGATCACCGACCTGCTGTCGGGTGCTTTATGGCTGGTGCGGCGGACCCTGTTCCCGGTGGGGGCCGACGTCGGGCGGTGGGGCAGCGCGGCCTGTGTGGCCACCGGGGACTGCTCGGGTAAGGACCTGACCGGGGCAGATCTGTCGAAACAGGGGCTTTTTGACGTGGACTTCACCGACGCCATCCTTGATCATGCGAACCTGACCTTGTCCGTCCTTGCAGTCGAGACGCCTGGGCCTCAGGCTGCGGTGATGGTACGGACCAGTCTTGTCGGCGCGGTTCTGTCAGGGGCGGACCTGGGTGTTCCCGGCAGTGGGGTCGACCTGACCGGTGCCGATCTCCGCAAAGCTCGTTTCGGCCAGACCGCAGTTCCTCCTCGGAAGCCCACCGCGATCACCAACGTGAACTTCACTAATGCGAATCTGTCCGAGTCCGAACTCGATGTGTCCAGCGCCGACATGGTGAGCGCCATGTGGACCGGCGCCAACCTGGCCGGACAGAACCTCAGCGGGCGGAATCTAGCCGGAATCAATCTGACGAAGACAACCCTCTCCGGTGTCCGTTTCTGCGGCACCTCCTTGACCGGCGCCAACTTCACCGAGGCAACGCTGACCGGCCTGCCGGGGTCCGGCAACGCCGACTTCACCGGTGTCGCCGACGCCGATCTGGTCAGCGCGGTGTGGACCGGCGCCAACCTGTCCACGTTGGACTTCAGCAACCGCGACTTGCGCAGCATCAACTGGGGCGCCTTCGTCAACCAACCCCGGGTTAACCTCGCCGGCGCTGTCATGACCAACACCCGTCTGGATGATGCCTGGCTGCTGCGCGCCGATCTGGAGGGCGCGGTCCTGACGGACTCGGATCTGATCGGGGTGCAGGCCCAAGGCGCGAACTTCTTCAACGCGAACCTCAACGGGGTCGATTTCACCAATGCGGACCTGAGCGGCGCTGACCTGAGGGGGGCCCAGGTGCAGGGTGTCACGTGGACGAACTGCACCTGCCCGGACGGGGAGTTGGCCCCCGACTCAGGCTGCCAAGTCTGACCGACCGCATCAGAGGTGAGCACCAGCCTCCGCAGCGGCGATGACACCTGGGACATCGACACCGGGGTCGGAACCACGGCGGTGATCGTCGCCGCAGCCCGCGCCTATGAGACCGACAGCGCGCAGCCGCTGATCCATGACCCCTATGCCGGGCTGCTCGTCGCTGGCACCGGCATCGGCGGACAGGCGGTACCGCTCGGCCCGGCGGACCGGGCCGCGATCCGCAGCCATCTGAGCTACCAGGCCGTGCGGACGCTGCTCTTCGACACCTTCCTCACCGAGGCCACCGCGGCCGGTATCCGCCAGGTGGTCATCCTGGCCTCGGGCCTGGACTCCCGGGCCTATCGGCTTAACTGGCCGGCCGGCACCGTCGTCTACGAGGTCGACCAGCCCGCGGTCCTGGACTACAAGTCAGCCACCCTGGACCGCCACGGCGTAGGACCGGCCGCCGCGCACCGCCTGGTCGCGATAGACCTGCGCCACGACTGGCCCGAAGCGCTGCAAAAGGCCGGCCTGGACCGGTCCCGCCCAACCGCGTGGCTGGCCGAGGGTCTGCTGTGGTACCTCCCTGCCGACGCTCAGGACAGGCTGTTCGAGTTGATTACCGGGCTCAGTGCGCCGGGCAGCCGGCTGGCCACCGAATCGGTGCCCTACCACGACGAGAAACGGCGGGCACTGATCTGCGGACACTTCGACACCATGACCGACTACCTGGGCCTGCGGCGCACCGTGGACATCAGCCAGCTCACCTACAACGATCCCGACCGCGCCGAGGTGACCGGGTGGCTCAGGACGCACGGATGGAGAGTGACGGGCACCGGATCCGCCGACGAGATGCGGCGTCACGGACGGATGGCCGGCGTGCCTGGTCTCGGTGAGGCCGAGAGCTATTCCACCTTCGTCGTCGCCGAGCGCAACCCCAATCTCAGATCGCGCGGTGCGGCACGTCGGTGATCAGACCGCCGTCCATGACGTATTCCGACCCGGTGGAAAACGACGACTCGTCGCTGGCCAGGAACACCACGAAGGTGGCGACCTCCTCGGGCGTGCCCGCCCGGCCCATCGGTGCCTGGACGATGTCATCGGGCAGGTGCTTGGTCATCGGGGTGCGGATGAAACCCGGGTGGATCGAGTTGACCCGGATGTTCTCCGGGGCCAGTTCCAGTGCCGCCGACTTGGTCAGCCCGCGCAGACCCCACTTCGAAGCGACGTAGCTGTGCGCCCATACCGCGCCGCGCATGCCCTCGATCGAGGACACGTTGATGATCGAGCCCCCGCCGGCGGCGATCATCGGCTCGATGACGGCCTGGATACCGCGCATCGGACCGGTGAGGTTGACGTCGAGCACCTTCTGCCAGCGGGTCAGGTCAGCGGTCTTCAGCGGTGCCGCCTGCACGATGCCGGCATTGTTCACCAGCACGTTGAGCTTGCCGAAGGCCTCCACGGCGGTGTCGACCGCGGCCTTCCAATCCTCCGAACTGGTGACGTCGAGGTGCACGTAGCGGGCCGAATCGCCCAGTTCCCCGGCGAGTTTGGCGCCCTCCTCGTCGAGGATGTCGCCGATCACCACCATGGCGCCCTCGGCGACCAGCATCCGGGCGTCCGCGGCGCCCATCCCCCGCGCCCCGCCACTGATCAGAGCCACCTTGCCTTCTACGCGGCCTCCGGCCGCACCGCCATCCACACGTCCCATGGGGCGAAAGGCTACCTTGGGGCTAACTTGTCCCCATGGCCATACGCGTCGTGCACATCGGAACCGGAAACGTCGGCCGGCTGGCACTGGCCGAGCTGATCGCAAACCCCGCCTTCGACGTGGCGGGCGTGTGGGTGTCCAGCGCCGAGAAGGCCGGCAGGGACGCCGGCGAACTCGCCGGTCTCGACATCGCCACCGGTGTCGCCGCGACCACCGACCTCGACGCGCTGCTGGCCACCGAGCCGGTCTGCGCGGTGTACTGCGCGATGGGCGACACCCGACTGCCCGCCGCGATGGACGACGTCCGGCGCATCCTGGCGGCCGGGATCAACGTGGTGGGTTCCGCACCGGGCATTCTGCAGTTCCCCTGGGGCGTCATACCGGATAAGTTCATCGAGCCGCTGGAAGATGCTGCACGGCTGGGCAATTCAAGTATCTACATCAACGGCGTCGATCCCGGTTTCGTGACCGACCTTATCCCGCTGGCCTTCGCCAGCACCTGCCGAAGCATCGAGCAGATCCGCTGCATGGAGATCGCCGACTACGCCACCTATGACGGCGCCATCGTGATGTTCGACGTGATGGGCTTCGGAAAACCACTCGACGAGGTGCCGATCCTGTTCCAGCCCGGCGTGCTCTCGGTCGCCTGGGGGTGTGCGATCCGGCAGCTGGCGGCCGGGTTGAACCTCGAGATCGACTGCATCACCGAGCACTACGAGCGCGAACCGGCGCCGGAGGCCTTCGACATCGCCGCCGGGCACATTCCGGAAGGATCGGTAGCGGCGGTGCGATTCCAGATCACCGGAATAGCCGACGGCCACCCGGCGATCGTGGTCGAACACGTCACCAGATTGCGCGGGGACCTGCGGCCGGACTGGGCACAACCGGCACAGCCGGGCGGGTCCTATCGCCTGGAGATCACCGGCGAGCCGTCCTATGCGATCGACATCTGCCCCACCAGTGCCCTGGGCGACCATAACCACGCCGCGATCTCCGCGGCCGCCGGCCGGATCGTCAACGCCATCCCGGCGGTGATCGCAGCCCCGCCCGGTATCCGAACCACCCTGGACCTGCCGTTGGTCAGCTCGGTGAAGCTTTTCGAACCCCGTCGTTAGCGGACCCCGACAATGAACCCCGGGTAGCCGCCGTAGCCGCCGTTGACGTAGGCGGACAGACACTGCGCCCGCAGCAGGGGGCTCCCGACACTGCAGTTGAGAAGTGCCGTCTGGTCCGGCGCCGATCCCAGCACATGCGGCGGTCGCGACGGCAGCGCACAGTTGTTCGCATACGGGTTCAGCGGCACGATGCCGTCGTAACACGGCGCCTGTGGAGCCTGTCCGGGACCGGCCGACGCCGCGGGCGCCGGGATGACAGCCCCTGCCACCAACGTCAAGGCCATGAGAACAACTCTGCGAAGGGTGGTCATCTCGGCGACCTCCTCATCGACAACGCTTAGCTTTGGTCCCACTACCCAAGGTACTCCCGGAAGATGAGGGCTGATGACTGTCGTTATGGCGCTGGGCGCGCTCGGCATCCTGCTCTTCCTGGCAATCCGGCTGATCCGGTCGCTAAACTAGAACACGTTTCAGTCGGTCTGACGACTGCTAAGGAGCCCCTCATGCACACCGAACTCTGCGATCAACTCGGCATCGAGTTCCCGATCTTCGCCTTCACCCACTGCCGCGACGTCGTGGTGGCGGTGAGCAAGGCGGGCGGCTTCGGCGTACTGGGCGCCGTGGGCTTCACGCCCGAGCAGTTGGAGATCGAGCTGAACTGGATCGACGAACGTATCGGCGATCACCCCTACGGCGTGGACATCGTGATCCCCAACAAGTACGAGGGCATGGACACCGGAGCCTCCGGCGAGGAGCTCGCCGAGATGTTGCGAAAGCTGGTGCCCCAACAGCACCTCGACTTCGCCAAGAAGATCCTCGCCGACCACGGCGTGCCGACCGCCGACGCCGATTCCAACGCCCTGCAGCTGCTGGGCTGGACCGAGGCGACTGCCACCCCGCAGGTCGAGGTGGCGCTGCGCCACCCCAAAGTCACGCTGATCGCCAACGCCCTGGGCACCCCGCCGAAAGACATGATCGACCACATCCATGCCTCGGGCCGGAAGGTCGCCGCGCTGTGCGGCTCCCCCGCGCAGGCCCGCAAGCATGCCGACGCCGATGTCGACATCATCATCGCGCAGGGCGGCGAGGGCGGTGGCCACTGCGGCGAGGTCGGATCGATCGTGCTGTGGCCGCAGGTGGTCAAGGAGGTGGCACCCCGCCCGGTGCTGGCCGCCGGCGGAATCGGAAGCGGCTACCAGATCGCCGCGGCGCTGGCGCTGGGCTGCGCGGGAACCTGGTCCGGTTCGCAGTGGCTGATGGTCGAGGAGGCCGAGAACACCCCGGTGCAACAGGCCGCCTACGTCAAGGCGAGCAGCCGCGACACCGTGCGCAGCCGGTCTTTCACCGGCAAGCCGTGTCGCATGCTGCGCAACGAGTGGACCGAAGCCTGGGAGACCCCGGGCAACCCCGAACCGCTGGGCATGCCGCTGCAGTACATGGTGTCCGGGATGGCTGTCGCCGCGACCAGCCGCTATCCCGATGAGACCGTCGACGTGGCCTTCAACCCGGTCGGTCAGGTCGTCGGTCAGTTCACCAGGGTGGAGAAAACCGCCGCGGTGATCGAACGGTGGGTGCAGGAGTACCTGGAGGCCACCACCAGGCTCACCGAGCTGAACGAGGCGGCCGCGGCGGTATGACCGTCAGCCGGCGGGAACGAACGAACTGCCGTTGCCCCAGTCGCCGACTTTGAGGAATCCGGGCTGCCAGCCTTGCGCACCCAGGCACAGCATCGGGAGACCGTCAGGTGACTGCGCGGCGGCCTGGGAACCCGGACACGGGGAGCCCACCTCCTGAACGCCGTAGAGCTTCGGCGAGATCACCCAGAAGCCGGTGCCCTCCGGCGGCCGGTCGATAGGGACGTAGGACAGGTTCGCGATGAAGTGGCAGGCCAGGGCCTCCCCGCCCCGCCCCCGGCCCAAGATGAAGCGGTCCCAGCGATAGCACGGGGCGCTCAGGTGGGCGCCGTAGGTGATACCGGGGACGTCACCGGGGTAACCATCGGCAGCGGCCGACGGTGCCGCCGCCAGCACACCGCCCGCGACGGCTGTTGCGATCAGGAGATGGCGGAACATGCGCAATACCCTAGCCCCTCGATGTCCGGCGGCTGACCCAAACCGCCGTTCTTGTTAGGCTTGGACGGCCGGCGCGGCACGTAGACATGAGCTCTGGCTCACACCAGGCTCCGCATGGTGGCCGGGAGGGGGCGGTGGTGAGCCAACCTCAACCGCACGCTCCCGACGAGCACTCCGCGCCGCGTCATCCCGACCCGTTGATCATCACGATGCCGGCCGAAGCGTCCAACCTCGCCGGCAGCCGGAACCGGCTGCGCGAATGGCTGACCGCGGCGGGCGTGGCCCCCCAGTGCTGTGCTGACATCCTGCTCGCGGTCGGCGAAGCCACCGCCAACGCCACCGAACACGCCGTGGTCGACGCGCCGGGACTGGTCGAGATCACCGTCGGCGCCCGGTTCAGCGGCGATCGCCTGCAGATCACCGTTTCCGACAACGGCCGCTGGAAAACCGCGCCGGTACCATCGGGTCACCGGGGCCACGGGATACCCGTCATCAACGCCCTGGTCGACTCGGTCGAGATGGAGACCGGCATTTCGGGCACGACCGTCACCATGATCAAGGATCTGGCGCGATGACAGAAGCACGCTTCGCTGTGACCGTGGCGTCTCCCGAACATCCACCACTGGTGGTGGTCTCCGGCGATATCGACCTCGCCAACGTCGACGAGTTCCAGGATGCTATGTCCGCGGCGTGCAACGGGTCTGCGGCCCTCACCGTCGATCTCACCGGTGTCGGTTACTGTGACAGCGCCGCGGTTCGCGCCCTGTTCACGCTGGCCGCAACGGCCCAGTTGACCATGATCGTGAAGCCGACCGGGCACATCAGCACCCTGCTGTCGATCTCCGGCCTCGACCGGGTGGCCACCGTAGTGGAGCAGACCTGACAGTGGAGAAGACGTAAGCGATGCCCGCTCCGGTGTTTCACCCACGCGAAAAGGCCTCAGGCAGTGAACTTTTCGACCGGATCCTTGAGCGCATCCATCATGATCTCGCCGATGCGGTCGGGCTCGCCGTCACCGTCCACTCCAAAAGCGTCGGAATGACCGTCCTGGCCACCCGGGGCACGGAAGCCGGCTACCTGCACGCGCAGGTCTGCGGACTCGGCGGGCCGGTCGCGATAGCCGTCGAACATCAGGTTCCGGTGCTCAGCCTTGACCTGTGGTCCGACGACCGCTGGCCGGCATTGACCCCTGCCGCGGTCCGCGAACGCCTCAGTGGCCCCGGCGATGAATTGCAGCGGGTGCACGGGGCGGCCGCCGTCCCGGGGGTGTGGCGCGCCGACGAGACGGTGGTGCTGTCGTGCCTGCTGAGCGGCCCGGCGCAGGCCGACACCATCGCGACCCTGATCGGCTACGAGCAGCTCGTCACCGCGGCCCTGGTGACCGAGGCGGCCGCCGGGGACGGCACCGAGGTCACCGACATGTTGGCCGTCCTGCAATCACGCGGCGCGATCGAACAGGCCAAGGGCGCCATCATGGGTGCGCTGCGCTGCGACGCCGAGGCCGCCTGGTCCATGCTGCGGCGCGCCAGCCACGAATCCAACGTGCGGCTGCGGGTGCTTGCGGTCGCCCTTGTCGAACATATCGGCGGCGTACCGGCCGAGCAGCCGGCCGCCGGCGCACCGATCATTCCCGACGAGCGGGCCCGGAAGGCGGCGCGGCTGCTGTGGGCGGTGCTCGGCCGCGCACCGAAGCAGCATTCAGCCACGGACTGACTCCGGAATGTCGATGGTCGTGGAAACCGCGACGATCTGCGGGGTGGGCGGCGCAGAGGAGAAGCCGAACCCGACCGGCGGCGCGAGCGCCGCCAATTCGCCCAGGTCGCGTCCGGCGAAGCTGCCGCGAATCGCCTCGATCAGCCTGGCCCGCCTGACCCCGTAGTACTCCCGCCGGCCGTTGCCGGCGCTGCCGGCGGTGTGGACACCGGGCACCAGGCGGGAGGCGATCGGGTCGATCGCGCGCAGCCACCACGGCTCGGTGGCCAGCCGGGCGGGCACCAGACGAAGCAGCCGGTCAAGCGGCGCCGGGCCGGCGATCGCGATATCTACCGTCAGTCCGGGGGCGGTCACCGACAGCCGCTGTCCGCAGAGATCGGCGGTAACGGCGCCGAGTTCGACCCGGTCGAAGGTGTAGGTGGACGACACGAAATCGGCGACCGGCACGCTCGGAGCCAACAGGATTCGCTCGTCGGTGCGGGTCTGCACCATCACGTCGGCGAACGCGCCGAATGGGGACCCCGTCCAACTCCCGACGACCAGTCGCACCCCGGCAGTGGTGCCGAACCCGGCGATGTGCCCGTTGAAGACGAGTCGCTGTGCCGGCATCACCCGAGGGTAGCGGGACGGCGATCATCCGAAACGCCGTCGCGGCAGCGCCGGATTCGCCGACCGGGGTGGTTCGCTTGTGCCAGGTCAACCGAAGGAGTCTGCGATGCGCCACCGCCCCAACCCGGCTACCGGACTGATCCTTGCGGCGGCACTGGTCACGGCGGCCGCGCTGTCGGCGAACGCCGGGGCCGAACCCGCCACTTCAACCACCACGGCACCGACTTCGTCCGCCTCGGCCGTCGCCAGTGACGAGCATGGCTTCGTCGATTCCGCGGCGCGCTGCGACAACGGTCAGACTCTGATGGAGTTCGGCCGGACGTCACGGTCGCTGGTGGCGATCTGTGTGGATTCCGACGGCCAGTTGGAGTACCGCGCAGTCAGGCTCAGCGATCAGGCGGGTCTGACGCTGCCGGCCACCCGCGGCTCCGACGGCGTGGTGATAGCGACCAACGACGCGGTCACCTACTCGGTGTCCAAGGATCTGTTCCTGGTGTCCGAAGGCGACACGGTGCTCTACCGGGACACCTGGATCGAGTTCCACACGCCCCGTTTCCCCGCCGGGCCGTCCACGCCGACGTCCTCCCCGACCGCCTCGGCAGCGCCCACGACATCGGCCACCTCGGCGGCGCCGAGCACATCGGTCACCGTCAGCACCACCACAGTCACCCTGACCCCATCGAGTCAGGCCGCCAAAGGCGACGGCTGAGTCACAAAGCCGTCCCGTTAACCCGGCTGGCCGACAACTCCTGCAGGTACACCTCCAGGTCGGTGTAGCCCAGATTCGACAGGGTGGTCGCGTTGGTGTTGGCCACCGTCGGGTTGAGACCCTTGGCGATCTCCCAGGCGTCGGGCATCCCGTCGCTGTCGGTGTCCGGCGGCGCCGAGGGCGCGGATCCGCTGAAAGCCGGACGCAGCGCGTCGCCCGCCGGATTCGTCTCGATCGGAGCCGCCGAGATGGTGTTGGTGGCGATGTTCTGCATCAGCCGGGTGTCCATCGGGTCGCGCGGCCAGGCTCCGGCGGTGTTGAGAAGCACGGTGCGCAACTGGTCGGTGGGCGTGTAGGTGATTGTCGGGAACGGGTGGCGTGTGCTGCGTTTCTGCGCCTGCTGTTGGGCGACAAGAGAGCTGACGTCACCGCTCGTCAGTGCCGCATAGTCGTTGCAGCAGTAAAACAGTTCGTAGTCCGTTCGGGTCGGGTAAAGGCTCATCTTGTTGCCACTGAGGTATAGCTGGTTGACCGGATTGCGCAGGATCTGGTCGTCGAACATGCCGTAGGGGAACGAAGTGCCGGTGCGGAAATAGTTGTTGACCGCGTTGATCTTCCAGTAGATCGGGTAAGAGGTGCCACTCGGGTTGGTGACCACGCCGGTGCTCGCACCCAGTGCGACGAAGAACCTCGGGTCCCAGTAGAGGTTGTTGGACAACTCGAGGTTCATCGTCGAGTTGGCCGCCGCCAGTGACTCCCGACTGCCCTCCGGCAGCCTCCCCCAGATCCGGTTGAACACGTTGTGGTGCAGCGAGACATTGTCCAGGCCGAAGCCGTATGCCGGGTTGGAGTAGTTCATCAGGATACCGCCGTACTCGGCGTGGTATCCGAGTGTCTCGGCCAGCAGGGTGTTCTGCACGGTGATGTTGTTGGAGTAGGAGATCTCGATCGCCTCGTCGGTGGCGTTGCCGATCGAGACGTGGTCGACGATCGCGTTGCGGGTGTACCGCAGCCGCAGACCGTCGTCGCTGTAAGCGTCGGTTCCCGGCCGGATGCGGATGTGCTGGAGGATCCAGTTCTCGGCGAAATCACCGGGCGCACGGACGTCCTGGTCCTGGTACGGGCTCTCGTCGGTGACGAATCCGCGAACGGTGATTCCTCCCGGCGAGGTCTGGCCGGCGATGGTCACGTTGCCATTGGTGAGGTGGATCTGGCTGTTGATGACCCCGCTGACTTTGAACAGGACGTACTTGGCGCCCGGTTGGTCGATCGCCCACTGCAACGAGCCGGGGCCATCGGCGTTGAGGTTGGTGACGTAGACGACACTGCCGCCGCGACCTCCGGTGGCGTACGCCCCGAATCCCTCGGCGCCAGGGAAGGCGGGCAGGCCGGTGGCCGTCGCCGGCGTCGGGGCGACCGGTACGTTCACCGCCACCGCGGCGGTACCGCCGCGGCCGTCGGCCACCGTCACCGTGAAGCCGTCGCTCCGGTCGGCGTCGGTGGCGCCCGGCGCGGCCGCGGCGTCGCGCGCCGCGGTGTTCGGTGTGTACGAGAACGACCCGTTGGTCGCGTTGAGCGTTACCCGGCCCTTGGCGGTCGACGCGGGCGCACTGTAGGAGAGCACGTCCCCGTCGGCGTCAATGCCGGCGACCACTCCGGTCACCACGCCCGAGACTTGATCCGGAGCATTGACCGTAGCCGATCCCGTCGGCGGCCTGTTGACTGCAGCGGACGTCGGGCTGACCGGCACCGACACCGACACCGATGCGCTTCCGCCGTAGCCATCGGTCACGGTCACCGTGAAGCCGTCCCGGCGGTCTGCGTCTGTGGCGCCGGATGCTCCCGCAGCCTCACGGGCGGCCGTGTTCGGACGGTAGGAGAAAGCTCCGCTGCCGGGATCCACGGTCAGGATGCCTTTGGCGGTCGATGCGGGCGCGCTGTAGGTCAGCGCGTCGCCGTCGGCGTCGGTGGCCGAGACCCGGCCGGTGACCACGCCCGTCGTGGCGTTCGGAGCCCCGACCGTGGTCGCAGCGACCGGGACCGCGTTGCGGGGCACGATGGGGATCGTTACGGCCCTGCTGACCCGCGCTCTCCGGGTATCGGCCACCGTGACGGTGACCGTGTCGGACAGGTCCCGGACCGGCGCGGCGTCCCTGGCTGCGGCATGCATCGCCGCCGGCGTGGGCGTGTAGGTAAGAACTCCACCCGAGGAGATGCCGGCGCGCCCCTTGGCGGGGCTGGAGACCCGGAAGGTCATCCGGTCGTTATTCGGATCCCGCGCGGTGACCAGCGCGGTGACCTCGCCGGTCACCGGATTCCCGGCTCCTACGGCAACCGCGGTGATCACCGGCGGCTTGTTGAAGAGGGCTGCTCTGCTGACTACCGCGGCGGGTGCTACCGCCGGTTTGGCGGAGCCGACACCCCACTCACGGCGGGCAGCGGCTGCCAGCATCCATGAGACGGGAGCGAGTTCCGGTATGCCGGAGCCGTTGTCCGCCAGGGGATTTGATCCGCCGACGAGGCCGGTCCCGGTCGGCGCACTCGTCATCGCAGCCGGCGCTGCGGCCGCTGGTTCGGCGGCTGGTATGACGAACGACCCCGCCGACGGCCGCACTGCCGAGGAGCCCGCCTGTACCGGTCGGGGTTGATCGGCAACGGCGGGGACCGGCATCGCCGGCGGCGGAGCCGTCTTCGGCAACGCAATCCGTCCGGCGCGCGGAGTCGCCGCGTCGGAAACCCGGGTGGCAGCAGCGTCACCGACGTCATGTGCCCGCAGCGCCTCCGACGGCCTGGTTCGCCCAGGCTTGGTCCGCACAGGTGCTTCGGCCCGCCTCCGTTCGCCGCGCAGCACAGCGGGCACCTTCGGGGCGGGAGCACGTCGCGACCCCGGGTCTGCCGGCGCGGAGGCCGGGTCCGCCGAGGCGTCGGTGGAGTCAGCCGCGGCGATACCCGCCTGCCCGACTGGGATCGCGCCCAAACAGAGGAAGGCGGTCAGAGTCGCGACGTGCGCGACGTTAACTGGCGTCCGCATGACCACCCCCGCACAACCTGTGACGATTCTGATTTTACCCTGTGAGAAGAATAACGCCGGTCACCCGCCGGGGGTAGAGCGATTCGCAAGGTTTTCCCGCGAACAGCAGCTTCCTCTCCGGAGCTACCATCACCGGGTGAAGGACTGGTCACTGAGCGCCGCCGACGGCGAATTGCGCATCCTTACCGGAGTCGCCGGCCGGGCGGCCAGGATGGGCCACCGGCTCACCATCGCGATGAATTCGTGGCAGGCGACCGTTCAGTGGTCCGGTGAACGCCCGACACATGCCGAGTTGAGCGTGACGGTGGACTCCCTGGAGGTGCTCAGCGGCGAGGGCGGCATCACGCCGCTGTCCGTCCCCGAGAAGGGCGTGGCCCGTGCTAACGCGCTGAAGACATTGGATGCCAAAAAGTTTCCGGCGATCCGGTTCACCGCCGACGACATCGTCAAGACCGACGACGGCTACCGGCTTGCCGGCACGGTGGAGATCCACGGGACGTCACGTCCGCAGGCTGTCGACGTCAAGATTGAGGACAGCGGCACAGCGTGGACCATGTCAACCCGGGTGAGCCTGCATCAGAGCGACTTCGGAGTGAAGCCCTACTCGCTGTTCATGGGATCGCTCAAGGTCGCCGACGAGGTGACCATCGACTTCCATGCGTCGCGCCTCACCAGTTGATGACGACCGGATCGCCGATCCCTACCTGGTTGAAATACCAGAGCGCGTTATCGGGGCTGAGGTTGATGCAGCCGTGGCTGACGTTGGCGTAGCCCTGCGAGCCGACCGACCACGGCGCCGAGTGCACGTACACCCCGCCCCAGGTGATCCGGACGGCGTCGGCGACCGTGAGCTTGTAGCCCTCAGGGTCGGTGAGCGGGATGCCGATGGTGCGCGAGTCCATCACGATCGACTTGTACTTCTCCAGGACGCTGAATGAGCCGACCGGGGTGGGAAATTTCGGCTTGCCCATCGAGGCGGGCATCTGCCGCATGATCACCCCGTCGATGCTGACCGTGAACGTGTGGTTGGAGACGCTGCCCACACCAAGCACGGTGGAACCGGTGCCGAAACTGCGGCGTTCCCCGCCGGCCATCAGGGTGATCCGGGAGTGCGCCGGCCAGAAGTGGTCGGGGACCCATTGCACGGTCGAGTTGTCGCGCCACTCGAACCGGCCGGTCATCTCGGTGGGCGAGGTCACCTGGATCGACCGTTCCGCCGCCGCCCTGTCCGCGACCGGGCGGGTGAACGTCACGATGATCGGATGGGCGACGCCGACGGTCTGGCCGTTGACCGGCTGCACGGTGGCGACGGTTCCGGCTCCCGGCGCGGGGGCGGTCGCCGCGACGCTGCCGGGGGCGGTCGCCGCCATCGCGAGCACCGCCATGGCGGCAGCGGCGAGTGTCCGTCGTACAGATCCGGCCATGTCTTCCAGCGGCTCCCTGATTCGTCGTGGTCTGCAGCAAAAGCAGTCTAGAGGTTCGGACTGTGCCCAGTGCCGTTACAGTCCCAGCCATGAGCGAACACGGCCACCACCGCGGGGTCCTCGACGACCTCCGCCCGCAGCACCGCGCCCTGCAGCAGGAGATCCCGGAGGTCTATCGGGCGTTCAACGAGCTCGGCGCGTCGGCGATGGCCGACGGGGCACTTCCCACCAAGTTCAAGGAACTGATGGCAATGACCATCGGAGTGGTGCACGGCTGCGACGGATGCATCGCCTCCCATGCGCGCGGCGCCGCCAGAGCCGGTGCGACCGCCAAGGAGGCCGCGGAGGCCATCGGTGTGGCGATCATGATGCACGGCGGCCCAGCGACCATCTACGGGGCGCGCGCCTACTCGGCCTTCGTCGAGTTCGCCGGGGACAAACCGTCCGGGTGACGGTTACTTACCCGGGAGCCCGCTGACCATCGGGGTGTCCGCCCCGACCGCGCCCAACCCGGCGGCGCCACCCGGGGTGCCCAGCGGCACGTCGCGCCCGGGCAGCACCTCGGTGAAGAAGGCGGCGTTGTCGGCACGGAACTTCCGCTCGCTCTCGGGCAGGTCGTCCTCGTGGAAGATGGCGTCGACCTCGCACAGCAACCGGCAGGCGCCGCAGTCGACGCACTCCTCGGGGTTGATGTACATGGTCCGGTCGCCTTCGTAGATGCAGTCGACCGGGCACTCGGCTGCACATGCCTTGTGCTTGACGTCCACACACGCACTGGTGATCACATAAGCCATGACTCAAGTCTATGTGTAACCGGCCGTATCAGACACGGGCGGAAGGCCGCCGCGCCGGGGACCAAAGTCCTCACTTTCGGCGTGTCAGCGCCTCAACTCGCCGGTGATGTCGACGAATCCCGAGGTGTCGGTGCTGTGGTCGGTCATGTTGCGACACTCCCCTGAGATCTCCAGCACGCCGCGCCCGGCCTGGTCGATATCCCGGTAGTAGACGGCGATGACTCCATCCTTGGCCAGCGTGTGACCGCCCGGGTGCCGCCCCGGTGCCAGCCCCTCCCGCCAGCCGCGTTCGGTCATGGCGCGGGCGATGTCGCGAAAGTAGCCGGGGGTGGCGGCGATGGACGGCAGATCGAAGTTCACATACGCCGTGCCCTGATAGGGCGGCTGCTCCTCGGTACTGCAGGACATCAGCAGGTAGCCGCCCGTTGCCCCTGTCAGCCCACCGATACTGACGAACTGCCGGGCCGGGTCGAGGACCTGGCGGCGGGATTGCTCATCGGTCAGCGGTTCGGGCGGCGGCTGCGACGCCATGCCACCCAGGTCATAGATCCGGTGGAACACCACCACCAGCACGCCGAGGGCAAACGTGGTCAGCAGACTTGCGGCGAGCAGCAGGATGGCGGCCCGCGACCGCAGCGGGAAGCTTCGCATCGTCCCGCCGATGCTACCGAGGTGTGAGGAACCTCTCAGGGTGCCACGACGTTGACGGCGAACCCCAACTGCCCTTTTGTGGATTTTTCAGGCACAGTTGAGGGCATGGATTCCTTACATCCACGCCGCGCGAGCCGGTGGGCAGGTCGGCTTGCCGGTTTGCTGGCTGCGGTGACGTTGCTCGCCGGAGTGACTCCCGCCCCGGCAACCGCGCTGCCGCCGCCCCGACCCGCGCCCGCGACACCGCTGGACCAGTCCGCCGTGCTGAGCCAGGTGCTGCCTGGTCTGGTGGACATCAACACCACCCTCGGCTACCAGGGCGCCACCGGGGCGGGCACCGGCATCGTGCTCGACCCCAACGGCGACGTGCTGACCAACAACCATGTGATCGAGGGCGCGACCGAGATCACCGCGGTCAGCCTGGCGAACAGCATCACCTACCCGGTGGACGTGATCGGCTTCGACCGGGCCAACGACATCGCGGTCGTGCGACTGCGCGGCGCCAACGGACTACCGACCGCGGTTCTGGGCAGTTCGTCAGCCCTGGCGGTCGGCGACCCGATCGCCGCCATCGGAAACTCCAACGGGACCGGCGGCGCACCCAGTTACGCGCCGGGCAACGTCACCCAGTTGGGCGCGTCGGTGCGCGCCTCCGACGAGGCCGGCGGCGGAGCCCGCGAGCTGTTCGACCTGATCCGGGTGGCCGCGGAGATCCGGCCGGGCGACTCGGGCGGACCGCTGGTCAACAGCGCCGGGCAGGTCGTCGGCGTCACGGTCGCGGCCACACTGAACTACCACATGGGCGGCGTCAGCGGCCGGGAGGGCTTCGCCATCCCAATCGACCGCGCGATCGGCATCGCCAACCAGATCCGGTCCGGGGCGCCGTCGCCGTCGGTCCATCTGGGCGACACCGCGTTCATCGGGGTCGGCATCGCCGACGCCCCGCCGTTCGGCGGCCCGCCGGGGGCGGTGGTCCGGCAGGTCCTTCCGGACACGCCTGCGGGCATGGCCGGTCTGCGGGCCGGCGACGTGATCACCGCGGTTGACGGTATTCCGGTCAACGCCGCGGCTGATCTGTCCAACATCATCGACCAGCGCCGGCCGGGCAATACCGTCGTGCTGAGCTGGATCGACCGGGTGGGCAACCCGCGCACCGCGCCGGTGGTGCTGGCCAAGGGTCCGGTCGGCTGAGCCTGTTCCGCGCCGTCGCCGCCGCCCTGGGTGTCCTCGCCGCGGCGGGCGCCGGCACCGCACGGGCAGCCGGTGATCCGCTCTACGACCTGGTCGACCTCGCCACCGAGCGACTGGCCACCGCGGAACCGGTCGCGGCGAGCAAGTGGATCAGCGGCGCCCCGATCACCGACCCCGTCCGGGCGCAGCAGGTGCTCGGCAGCGTCGCCGCCGACGCCGAATCGGCCGGTGCGCCGGCCGATTACGTCATCCGGATCTTCACCGACCAGATCAATGCCACCGAGGCGATTCAATACAGCCGGTTCTCCCAATGGAAACTCGATCCGGCGGCAGCGCCCGGCGCGGCACCCGATCTGTCGTCGTCGCGCGCGGTGATCGACGGACTGAACCACCGGATGGTGCTCGAGGTCGCCGCGCAGTGGCCGGCCCTGCAGTCGCTCCAGTGCCCGTCGCAGTTGGCCGACGCCAAGTCGGCCGTGGTCCGCGACCGCGGACTGGATCCGCTCTACGTCGAGGCACTCGACGCCGCCACCCGCTCCTACTGCGGCTGATCCGCCAGGCGGGCGATCCTGGCCAGCGCGGCCGCGCACACCGGCAGGTAGCCGACGGCCCACCACGGGGTCTCGAAGCGCACCACGCATCCGCCCGGGGCGGCCGTCACCTGATGCCCGGTGGCGCGCACGCCTGCCACCGTCCAGTCCCACCGGCGGCCCGGGTCGAACCCGGTGACGGCGAACGGCAGCGCCACCCCGACCGCGGTCCACACCGTGCCCGTCGCGCCGGGACCGAGCAGCGTGCCGCCCTCGTCCAGCGCCGCCCGGCGCACCGACGGCCCCCAGAGCGGCCACTGGTCCACGTCGACCAGAATCCGCCACACCGCCTCGGGCGGCGCGGCGACGAACCGGTCGACGCCGGCAGTGGGCGGCCGCAGCGCGATACCCATG
Source organism: Mycobacteriaceae bacterium (assembly GCA_029979305.1). Classification (GTDB taxonomy): domain Bacteria; phylum Actinomycetota; class Actinomycetes; order Mycobacteriales; family Mycobacteriaceae; genus Mycobacterium. The sequence continues at coordinate 3,322 of JAPOHV010000015.1, read as the reverse complement.
ACGCGCAACGCTACGCCGCAGAACCTAGGATCGGTTTATGGAAGGCTCTGTGACAGTTCATATGTCCGCTCCCGCCGAGAAGATCTGGAACCTGATCGCCGAGGTGCGCAACACCGGCCGGTTCTCGCCGGAGGTGTTCGAGGCCGAGTGGCTCGGCGGCGCCGACGGGCCGGCGCTGGGGGCGAAGTTCCGCGGCCACGTCCGCCGCAACGAGATCGGCCCGGTGTACTGGACCACCTGCCGTGTGACTGCCTGCGAACCCGGCCGGGAATTCGGCTTCGCGGTCCTGGGCCCCGGCGACCAGGCGGTCAACAACTGGCACTACCGGCTCACCCCGCGCGGCGACGGCACCGACGTCACCGAGTCCTTCCGGCTCAACAGTGCGCTGCCGATCCGGGTTTTCTGGATGTTCGCCGGCTACCTGCGCGGGCGGCGAAACGTCCGGGACATGCGTACCACTCTGGAGCGGATCAAGAAGGTCGTGGAGGAGGACGGCTAGCGGCGCTCCGTCGCGGCCCGCATCGCGGGCCTCTACTGTGGACGCATGGGGATCTCGACACGCGTCAACGGCGAACCTCCGCCACACGTGGCGCTCGCGGACATCGACCTGGGCCGGCTCGATTTCTGGGGTCTCGACGACGCCGTCCGCGACGGGGCATTCGCCACGCTGCGCCGTGAGGCGCCGATCACGTTCTTCCGCGAGGTCGAGTTCGAGGGGTTCGAGGCCGGCGCGGGCCACTGGGCGCTGACGAAATTCGACGACGTGCACTTCGCCAGCCGGCACCCGGAGATCTTCAGCTCCTACCCCAACATCACCATCGCCGACCAGCAGCCGGAAGTCGCCGAGTACTTCGGCTCGATGATCGCCCTCGACGACCCGCGCCACGCCCGGCTGCGTGGCATCGTGCGCAGCGCCTTCACCCCGCGCGTGGTCGCACGCACCGAGGAGTCGGTGCGCGAACGCGCCCGGCGGCTGGTGACCGACATGATCGCCAACCACCCGGATGGCAACGGCGAACTGGTCAACGAGTTGTCCGGCCCGCTGCCGCTGCAGGTGATCTGCGACATGATGGGAATCCCGGAAGCCGATCACCACCAGGTGTTCCACTGGACCAACATCATCCTCGGGTTCGGTGACCCCGACCTGACCACCGACTACGAGGAATTCATGAAGGTGGCCATCGACATCGGCGCCTATGCCACCGCGCTGGCCGAGGACCGACGGGCCAACCCGCGTGACGATCTGACCACCGCCCTGGTGGCGGCCGAGGTCGACGGCGAGCGGCTGACCTCGGCGGAGATCGCCTCGTTCTTCATCCTGCTCGCGGTGGCCGGCAACGAGACCACCCGCAACGCCATCAGCCACGGTGTGCTGGCGCTGTCCCGATATCCCGAGCAGCGCGCGATCTGGTGGGACGATTTCGGGACCCACGCGCCGTCCGCGGTCGAGGAGATCGTCCGCTGGGCCTCGCCGGTGGTCTACATGCGGCGCACCACCACCCGCGACGTCGAGGTCAGCGGCGTGACGATCCCGGCCGGTGACAAGGTCACCATGTGGTACGGGTCGGCCAACCGCGACGAGGAGAAGTTCGACAACCCCTGGCTCTTCGACGTGACCCGCTCACCCAATCATCACGTCGGATTCGGCGGCGGCGGAACACATTTCTGCCTGGGTGCCAACCTCGCCCGCCGCGAGATCGCGGTGGTGTTCGAGGAACTTCGCAACCGCATTCCCGACATCACCGCCAGTGCGGAACCGGCGATGCTGCTCTCGTCGTTCATTCACGGCATCAAACGGCTGCCGGTGTCCTGGACTCCCCCGAACTGACCCATGGCGACGATCAAGGATCGGCTGCACTGGCTGGCCATGCACGGCGTGGTGCGCCGGGCGGCGAACTTCTCGGCCCGGCGCGGGGATCCGCAGGCCCGGTTCGCCGCCGACCCGGCGGTACGGGCCGACCCGGTCCCGTTCTTCGAGGAACTGCGCGCCCAGGGCCCGCTGGTGCGGGCCAGGGTGAGCTACCTGACCGTCGACTACGGCGTGGCCAACGAACTGCTGCGCTCCGACGATTTCCGGGTCATCTCGACCACCGACGCCCTGCCGGCGCCGCTGGCCTGGCTGGAACGCCGGACCCGCGCCGATCTGCTGCATCCGCTGCTGCCGCCGTCGCTGCTGACCGTCGAGCCGCCACAGCACACCCGTTACCGCAAGACGGTGTCGTCGGTGTTCACCCACCGGGCGGTGGCCGCACTGCGGAACCGCGTCGAGGACACCGCCGCCGAACTACTCGACGGGCTCGACCGCAATCGCGGCGTCGTCGACATCGTCGACCAGTACTGCTCACAGCTACCGGTCGCGATCATCAGCGACATCCTCGGGGTGCCGGCCGGTGACCGTTCCCGCATCCTCGAATTCGGCGAATTAGCAGCGCCCAGTTTGGATTTCGGGCTGGACTGGCGGCAGTACCAGCGTGTGCAACGCGGACTGGAGGGGTTCAACCACTGGCTGGCGGCGCACCTGCAGTCACTGCGGGACCACCCGGGCGAGGACCTGATGAGCCAGCTCATCGAAGCCTCCGAGGGCGGCGTCAAGCTGGATGAGACGGAGTTGCGCGCCATCGCGGGCCTGGTGCTGGCGGCCGGCTTCGAAACCACCGTCAACCTGCTGGGCAACGGAATCCGGCTGATACTCAACTCCCCCGACCAGCTGGCGGTCCTGGCAGCCGATCCGTCGCTGTGGCCCAATGCTGTCGAGGAGATCCTGCGACTGGACCCCCCGGTGCAGCTCACCGTGCGGGTGGCCGGCACCGACACCACCGTCGCGGGAACCACGGTGCGCCGCGGCGAGATGGTGGTCATCTATCTGGCGGCCGCCAATCGCGACCCGGCGGTCTTCCCGGACCCCCACACTTTCGACGTCGGGCGCGTCAACGCCGGCCGGCACCTTGCCTTCTCCGGCGGCCGCCACTTCTGCCTGGGTGCGGCGCTGGCGCGGATGGAGGGTGAGATCGGCCTGCGCAGCTTCTTCACCCGTTTTCCCGACGCGCAACTGGCCGGCGAGGGCAGTCGGCGCGATACCCGTGTGCTGCGTGGCTGGGCGCGACTACCGGTCAGGCTGGGGGCTTCCGCCCCGATCCCGGGCTGACCGCCCATCCATTGACACGGGTTCGCCGCAGACGGTTTCCTGAGACGATGGCCTACGACACCATCGTCCGCAACGTCCGCTGGTTCGACGGCACCGGCGGCCCCCCGGCGGGCCGCCCCCCCCGGGGTGGCGGCGGCGGGGGCGGGGCGGGCAGCGCCGCCGCGCCCGCCCAGGCCG
>JAPOHV010000008.1 GCA_029979305.1 Mycobacteriaceae bacterium | reverse complement strand
GGGCGGGCAACGGGGGGCGCGGGGGGGCCCCCCCCGCCGGTGCGGAGCGATCCCCCCCGCCGCTGGGTCCGAGTTCGAGGTCGACGGTGTCCACCCCGGCCTCCGAACGGCACTGCGAGCAGCGAAGGACCGGCGCGAACAGTTCGCCGCAGCTGCGGTGTCCCATGGCCGGCAGTCGGTCGGCACGGTCGGGCACCCAGCTTCGCTCCCACTCCCAGATCAGCATCAGCAGCGGCCACAGCGATCTGCTGCGTTCGGTGGGCAGGTAGCCGGCATCGACGCGGACCAGCAGCGACTCCTCGGTCAGTACGCGTAACCGGTTGGACAACACCGCATTCGAGATCGGCAGCCGTGACAGGAAGTGGCTGTAGCGGCCGGCACCCATCACCGCCTGCTGGACGATCAGCAGGTTCCACTCGTCGCCGAGCAGACCCAGCATCCGGCCGACGGCGTTGGTTCCGCCGGCCGCCAGGCCGGTCGGAGCCGTCACTTACAGGCCGACGGCGGCTGCGGCGGTATCTGTCTCGCGCCAGCGCCTGACGTCGGCACCGGCCACCCAGGTGGAATGGGTACCACTGCAGATGCGTTCCGGCAGTTGCAGCTTGCACACCGGACCGTCCTCGATCCGGGCGGCGTCGAAGACCAGGCAGTAGGACGCGTCATCATTCATGTCGGTGGTCAGCGTCACCAGGTAGCCGTCGTCCTCGGCCCGGCTGCCGATCCCCCCCTGGCTTCCAGTTCTGGGCGCCATCGCCGTCTCACTGCCGTAGACCCCGTCGCCGAAGCTGATCCGCTGCTCGGTCCCGGTCTGCACATCGTGGCGGACCAGGCCGTCGAACAGGAACCAGCCCGGCTTGCCGGTGGCCGCGTAGGCGTAGCGGTAGGGCTCGCCGGCATGACCGGCGTTGATCATGCCGAACTCGGAGATGGTGTCGCTCAACGGCTGTTCGGTGGTCGCGCCGGTTTTGAGGTTGAACCGCCAACGATGCAGACGAGCCTGCATCCGGTCCAGCGCGAGGAACCGGAAGGCGCGCTGCCACTTGTCGCCGGCCTGGTCGTCCAGCGGGTTGGGGTCACCCTGATAGAAGCCGTCCAGCACGATCTCGTCGCCGTCCTCGTAGGCGTTGGTGAAGTGCAGCACGAAGGTCGGGTCGGCTTCGAACCACTTGACGTCGCCGGTGCCGCCGCGGCGTGGGATGACCGCGAAGCGCGAGGGCATGTCGGCGTAGAAGTGCGGGACGTGCAGGTCGCGTTCGAGCAGTTCTGGCTGCCAGAACAGTGGAAAGTCGTTGAAGATGGCGTAGTTCCGAGTGAAGGCCATGTCGTGCGGCAGGCGCGGCCCGGGCAGCGGGATGTCGACGTAGTGCACCAGGTCGTTGTTGGCATCGACCACGCCGTAGTGCAGGTAGGGCGCGGACTTGCTGTAGTTGAAGAACAGCATCTCCCCGGTGCGGTCGTCGACCTTCGGGTGCGCTGAGACGCCCCAGGAATGCGGGAATGACCCGTTCCAGCTCTCCTTGCCCTGCGTCTCGCCGGTGTAGGGGTCGACCCGGTAGAGGTCGCCGCACTGGTAGAAACTGGTCAGCGCCGTGCCCCGGTGCACCACGACGTCGGTGCTGGACGAGTCCTTGAGCATGGTGCGCGCACCCCAGCCGTGGTCGGCCTTGGCCAGTTGCACCGGTTCGGCCAGCCCGGGCCACAGTGCCTGGCCGGCCTGCTGTTCGGCCTCGAAACCCTCGGTTCGCACGAAACGGTTGCGGTAGAACGCTTTTCCGTCGCGGAAGCCGACGATGTGCAGCATCCCGTCGCCGTCGAAGGGGTGGTAGAACTTCATCGCCGGATGCAGCGGGTTCTCGGTGTTGCGCAGGTAGATCCCGTCGAGATCGGCGGGGGTCTCGCCCTCCACCGCAACCAGGTCGTCGGCGCGCCACTCGGTGGTCTGGGGCCGCCACGGTCCGGTTCGGTAGGGGTGGTCGTCGTCCTCCGGCAGAGTGGACAGAAACTTTCCGACAACCTCGACGTCCATTAGGCGGCCTCTCCGGATGCGATGACGAAACTGACTGTGGTGGCGGTGCTTCCGCCGAAGTTGAGGGTGCCGAACCGGCGCGCGCCGTCCACCTGGTAGTTCCCCGCGAGGCCGCTGACCTGTTTGGCGGCGTCGAGCATCATCCGAATGCCGGACGCGCCCACCGGGTGGCCGCCGCCGATCAGCCCACCGCTGGGGTTGATCGGCAGCCGTCCGCCGATCGCGATATCCCCGGACTCGATGGCCTTCCAGGACTCACCGGGCCCGGTCAGGCCGATGTGGTCGATTGCCAGGTACTCGCTGGGGGTGAAGCAGTCGTGCACCTCGAAGCCGTCGACATCGTCGAGGTTCACCGCGGCGCGGCCGAACGCGTCTTGCACCGCGGCCCGGACGTGTGGCAGCACATAGGGATTGGCGGGATTGCGGTCGAGTTTTTGGCGCAGGCCCAGTCCCACGGTGCGGTGCCCCCAACCCTCGATCAGGCCGATCGGCCGCACCCCCGGGTGGTCGGCCAGGAATTCGTCGCCGACCAGGATCACCCCGGCGCCGCCGTCGGTCATCTGGCTGCAGTCATACCGGCGGATGCGGCCCTCGACCGGCGGGTTGGCGGTGTCGTCACCGCCCACGGCGGCAAGGTCGGGAACCTGCCAGTCGCGGGTCTGTGCATTGGGGTTGCGCCGGGCATTGGCCAGGTTCACCGCGGCGATGGCATGTAGGTGCGCGTCGTCGATGCCGAAGCGCCGGTCGTACTCGTCGGCCACCGAGGCGAACATGAAGGGCCACATGTATTTCGCGTCCTGGCCCTCATGGCCGGTCCAGGCCGCCGCACCCAGATGCTGCGCGGCCAGATCGCCGGGCACGGTCTTCTCCAACTCGAGGCCGACCACCAGGGCGGTTCGGTAGTTGCCCGCCCGCAGGTCGGCGATAGCCGCCAGGGCGGCGACACTGCCCGAGGCGCAGGCGGCCTCGTGGCGGGTGGCCGGGGTGTCCCAGAGTCCGTCGTGCACGGTGGCCGGCATCGCACCCAGGTGGCCCTGGGCGGCGAACATCTCCCCGAAGGCGTTGGCGACGTGGACGACGTCGATGTCGGCGGCGTCGATCAACGCCTCGGCCAGGGTCTGATCGACCACCTCGCGGGTCAGGTCGGCGAAGTCGCGGCCCTCGCGGGTCAGGTTGCGCGCAAAGTCGCTCTGGTAGCCACCGAGAATCCAGACATTGCCCGTCACCGCCACCAAGTTACTACAGTTAACAGAGTGTGGGAACCACCGACGTGGGATGTCCTATGACTTGCCGTGGCGCTCTATCCAGCCGGCGAGCGCGTCCTCGAGTGCGGCCGAGACGCTGACGCCTGCCGCGCCGGCGGCCTTCTCGAACCGGGTGACCAACTCCGCCGGGACCGAGGCGTTGAGTTTCGAGCGCTCGGGGGCCGACGGCTTCGCGGCCGGGTGGGATTCCGTCGAGACGTGTTTGGCGACGACGGCATCCATCGCCTCGCGCAGCGCGGGGATCTCAACGAGCAGGCGGGTCAGGTCATCGCGCTCGATGCGCAGCACCTCGGCAGGGCCGATCGTCGTGACTGTCGCCGAACGGAGTTTGCCTTGGCGCAGTGCGGACTCGCCGATCACCTCGCCGGGGCCGAGGACGGCGACGCGGTCCTCGCCGACGTACACACCCACTTCGCCGCTGAGCAGGATGTAGCACTCATCCGAGGGGGTCTGCTCACGGATCAACGGCCACGGCTTGGTGTGAGAGCTGTGATGCGCCGTGCTGACAAGACGTTCCAGGTCGCTGTCGGAGAACTTGTCGAATGCGGCCAGCTCGCGCAACCGGTGGACGTCTTTCGCGCCGTCTTCGTCCGCGTCCTTCTTCATTGGGGCTCCTCACGTCGATTCCCTGAATCATCCGCTGCCGACGCTGAATAAACAATGGATGCCGTGCCCCTGTTCAGAGTCGGTTGATGCTTGACGGTTCTGTGTCGGTTGATCCTTGACACTCTGGTTGTGTGTTTTAGGCCTGTGCGCGGGTGCGTTCGGCCTTCTTTTTTCTTACCGGTCCGCGGCTGGTTCTGGCGGCGGTCTTGACCAGGTCGTCTCCGATCCAGAACCGCAGCAGGTCCCCGTCGACGTGGACATCGCAGCGGGCTGCGGCGTGGTGGCGGCCGACTGAGACTTGCTGCCAGGACACCGAGACCACCCCGTTGGCGCCCACCCGGCGGCTGACCCAGTCCCCGCCGCTGCGATCGGCCACGGTCCCGGCAGCCGGGATCGGTGCGGGTATCGCGATCGCCGGGGTGAACCGTTGGGCGGGGGTATCCATGTTCAGTGACTGGTGCGGCCGGCGGGTGTTGTAGTCGGCGACCCACTCGTCCAAAGCGGCCTGAGCTGCCTTCAACGAGGCGAAAGGCTTTGCCGTCGCCAGGAATTCCGCCCGCATGCTGCGGTGCAGCCGCTCGATCTTGCCGGTCGTGGTCGGGCTGCGAGGCTGTGTCAACAGATGCTCGATCCCGTTCTGGCGGCAGATCGCATCAAAGAGCACCTCCACCGGCGGATGATTGAACCGGCCGGTGAACACCTTGCCGTTATCGGTCAGGATCTGCACCGGCGCCCCATAGGCGGCGATCGCCGCCCGCAACCCATCACAGACCGCCCGGGTCCGCTCCCGGACCATCAACCGCGCCGACACACAAAACCGGGAATGATCATCAATGCCCGTCAACGCCTTGGCCGAGGTCCCATCGGCCAGCGGGAACCCGCCGACGACGTCCATCTGCCACAACTCCATGGGCTCCCCACGCTCCCAGCGTTTCCACTTCCGGGAGCGCCGATCCCGGGTGGCCGGATCGATCATCGCGGCCCGCACCAACGCCCGATACACCGCCGACTCCGAGGGCACCGGCACAACCCCACGCTTGCCGAGCTCGAACACCAACCTGCGCGGACCCCAATACGGCCGCGAGCGGCGCAACTCCAGCATCGCCGCCTCCACCTCGGCCGGCATCTGATGCGGACACCGCACCGGGCGATGCGACCGGTCCTTGAGCCCGTCGAGGCCCTCGGCCTCGTAGCGGGCAAGCCAGGCATGCAGCGTTTGCCGCGACACCCCCACCTTGCTCGCGACCTGCGAAATCGACAGCCCATCACTGATGACCGATAAGACGGCCTGATACCTCTGCTCAGCCACGCTGATCTCCCTCATGACGGGAGTGTCAAGGATCAGCCGAAGTAGCTGTCAAGCATCAGCCGAAACACCGTCAAGCATCAGCCGAAGGTGAAATGGCAGGCATCAGCCGAAGTAATACAATGGATGCCGTGCCCCCGACAGGATTCGAACCTGTGACACCGGCTTTAGGAGAGCCGTGCTCTATCCCCTGAGCTACGAGGGCTTACCGGCTGGCAGCTTACCGGGCGCAACTCGACGGGCCCGGGCCAGCGGGAGTACGGAGCTTCACCGCCGTTACCGCCGTCGTCAGCGCAGCGCGGCTATCACCTGTGCGAAGTACTTCCCGTGGTAGTCCTGAACGGTGAAGTAGGTGATCCCGTAGCTGTCGCGTTGGGTGCGCAGCGTGTCGGCGATGTGGTGTGGTGATCCGCTGAGCACACTGGGCATCGCGAGCAATTCCTCGTCCGGCTTGCCCGGCGCGTAGGCACGCGTGAGTGCGAGGTCTGGGATTCCCGAGGAGTCGGTGGGCACCGCGGTGATCGCCAGGTTCAGTTCCAGTTCGCCGAACCGCTCGCCGGCCGCCGAACGCACGAACGAGACACGTTCGGCAAGCGGATCGCCGGCGGTCGACCCCGCATCGCCGGCGCTGAACCCGATGATGTCGGCGTATTGCGCCGCCAGCGTCAGCACCCGGTCGCCGTTCCCGGCGATCAGCAACGGCACCCGGGGCGCCGCCAGCTTGAGGTATTCGGCGGTGCGGCCCAGATGCGCAACTCGGTCACCGGCACTGGGGTAGGGAATGCCTGCCGCTTCGAACTCCTCCCGTACGTACCCGGTGCCGAGGCCGAGTTCGAGGCGTCCCTCGGTGAGTACGTCGGTGTCGACGACGTCGCGGGCCAGCAGCGCCGGCGAGTAGAAGGCGGCGTTGAGCACGTAGGTGCCGACCTTGATGGTGCCGGCGGCGTTGGCGGCGGCGACCATCGCCGGGAAGGGCGCCGGAGCGCCCAGGTGGTCGGGCAGATGAACGACGTCGTAGCCGAGGTCCTCGAAGCGGCGTACCCGATCACGCAGCCGTTCGGCCGACTTGATGGACCGAAGCCCGATGCCGAACCGGAAATCCCGTGCCACCCGGTCATGCTAGGCGGCAACGACCCGGCCCACGCAACTGCTCAGATCAGCGGCAGCTCGGCGATGACCGCGCCGGTGGGTTTGGTCGATCCGCTGCCGGGCTCGACGGTGAACCTCAATTTCGTTGAGTCGCCCAGGTTTTCCAGCACCGCCGTGGTGGAAGGGGCGACCGCTTTGGCATCCATCGTTCCTGCCGACGACGCGCCCGCCGGGCTCACCAGCCACATCTGGTAGACGGTGCCCGGTGACGGCGGGGGCACGTCGTTCATCACCAGAACCCCGGCGTTGCGATCCCGGGAGAACACCACGGTGGCCTTCCCGCCGGCCGGGATGTCACCCGAGACGGTATGGACGTCGGAGGCGGAGAACACCTGCTGTGCGGTGGACTGCTGCGGCACCGACGGTCGTAGCGACTGGCCGATGCCGACCGCCGCCAGGCCGACCACCACCGCGGCCGCGGCCGACAGCAGGGCGGTGCGGAGGCGGGTGTTGGGCCGTGCCGTCGGTAGCACTCGCACGTTGTCGTCGGCCACCGCCGACAGCAGGCGCGCGCGCAGGTCCGCCGGAGGCTCCTGCGCGCTGGCCGCCGACACCGCCGCCATGGTCTCCCGCACCGCACGGACCTCGTCGTAGAACGCGTCGACAACCTGAAGGTCGGCGTTCGAAAGCCGGGATTCGATATCGTCGCGTTCGGAGTCCGAGACGGCATGCAGCGCATACGGGACCGCGAGTTCGAGCAGATCGTCCAGGTGTTGAGTCATCGCCGGACCCTCACCGCACGCCCAGGCAGTTGCGCAGCCCGCGCAGCGCGTCGCGCATCCGCGACTTGACGGTGGCGAGGTTCGCCGACAGCCGCTCCGAGACCTGCACGTAGGTCATGCCCTGGTAGTAGGCCAGTTCGATGCACTCGCGCTGTATGTCGGTCAGGCCGTCGAGGCAGGCGGTGACACGGCGACGGTCCTCGCCGGAGATCACCGCGTCGGTGACGTTGTCGGTGGCGCGTTCGACCGTCGCCGCCCCGTACCGTGAATCGCGTTGGGTGGCGGCCTGTTCGGAGCGCACCCTGTCCACCGCGCGCCGGTGCGCCAGGGTCAGCAGCCAGGCCAGCGCACTGCCGGAGGCCGGGTCGTAGCTCTCCGCGGTCCGCCACACCTGGAGGTAGACGTCCTGGGTGGTCTCCTCGCTGTAGCCGGGGTCGCGCAGCACCCGGAGGACCATCCCGTAAACACGGGACCGGGTGGCGTCGTACAACTCGGCGAACGCGCCGGAGTCATGGTGGGCCACCCTGCGCAACAGGGCGTCGAGATCGGCAGTGGTCACCGGCTCGCGCCCCTCGTATTCGGAGCCATCGCCCCGAAGCGTATCCGGACGGTCAAGCAATTGCGTCACGACGCAGCCCATGAACGGGTCTGTGCCCCCCATCCGGGTGCCGATGAGTGGACGGCCCGCTGCCTGGCGGGCACGGTCGGCCGGGGTTGCGCGGGCAGCCCCCGCATCCGCAGCGCGAGGTACTGCAGGCGAAGGCTGAGTCTGGCCATCTGGGGGGCCAGCGGGTGGGTCAACTGGAGCATCAGCACCCGGGTGAGGGTCGCGGGCTGCCGACCCCCCCGCCAGGTCGCGACCAGGGCGGCGTGGTTGTCCCGGTGCAGCGACACGGTGAGGTCCAGCGCCTCCGACGGCTGCGGCAACCGGACCAGGAAGTAGCCGTCCTCGCCGGCGAACGGGGCGTCGCTGACCCCCTCGGCGACGGCAGCAGGCACGTCGCCCGCCGCCGGCAGCAGGTAAGCCCGCTGTTGCCCGTGGATGTCCTGCACCTCGGCGATCACACACCGCGCCCCACCGGAGGCGTCGTGGCACCAGAACAGGCTCAGCGGACTAAAAGCCCGTCCCAGCACCCGCGGCATCAGCAGCGCGGTGACCCGTCCGCCCGGAATGAAGACTCCGCGACGCGCCAGGAAGGCGTCGACTCGCTGCCGCAACGTCTCACCGGGCGTGCCGTCGAAGTGGTCGGTCGCCTCGAAGCGGGCGAACGGCCGGGCCCACCGCGGCAGCCGGGGCAGGTCGTCGAGGTCGACGTACCAGCCGTAACTGCGGTGCTCGGCGTAATGGTGTACCGGCGACCTGTGCAGGTGGGTGATCCGGGTGGGGTACAGCGCGGGAGTCGTTGCGGTTTCCACGACCGCAATTCGGAGCCGCCGCCCGGTCGGATTGGTCTGTGACCGAGATCTCTACCCCAGCACGGTCAGATAGATCAGTGCCATGTTGAGCAGCGTGACCAGCGCCGCCACCGACCAGGCGAGCACCGAGGTCAGCGGGCGGTTGACGTCGGTGCCCATCACCGCACGGTCCGCGGTCAGCCGGGCCAGCGGAATCAGGGCGAACGGGATCCCGAAGGACAGCACAACCTGGGACAGCACCAGCGCCCGGGTGGGGTCCACGCCACTGGCCAGCACCAGCAGCGCCGGGACGAGGGTGACCAGGCGGCGAACCAGCACCGGGTAGGTCCTGCGCAACAGGCCCTGCATGATCATCGCCCCGGCATAGGCACCCACCGACGTCGACGCCAGCCCCGAGGCCAGCAGTCCGACCGCGAACAGCAGCGCAACCGTGGGGCCCAGGGTTTCCCCGATCGCCGCGTGCGCACCCTCGATGGTGTCGGTTCCGGGTCGTCCGCGCAGGTTGACCGCAGCCACCAGCAGCAGGGCCAGGTTCACCGTTCCGGCCAGTACCATCGCCGTCCCGACGTCCCATCGCGACGCGCGCAGCAATTCGGCACGACGGCGGCCGGGCGGCGGGTGACCATGACGGTCCCGGGCCAGCCCCGAATGCAGGTACACCGCGTGCGGCATCACGGTGGCGCCCAGCATTGCGGTGGCAAGCAGCACGCTGTCGACCCCGGCGAAACGCGGAACCAGGCCCGCGGCCACCTCCGAGGCCGGGGGCGGGCTGACCACCAGGCTGGCCGTGAAGCCGATCACGATGATCATCAGCAGGCCGGCGATCACCCGCTCGAAGACCCGCGGGCCGCGACGATCCCCGACCGTCAGCAGGATCAGCGAGACCACCCCGGTCACCAGGCCGCCGATCGGCAGTGGCAGCCCGAAGAGCAGGTACAGCGCCAGCGCTCCGCCGATGATCTCGGCGACGTCGGTGGCCACCGCCACCAGTTCGGCCTGTGCCCAGTAGGCGATCCTGCTCGGCGTCCCGGTCCGGTCGCGCACCGCCTCGGGCAATGTGCGCCCGGTCACCAATCCCAGCTTGGCACTGAGGTACTGAACCAGCCCGGCCATCGCGTTGGCGACGACGATCACCCAGACCAGCAGATAGCCGAACCGCGATCCGGCACCGGTGTTGGCGGCGATGTTGCCGGGGTCGACGTAGGCGATCGCTGCGACGAACGCCGGGCCGAGCAGCGACCACCTCACAGGGGTCAGATGCCGATCCAGACGCCGCGGCTGCCCAGGCCGAACACCGGTGTGCCGAAACCGAAGCCCCAGGGATACGGATTGGTGAACGCCGGATTGGGTGTCGTGACGATCGCGGTGTGTCCCGGGGTCACGCACGTCCTGGTGTTCGGCGCGGTGTCTGTGCATGCGGGAACCGCCGACGCGGTTGCGGCCATGACCACCGCGGTGACGACGGCCATCAGCAGTGCGCGCGTCATGGCGTCCTCCGGTGGACCGCGTGAAACCCCTTACGTGCCAGCGTACAAGCCCTTGCCGGTGATCAGTGGAAGATCCAGGGTGGTGCAGATCCCGGGCTTGGCCGCCACCACCGCGGGTATCGCATTGACGATGCGCGTCGCGGTGGCCAGCACGCCCGCGTGATTGTGGTCGCCGTTGGGGCTCGACAGGCACAGGTCCATCGCGTAGCAGGGTTCGCCGGTGATCTCGATGCGGTAGTTGCCACCCGGCTGGGCGGGCTGCGGCCAGTCCGGGCACAGGTCGTCGCGCAACCGGGTGATGTGTTCGAGCACGACGGCCGGTGCCCCGTTCACCAGACCGATCACCTCGAAGCGCAGTGCGGCGGCGGTTCCCTCGGCGATGTGCCCGGATGCGATGTCGAAGGCCTCGGGTGCGGGCTCGCGCACGTACATCTCCTCGAGGCCGTCGAGTTCGACACCCAGTCCGGCGGCCAGTTGGCGGACCACCGACCCCCATCCGATGCTCAGCACGCCAGGTTGCAGCAGCATCGGGATCTCGTCCATCGGCTTGCCGAAGCCCATCACGTCGAACATCACCGTCGGGCTGTCGTAGGTCGCGTAGTTCACGATCTCCATGCAGCGCACCTGCTCGATGCTCTGGCAGGTTCCCATCAGGGCCAGCGGCACCAGGTCGTTGGCGAAACCCGGGTCGATCCCGTTGACGTAAACAGTCGACTTGCCAAGCTGCGCAGCCTCTTCGATGGGCTTGATCATCTCGTCGGGAATCACCTGCCACGGCCACTGCAGGAACACCGGCCCGCTGCCCACCACGTTGACCCCGGCGGCCAGGATGCGCCGGTAGTCCTCCAGTGCCTCCATCAGCCGGTTGTCGGCCATCGCGTTGTAGACCGCGCAGTCGGGCTTGCTGGCCAGCACCGCATCGAGGTCGGTGGTGGCCTTAACGCCCGTCATGGTGTCCAGGCCGACCAGTTCGGCGGCGTCCATGCCGGCCTTGCCCTCCGAGGACACCCATACCGCGACGAGTTCGTAGTCGGGGTGGGCGATCACCGATCGCAGGGCGTGGGCACCGACGTTGCCGGTGCCGATCTGCGCGACGCGAATGGGCATGTGGCTCCTTGGGTTTACAGGTCGGGGATGGGCAGGTCGAGGTTGGGAACGGTAAGGCCGCCGTCGACCTCGAGCATCTTTCCGGTCAGGAAACTGCCGGCCGGTGACGCCAGGTACACCGCGGCGGCGGCGATGTCGTCGGGCACGCCGAGGCGGCGCAGCGGTGTCGCCTTCTCCATCGGGTCGCGCAGCGCGTCGTTGGAGGCGACGATCTCCAGGGCGGAGGTCAGGATGGATCCCGGCGCGATCGCATTGACCCGGATGCGCGGACACAAGTCCAGCGCGGTCAGCCGGGTGTAGTGCGCCAGTGCGGCTTTGGCGGTGCTGTAGGCGGCGAAGCCGCGACCGGCAAGCCGCCCCATGGTCGAACTGATGTTGATGATGTTGCCGCCGCCGGAGTGCTCGAGCATCAGCGGAACCGCGGCAACGGTCAGTGCGTGGGCGGTCAGCACGTTGAAGGTGAAGGCGTCGCGCATCTCCTTGACCGTCGTGGTGAGCAGCGTGTTGGGCATGCTGCCGCCGACATTGTTGACCACGATGTCGAGCCGCCCGAACGCCTCGACCGCCGCGGCCGCCAGTTCGGCTGTCTTCTCCGGCTGGGCCAGATCGGCGTTCACCACGTGCGCGCGCCGGCCGACGGCCGCCACCTCGGCAGCGACCGCCTCGAGTTCGGACCGGGTGCGGGAGGCGATGACGACGTCGGCGCCCACCTCAGCGAAGGCGACGGCGATGGCAGCCCCCAAGCCGCGGCCGGCGCCGGTGACTACGGCTACTTGTCCGTCGAGGCGGAACTTATCGAGGATCACGCGGCCTCTCTTCCCTTGTCACGGTTCACCGTAACAAGGGCGGTTCGCATGGCGGACCGGAAAGTCGAACGGTTCTGTAACACGTTCTATTTCTTGGCGGCAGCCTTCCGCGCGGGTGTCTTCTTCGCCGCCGCTTTCGCCGGCGCCTTGACCGCAGCCTTCGCCGGGGCTTTGGCAGGAGCCTTGGCGGTTGTCTTCTTCGCCGTGGCCTTGGCAGGCGCCTTCTTCGGCGGTGCGGGCTGCGGGTCGGGCTCGGCGCGGGCGGCGGACTCTTCGCGTCGGCGGCGCACACTGGCTTCGAGCTTGGCCAGCAGGTCCGAGACGTCGTCGGTCTCGTCGAGACGGGCCGGCTTCTCCTCGACGGTGAACGCCTCGCCGCCGGCGAGTTTGGCCTCGACCAGTTCCTGCAGCTGCTCCTGGTAGGTGTCGGTGTACTGCTCGGGGTGGAAGTCGTCGGCCATCGACTCGACCACCTGGCCGGCCATCTTCAGCTCGGCCGGCCGTACCTCCACTTCGGTGTCCAGCGCCGGGAAGTCCGGATCGCGGATCTCGTCGGGCCACAACAGCGTGTGGATCACCATGACCGGGCGTTTGGAGAAGTCCTTGACCCGCAGCGCAGCCAGCCGTGTCTTGCTGCGCAACGCGAAATGGACGATGGCTACCCGGTCGGTCTCCGAGAGCGCTTTGGCAAGCAGCACATAGGATTTCGACGACTTACCGTCGGGCTCCAGGTAGTAGCTGCGGTCATACATCAATGGGTCGATCTCGCTGGCCGGAACGAACTCAAGCACCTCGATCTCGTGACTGCGTTCCTCGGGCAGGGTGGCGATATCCTCATCGGTGATCACCACCGTCTGGCCGGCGTCGGAGGCGTAGGCCTTGGCGATGTCGCGGTACTCGACCACCTCGCCGCACTCCTCGCAGACCCGCTGATAGCGGATGCGGCCGTTGTCCTCGGAATGCACCTGGTGGAACTTCAGGTCGTGGTCCTCGGTGGCGCTGTAGACCTTCACCGGCACATTGACGAGCCCGAAGGCGACCGAGCCCTTCCAGATGGAACGCATGCGATCCTCAGCTGAAGGGCGGCGGGGCGGGCGGGGTCAGGCCCAGCGGCAGGACCATGGGAACGTCGCGCGGGGTCACGCCCAGGGGAAAGACCGTCGGGAAGTTCGCCGGGGTGACCACTGGCGGGATGTTGGGGTTCGCGCCGGGAAACATGCCGAACAGCGGCAGGTTTGACTGGCCGGCGACGACCTTCAGTTCGGGCGCGCACGCACCCGGCTGTGCCACCTGGCCGCTGGTGCAGTCCGGAACCAGGTTGCTCGGGTCGGCCGCCGCCGTCGGCGCGCACACAACCGCCGCGACAGACATCGCCACCACCAGCAACCGGATCACGATCCCCAGCCTACAGCGGGTAATACCCTTGGACCGGTGATCGACGTGTGGCCGCCGGGCACGACCAGCGGACCGGTGGTCCGGCTGACCAACCCCGACAAGGTGCTCTACCCGGCCACCGGCACCACCAAGGCCGAGGTGTTCCGCTACTACACGACCGTCGCCGAGGCGATGCTCCCGCACATCGCCGGCCGGCCGGCCACCCGCAAACGATGGCCCAACGGAGTCGACGACAAGGCCTTCTTTGAAAAGGAGCTCGCCAAATCGGCGCCGGCCTGGCTGCACCGCGGCACTTTGGCACACCGCTCCGGTGACACCGTCTACCCGGTCATCGACACCGCGACGGGACTTGCCTGGATCGCTCAGCAGGCCGCGCTGGAAGTCCATGTGCCGCAATGGCGTTTCGCCGCCGATGGCAGGCCGGGAGCGGCCAACCGCCTGGTCTTCGACCTCGACCCCGGCGACGGCGTGAGCATGGCGCAGCTCTGCGAGGTCGCCCATGCGGTCCGCGACATGATGGACGACATCGATTTGCCGGTCTACCCGCTCACCAGCGGCAGCAAGGGGATGCACCTGTATGCCCCGCTCGCCGAACCGATCGGCAGTGCCGGCGCGGTGACGCTGGCCCGCAAGGTCGCCGAACAGCTCGAACACAGCATGCCCACGCTGGTGACGGCCACCATGACCAGAAGCCTGCGGGCGGGCAAGGTGTTCCTGGACTGGAGCCAGAACAACGCCGCCAAGACCACCATCGCTCCCTACTCGCTGCGTGGCCGCCAGACCCCGACCGTCGCCGCGCCGCGCACCTGGGACGAACTCACCGGCGCGGATCTGGCGCAGTTGACCTACGACGAGGTGCTGGCCCGGGTGGCTGAACACGGTGATCTGCTGGCAGGACTGGACGAGGGCACCGCCGGGACGCAGGACAAACTGACCCGGTACCGAAGCAAGCGCGACGCCGCCAAGACCCCAGAGCCGGTGCCGACGGCCGGACCTGTCGGCGGTGAGGGTAACCGGTTCGTCATCCAGGAGCACCGGGCCCGCCGGCTGCACTACGACTTCCGGCTGGAACGCGACGGCGTTCTGGTGTCGTGGGCTATCCCCAAGAACCTCCCCGACTCCCCGGGGGAGAACCACCTTGCCGTGCACACCGAGGACCATCCGCTCGAGTACGGCAGTTTCGAGGGCACAATCCCCAAGGGCGAGTACGGCGCGGGCAAGGTCGTTATATGGGACTCCGGCACCTACCTGACGGAGAAATTCATCGTGCCCGCTGACGGCAAGGGCGGGGAGGTGATCGTCGATCTGCACGGCGGTCGCGTCAGCGGGCGCTACGCGCTGATCCAGACCGACGGCGACCAGTGGCTGGCGCACCGGATGAAGGAACAGCCCTCGGCGCGGCTGGCGGACTTCACGCCGATGCTCGCCACGCTCGGCTCAGTGGACCGGATGACGGCCGCGCAGTGGGCGTTCGAGGGCAAGTACGACGGCTACCGGCTGCTGGTCGAGGCCGACCACGGCGGGCTGCGGTGCCAGACCCGCAACGGCCGTGACGTCACCACGGAGTTCCCGCAACTGCGACCGCTCGCCGCGACGCTGGCCGAGCACCACGTCATCCTCGACGGCGAAGTGGTGGCGCTCGACTCCGCCGGGGTTCCCAGCTTCTCGGAGATGCAGAACCGGGCCCGGGCCACCCGAATCCAGTTCTGGGCCTTCGACATTCTCCACCTCGACGGCCGGTCACTGCTGCGCGTGAAGTACCGCGACCGCCGCCGCGTTCTGGAGACCCTGGCCCAGGGAACCGATCTGATCGTTCCGCCGCTGATCGACGGTGACGGACCGGCCGCCCTGGCCTGTTCGCGTAAGCGCAAATGGGAGGGCATCGTCGCCAAGAAGTGGGACTCCACCTATCAGCCGGGGCGGCGATCGGCGGCCTGGATCAAGGACAAGAACTGGAACACCCAGGAGGCGGTGATCGGTGGCTGGCGCAAGGGGGAGGGCGGCCGGTCCAGCGGAATCGGCGCACTGCTGCTCGGCATCCCGGAGGACGGGGGCTTGCGGTTCATCGGCCGCGTCGGCACCGGATTCACCGAGAAGGATCTGGCGTCGCTGAAGAAGACCCTGGCGCCGTTGCACACCGTCGAGTCACCGTTCCAGCCCGCGCTTCCCCGGCCGGAGACCCGTGACGTCACCTATGTGCGCCCCGAACTCGTCGGCGAGGTCCGCTACGGCGAGATGACGTCGGACGGCCGGTTACGCCATCCGAGCTGGCGCGGACTGCGTCCGGACAAAGAACCCGCTGACGTCGTGTGGGAGCCGCCCGTCTAGAAGGCACCCACGGATCCGGGGCATCCTTGCCGTCCGAGCCGGTGATCCGGAACTGCATGCCACCGCCGGGCTGGCCGAACCAGACACGAACTGTGGCGGCGGACCACGCGATCACACGGCAACGACGTGGATCAGATCCTCCAGACCGGCGAAATCCGCGGCGTTCCGGGTGTAAAGGCGCAAGTTGTTCGCGTGGGCGGTCGCGGCGATGAGAAGATCGGCCAACCGGGTGCGGGGCTTTCGGCCTTCGCTTACCACCGCGGCCACGACCAGGCCGTAACTTCGAACGGCCCTCGCGTCGAACGGAATCGGCTCCATGGTGGATTCGACTTCCTGAAGCCGGGCCTGTCGTTTGGCGGCCTCGACTGGCGTGGCGGCGAGCAGTGGACCGACTACCAGTTCGGCAGCGGTGATGGCTGAGATTGCGACCTGGTCAGGTAACGCGGAAAGCACGTCCGGGTCATGCCAGTCGACGACGACTGAGGTGTCGAGCAGCCCCGAGGTCATTTAGAGGCTCTGGTCGATCAAGCGGTCGAGATCATCACGAAACTGGCGATGGTCGATCCGCACCGCCCCCGCGAAACCGGCGATTTCGTCGCGGTCGACGAAGGTCCGCCGGGTCGGCCGCACGGGGCGAAGCTCGGCGACCGGCTCGCCGTTGCGTGTCACAACGAACGTTTGTCCGGCCGCCACTGCGTCGATGATCTTCGCGTTGTCGTTGCGCAGTTCCCGCTGCGGAATGGTCCGGGTCACGGATCGACTGTAGCCGATAATGCTACATACCGCTACGGGCTGTGGCCGGGAATGCGATCGCACCGCTGGAACGCTGCTCTTCTCCGAAGACGAACCGGCGTTGTCGTCCAGTCACCGTGCTCGGCGGTTAGGCATGCATCGGGTCGTCGGCCACCTCGATCTCGCGGGCCTTCGCCGCCTTCTTCAGCGCCTCGAAGTCGGCCAGGGTCTTGTCGGCGTAGTCGTAGGACCACTCCACGATCGCCTCGTTGACGGCATCGCCGGAGCCGACGTAGCCGCGCAACATGGAGGCGTTGGCGCTCTGGGCGTGACCGCGCGCCAGCGCGTAGGCGCAGGCGCCGACGTACGCGCCGAACGTGTCCGGGTCCAGGCCCTCGGTTTCGACCGAGCCCTTCATGTCCTGGAACTGACGGACGTAGAACTCCCTGCCGTCGATGCGCACGTGCCCGAGGAAAACATCCGACATCGCCTGCAGGATCCGCTGCCCACCGATAACCCTGATGCCCTGGCCCAGGGCGCCGACCGCGGCGGCCAGCGTCTCGGGTTGTTGCCGGCCGCCGTACTGCTCAAGCACCGACCGGTTGGCCTCCTTGACCTGAAGCACCAACGGCGTTCCGTCCGGGCCGGTGAGGATCAACAGATAGCTGCGGGTGCCCACGCTGCCGACGCCGACCACCCGTCGCGCGATGTCGGTCAGCTGGAAGTGCGACAGCAGCACCGCGATGTCGGCCGGCACGCTGGTCAGGTACTCCCGGAACGCCTGGGTCAGGCGATCCTCGTCGGTGACCTCGATGTGTTCGAGCAGCGGCGGATTCTCCCGCAGTCGCAGATCACCGTTCGGCCCGGTTTCCATGATGCGCTCGAAAACCCGGGCCGAGGTACGGGTGCGGGCCTTGCGGGACGCCCCGGCGAGAACCTGCCCCAGGCTGCCGGCCACCTTGTTGACGTAGCGCTGCGGTTCGAGTCTGAGGTAGTAGCGGCTCAGCACGTTCATGTCGAGCATGGTGTGCAGGCCGTCGCGGTAGGTCTTCACCACGTCCTGCGCCATGCGCCGGATGGTCTTCTTCGGGTAGCCGGCGTGGCGCCCGCCGACGATCGCGCTGGTGGTCAGCCGCTTGATGTCCCACTCCGCCGGCGCGCCCGCCGCCTCGTCGAAGTCGTTGAGGTCGAAGACCAGGGTGCGCTGCGGTGCGGCGTAGATCCCGAAGTTCGACAGGTGGGCGTCCCCGCCGCACATCACCTGAATACCGCTGGAGGGCCCGCCGGCGAGGTCGGCGGCCATCAGTGCCGCGGCCCCGCGGTAGAACGAGAACGGGTCGGTCAGCATCCGGGCGAAGCGAAGCGGCACCAGATCCGGCAGCCGGTTGGCGTTCTGCTCGACCAGGATCTCCACCGGGTTGCGGCTGGAGGGCACCAGCTGGGCCAGCGCGCGCCTGGGGGTGGCTTTGCGCAACGCGCGGCCGCGCGCCATGTCTTCGTCGACGTTCTCGAACGCGATGACCCGCTCGCGTAGCGGTCGCTCCACGTTGTTCATCGACTGAGCCTAGTGGTCAAAATGCCGTCAGCGCCGAAGAATTGGACGCAAGGTATCCAGCACACCGGGGTCTTCGATGGTGGACGGGACGGGCTCGTCGTGTCCGTCGGCGATGCCCCGCATGGTCTTGCGCAGGATCTTGCCCGACCGGGTCTTGGGGAGTGCCGGCACCACGTCGACGGCGTTGAAGCAGGCGACCGCGCCGATCGAATGCCGCACGGCGGCAATCAGTTCGGCCGCCAGGCCTTCGGCCGAGGCCCCGGACTTGAGCACCACCAGTCCGCGCGGCACCTGACCCTTGATCTCGTCGGCGACGCCGATCACCGCGCACTCCGCCACCGCCGGGTGCGCGGCGACCACGGCCTCGATCTGACCAGTCGACAATCGGTGTCCGGCGACGTTGATGACGTCGTCGATGCGTCCCATCACGAACAGGTAGCCGTCGGCGTCGAGGTGCCCGCCGTCGCCGGTCAGGTAGTAGCCGGGATGCTCGCACAGATAGGAAGCCTCGAAGCGGGCGTCGTCCTCCCACAGTGTGGGCAGTGTGCCGGGTGGCAGTGGCAGTCGGATGCAGATCTCGCCCTCCTCGCCGGGTTCGCAGCCCGACCCGTCCGGGTGCAGGATCTGCACGTCGTAGCCTGGCATCGGAACGGTCGGGGAGCCGGCTTTGAGCGGAAGCTGCTGACAGCCGACGGGATTGGCGGCGATGGCCCAGCCGGTTTCGGTCTGCCACCAGTGGTCGATCACCGGGATGCCCAGCACCTTCGACGCCCATGCGTAGGTGTCGGGGTCCAGGCGCTCGCCGGCCTGGAACAGATACCGCAGCCCCGAGAGGTCGTAGCGTCCGATGTGGGAGCCCTCGGGATCCTCCTTCCGGATGGCCCGCAGCGCCGTGGGGGCTGAGAACAGCACCGCGACGCCGTGCTCGGCGGCCACCCGCCAGAACGCACCGGGGTCCGGGGTGCCGATCGGCTTACCCTCGTAGAGCACGGTCGTCGCGCCGGCCAGCAGTGGGCCGTAGACGATGTAGGAGTGGCCCACCACCCATCCGACGTCGGAGGCCGCCCAGAAAACCTCCCCGGGCCCGACGCCGTAGATGTTGCGCATGCTCCACGTCAGGGCAACCGCGTGACCGCCGTTGTCGCGGACGATCCCCTTCGGCTTCCCGGTGGTGCCCGAGGTGTAGAGCACATAGAGCGGGTCGGTGGCTGCCACCGGCACCGCCTCGGCGGGTTGCGCGGTCGCCATCAGGTCGGCCCAGTCGTGGTCGCGTCCGGCGAGCAGATCGCAGCGCAGTCGGTCGCGTTGCACGATCACACAGGCCCGCGGTTGATGCCGCGCCCGCTGCAGCGCGTGGTCGAGCATCGGCTTGTACTCCACCACGCGGTTCGGTTCGATGCCGCAGGAGGCCGACACGATCACCGACGGACGGGCGTCGTCGATCCGGGTGGCCAACTCATGGCTGGCGAAACCGCCGAACACCACCGAGTGCACAGCGCCCAGTCGGGCGCAGGCCAGCATCGCGATGACGGCTTCGGGGATCATCGGCATGTACAGCACCACCCGGTCGCCCCTGCCGACCCCGAGCCCGCGCAGCACACCGGCGAAATGCGCTGTGCTGTCGAGTAATTCGCGGTAGGTGTAGGTGCGCTTGACGCCGGTGACCGGGGAGTCGTAGATCAGCGCAGGCTGGTCACCGCGGGCCTCGATGTGCCGGTCCAGAGCGTTGACGCAGGTGTTGAGTTCGGCGTCGGGGAACCAGCGGTAGAACGGCGGGTTGTCGTCGTCGAGAATCCGCTGCGGCTCACGCGTCCACGACACCGCCCGGGCCGCCGCCGCCCAGAACCCGGCCGGATCGTCGAGGCTGGCCCGGAACAGTTCGTGGTAGTTGCCCAGGGTCAGTTCACCTTTCCCATGACGTGCTCGGCGAACATCTCCAGGTTGCGGATTTTGGTGTCCAGCGGCTCGGTGTCCTGGCCCATGACGTAGGGCAGCCGGAAGCCGACGATCACGTCGGTGACCCCCTTGTCCTCCAGTCGCTTGATGCCGTCGACGGTGAAGGCGTCCAGCGAGATGACGTGGATCTGGAAGTCCTTGTCCGCGGTGCCCTCCTCCTCGCGGTAGCGGTTGAGCTTGGTCAGCAGTTCGTCGAGATCCTCGACTCCGCCGCCGTGCATCCACCCGTCGTTGCGGGCCGCCCGGCGCAGCGCGGCGTCGGCGTGCCCGCCGATCAGGATCGGGATCGGCTCGGTGGGCGCCGGGGTCATCTTGATCTTGGGGATGTCGAAGAACTCGCCGTGGTACTCGAAATAGTCCCCGGAGGTAAGGCCCCGGATGACGTCGATGCACTCGTCCATCCGCTTGCCGCGCTTGGCGAACGGGACGCCCATGATCTCGTAGTCCTCCGGCCAGGGGCTGGTGCCCACCCCCAGGCCCACCCGGTTGCCGATCAGCGCCGCCAGCGAACCGGCCTGCTTGGCCACCAGCGCCGGCGGACGGATCGGCAGCTTGAGGACGAAGAAGTTGAAGTGCAGGTTGGTGGTCACCGCGCCGAGGGCGGCGGTGATGATGAATGTCTCGATGAAGGCCTTGCCGTCGAGGAATTCCCGGTTGCCGTCGGGGGTGTAGGGGTATTTCGCATCCGACTCGAAGGGATAGGCGATGCTGTCGGGGATGGTCATCGCGTGGTAGCCCGCGGCCTCGGCGGCCTTGGCCAACGGGATGTAGTAGCTCGGGTCGGTCATCGCCTCGGCGTAGGTGAATCTCACCAGCCGATCCTAGAACCCGTTCCAGTTCGGCGGTCGGCTTCGGCCGCGACGACGGCTACTCGCCGGCTTCCTTCTCCGCACTCGCCCCGGTGAGCGCGTCACCCCAGGTGGCTTCGGCGCCGGAATGCCCGATGCGATACACCTGAACCGCCGCCGCCAGCGAGGCGACGACGACGAACACCGCGACCACCGCCGACAGCACGCCGGAGGACGTGCCGTGGCGCTCGGCGCGCCAATGCACGACCGCCAGCAGGACCGCGGCCACCAGCAATCCGAGCGCAAAGTAGATCATCGTCTCGCCGAGATGAGCGTGCTTCTCGACCAGTTCGGATTCCTCGATCTGGTGCTCCAGCCACTCGCCGGCCTCCGCGGCGATCGGGGTCAGCACCGCGGTGAAACCGGCCAGCGCCAGGGTCAGCCACACCAGCCGCCGCCGCGCCGCCGGCCACACCGCGCACAGCACCGCGAGGATCGCCGTCAGCGGGACCAGGGCCACCAGGAAGTGCACCAGCAGGGGATGGGCGGGCAGTCCGTTCATCATCGACACCCGGGGAATGCTACCGCCGACACGGGCATCTGACCTGGCGGGCGCGCTGCTACCGTCTGCGTGGGCAATGGGCTTTCGCCCACCTGGGAGCGATAAGTATCGCCGCACCGCGACCGCCGGCCGGACTGTCGCTCCGAGCCGGGCAACAGCAACGCTGGGAGGAGGGTCCGGATTCCCGTGCTCGAACCCTCACAAAGTTGAGCTGGCTGACCCGCAATGTGCGGGTGCTCTCCGCGGTGTCCTTCCTGCAGGACACCGCCAGCGAGTTGCTCTACCCGCTGCTGCCCATCTACCTGACCGCCGTGCTGGGCGCCCCGCCGTCGGTGGTCGGCGCCGTCGAGGGCGCCGCCGAGGGCGCGGCCTCGATCACCCGGCTGGCCGTCGGTCCGCTGGGGGACCGCTTCGCCAAACGTCCGTTGATCGCCACCGGCTACGGCATGGCCGCACTGGGCAAGGTGCTGGTCGCCCTCGCCACGGCCTGGCCCGGGGTGCTGGCCGGCCGAGTGGTCGACCGGCTGGGCAAGGGCATCCGCGGGGTGCCCCGCGACGCCCTGCTGGTCGAGGGAATCGACGACGCCTCGCGGGGAAAGGTCTTCGGCTTCCACCGCACCATGGACACCCTGGGAGCCGTCATCGGCCCGCTGCTCGGCCTGGCCGGCTACGAGTTGCTCGACCACCGCATCCGGCCGCTGCTGTTCGTCGCGATCGTGCCCGCGGTGCTGTCGGTGGTCCTGATCGTGCTGGTGCGGGAGAAGCCGCGCAGCGGCCCGCGGCCCGCCCGCGAACCGATCTTCAGCGGGATGCGCGAGTTGTCCGGGCGGTTCTGGCGGGTGACCGCCGTCGTCGTCGGATTCGGCCTGGTGAACTTCCCCGATGCGCTGTTGCTGTTGCGGCTCAACGAGATCGGCTTCGGTGTGGTCGCGGTGATCCTGGCCTATGTCACCTACAACCTGGTTTACGCACTGGCCAGCTTCCCGGCCGGCCTGTTGGCCGACCGGATGCCTCGCTCTGCGGTGTTCGGTCTGGGCCTGGTGTTCTTCGCGATCGGCTACATCGGCCTGGGCCTGACCACCGATCACGCGACGGCGTGGCTGCTGATCGGTGTCTACGGACTGTTCACCGCCTGCACCGACGGGGTTGGCAAGGCCTGGGCCTCCTCGCTGGCCGGCGCCGCCCGGCAGTCCACCGCCCAGGGGGTGTTCCAGGGTGGCAGCGGCCTGGCGATCCTGATCGCCGGGGTGTGGGCGGGCCTGCTGTGGGGCGCCGACGGCCGGGTGCCCCTGCTGATCTCCGGGGTCGTGGGGGCCTGCTTCGCGGTGCTGTTGCTGGGGCGTTGGGCACTGCTGCGCTGGTTAGTCTGAGCGTTATGCGCTCGATCCACGTCATCGGCATCGGTGCGGGCGATCCGGACTACGTGACCACCCAGGCGATCCGCGCGCTCAACGACACCGACGTGTTCTTCGCGATGGACAAGGGCGAGGCCAAGAGTGATCTGATGGCGTTGCGGCGCGAGGTGTGCCGCCGTTTCATCACCCAACCCGGCTACCGGTTCGTCGAGCTGCCCGATCCGGTGCGCGACTCCCGAGACGACTACACCGGTGCCGTCGCCGACTGGCATGCCGCCCGGGCGCGGCTGTGGGCCAACGCAATTCAGTCCGAACTCGGGCCCGACGGCGTGGGCGCCTTCCTGGCCTGGGGTGATCCCTCGCTCTATGACAGCACGCTGCGGATACTCGAAGACGTTGCCGGTCAGGTCGAGCTGCGCTATGACGTCATCCCGGGAATCACCGCCATACAGGCCCTCACCGCCCGCCACCGGATCCCGCTCAACGACGTCGGCGAACCGGTGCTGATCACCACCGGCCGGCGGATTCGGGAGCACGGGTTGTCCGGATCCGCGGTGGTGATGCTCGACGGCGACTGCGCGTTCCTGGGCTGCCCGCCGCAGACCCGGATCTGGTGGGGCGCCTACCTGGGAACGCCCGACGAAATCCTGGTGGCCGGTAACGTCGGCGACGACGGCGAACGCATCGCCGCACTGCGTGCCGACGCCCGTTCCCGGCACGGCTGGATCATGGACACCTACCTGCTGCGTGCCTGACGCAGCGCTTCACTCCCGCTGGTAGACCAGCCAGCGCAGTTCGATGGGGCACTGCTGCGGGTCGACGTCGAACACGTCGAGACCGGTGACCCACTCCTCGTACCAGCCGGTGGGCGGCCACGCCCCGTCAGGGAGGTGGGCTTTCTCGTATTCGTACACGGAGTCGTCACCCACGATTTCCAGCGGCAGCCCGTTGAGGGCGTCAGATACCTCCCCGCGGGTGAAGACGGCCGAGTAGCACTGCTCGGCAAGCGCGCGGGCGGACTTGTCGGGGACGTAGCCGTCTTTGGCCAGAAAGGCGTTGAACACCAGGCGCCCACCGGGGGCAAGACAGTCCGCGGCGAACTCGAACAACCTACGGAACTCGTCCACGGTGCGGAACTCCGGTACGACCTCGGAGAGGACCACGAGTTGGTAGTCGCCGCGCAGTTCGCCGACGGCCAGTTCGAACATGTCGCTCTGAAAGACGTTGATATCGAGCGACTCACGTTGCGCGTCGGCGCGGATCATCTCCGCGAAGTCCGCGGTTATCTCGATCACGTCCATCGGGTGGCCGCGCCGCGCCAGCGGTAGTGCGTTGCGGCCGGTACCGGGTCCGATCTCGAGGATGCGGAAGCTTCCAGGGTCGGTCGCCTCGCCGGCCAACGCCCACACCCTCGCGTCGGGGTGAGTACCGAACAGGGGAGGCTGCCGGGTGCTGATCCAGTTCTGGTAGGCACCCTCGATGGTCACCCACGAGGCGTTGACGGTGTAACTCAGTGTCTTGCCGACCGGAGCTTGGTAGGAGATGACGATGTCGGATCGCTGGGAACCCTCGTAGGCGATAGCGAGCTGTTCCTCGAGAACGGCGCGGAGGTGTGCGAGCTCGGCCTCGTTGAACCGCACACCCAGGCCGGTGAAGATCTGATCGCACATCCCCACGTAGTCATCGATCATCCCGGGGACGGCGGGGATCGTGATGTTCCCGGACGCGATAGACCGGCGAAGAAGTCGGCGCGCCATGCCCTCGCGCAGCAGCGTCGGATCGACCGGTGGGCCCGGAAGAGTGCTCACGAGCATCCGACGGTAGCGGTAGATTGGACCTCTGACCGCCGTTTTCCGACCGAAGGTGAGGTCGCTCATGCCGTTCTCACTGTCCGCGGCCCAAGCCGAGAGTCGCGAATTCTGGGCGAGTCTGTGCCCGGATATGACGATCGACGGGGCATCAGCCGCTCGGCCCGCCCATGTCGGCGACCTGGATCGACTGTTCTCCACGTTGAAACGCGAGGGCTACGTCCAGGTTCCCGACGCGCTTCCCCAGGACCGCGTGGCTCCGATCCGGGCAGCGGTTACGACGATGTTCGAACGAGCCATCCCGCTGCCGTTCGCCTTCGTCTACGACGAACTCTGGCAGGCCTTTCAGAGTCTCTCCGCCTTCCTGTCCACCGTCCTCGGCGCCGACTACCGCGCCCTGCCCGACTTCTGGGTCTGGTACGTCAGCCCGAATGAGGCCTCGGCCGGTTGGGGTCCGCACCGCGACCGGGTGCAGCCGACGCTCGATCCGGACAACGCGCCCCACACGCTCACCGTTTGGCTGCCCTTCAGTGACGCAACGCCTCTCAACGGATGCATGTATATCCTTCCCGCGCACCTCGACGATCGTTTCGTCGAGCGCCGCTGGGACGGTGAGGGCAACAACGTCGTCTACAACCCGCAGAACATCCGGGCGCTGCCGGCCACGGCCGGCAGCATGCTGGCCTGGAACCA
This sequence comes from Mycobacteriaceae bacterium, assembly GCA_029979305.1. Lineage (GTDB taxonomy): Bacteria > Actinomycetota > Actinomycetes > Mycobacteriales > Mycobacteriaceae > Mycobacterium. The sequence goes on along the minus strand of JAPOHV010000008.1, from coordinate 3,117 downwards.
GTCGGTCCTGCACTGGGGCGGCCGGGGTAGCCGGCTTGGCACGAGCCCGCGGGTCAGTGCGGCCTTTGAGTTTCAGCGGGGTGACCGGCCGGCGTTCAACAAACCGCTTCTCGACCCCGCGCGGCTGCCCTCGTTCGGCGAGAGGCTGGGCCTGATCGGCAAGCAGGCCCTGCAATACCGGCACATGTACCCGCTCACCGACGATCTCTACGAAATCGCGACGGGACTGCTCGAGAAATTCATGCCCGACTTCACCGATCCGCAGTTGCGCACCATCAACGCCGATTACGCCGGGGTGCAACCGCTCACCTGGTAGCCGGGCCCGTGACATGATCGACCGATGGGATTCCTCCTTCGGGTCGCGGTGACCGGACTGGCGCTCTGGGTCGTCACGCTCATCGTGCCGGGCATCAGTTTCGTCGGCGGTTCGACCACCATGCAGCGGGTCGGCATCATCCTGTTCGTCGCGCTGATCTTCGGACTGGTCAACGCCTTCGTCAAACCGATCGTCACGCTGCTGTCGCTGCCGCTGTACGTAGTGACGCTGGGGCTGTTCCACGTCGTCGTCAACGCGCTGATGCTGTGGATCACCGCCTGGATCACCGACCACACCACGCACTGGGGTCTGCACATCGACAAGTTCTGGTGGACGGCGATCTGGGCCGCCATCCTGCTCTCGCTCGTAGGCTGGGTGTTCTCCGGCCCGATGCGCAGCGCCGAACGCGCCATCGGCTGAGTGCCCGAACTCCCCGAGGTCGAGGCGCTGGCCGACCACCTTCGGCGCCACGCCGTCGGCAAGACCGTGCAGCGCGTCGATGTGGCCTCGCTGTCGGCGCTGAAGACCTTCGACCCGCCCACCACCGCACTGCACGGCCGCACCGTCAGCGCCGCCCACCGCTGGGGCAAGTACCTCGGTCTGCAGGCCGGCGACCACTACCTGATCACCCACCTGTCGCGGGCGGGCTGGCTGCGCTGGTCGGACTCGCTGAATCCGGCCCCGCCCAAACCCGGTAAGGGGCCGATCGCGCTGCGGGTGCACCTTGACGGCTCGGCGGGGTTCGACCTGACCGAGGCCGGAACCCAGAAGCGGCTGGCGGTCTGGCTGGTCACCGACCCTCAGTCGGTGCCGGGCATCGCCGGGTTGGGCCCGGACCCGCTGGGTCTGAGCGTCGAGCGGCTCGCCGAACTGCTGGCGCACAACAGCGGCCGTATCAAGACGGTGATCACCGACCAGAGCGTGATCGCCGGCATCGGCAACGCCTACAGCGACGAGATCCTGCACGCCGCCCGGCTGTCCCCGTTCGCGACGGCGGGCAAGCTCACCGAAGCCCAACTGGCGGCCCTGCATGACGCCATGGCCTCGGTGCTCGGCGACGCGGTCAGCCGGTCGGTCGGTCAGCAGGCCGCCACTCTCAAGGGCGAGAAGCGTTCCGGTATGCGGGTGCATGCGCGCACCGGGCTGCCCTGTCCGGTCTGTGGCGACACCGTCCGGGAGGTCTCCTTCGCCGACAAGTCTTTTCAGTACTGTCCGGGATGCCAGACCGGCGGCAAGGTGCTCGCCGACCGGCGGATGTCGAGGTTGCTGAAGTGACAAGAACGGATCGGAGGGCTCTGCCGCCGCGATTGCCCCGGCGATTCGCCTAAACGCGGCCCGATAGGCCAGACTGCCACGATGAGCAAAAGACTGACAGTTGCCGCCGCCCTGCTGGCGGGCATGGTCGCCACCGCCGCACCCGCTTACGCCGACCCCGCCCCGTGCACCGCCGCCGACGGCACGGCCTGCGTGAACGGCTCGTTGCCGGACGGTTCGACGGTGGCGGTCGGCCCTGACGGCGCCAGTGCGTCGTTGCCCGATGGATCCTCAGTGTCGGTCGGTGCCGATGGCGCCACCGCTACCCTTCCCAACGGTGATGCGGCCGTAATCGGCCCCAACAGTGCGGCCGCGGCACAACCCGACGGTGGGGCCGTTGCGGTAGGCCCGGACGGTGTGGCGGCGACGTTGCCCAACGGTGAGACCGTGACGGTCACCCCGGACGGCGTTACTGCGGTCGCGCCGGGCGACGCGGCGGCTTCCGCCGGTCCTGACGGCGCCTCGGCGGGTGTGCCGGCCGGCCCCTCGGCGGCGGTCACCCCCGACGGCGCCTCCGCCAGTGTCCCCGGTGGTCCCGCTGTTTCGGCGTCACCCGATGGTGTCACGGCGACCCTTCCCGACGGTCAGGTCGCCGCGGCGACCCCCGACGGTGCCACCGCGGCGATCCCGGGTGGGCCGGCGGCCACGGCCGGTCCCGGTGGCGCGACGGCGTCGCTGCCAAACGGCGAGACGGCTTCCATCGGCCCCGACGGAGTCAGTGCGACGCTGCCCGGCGGCAAGGCCGTCGAAGTCAGCCCGGACGGCGTGTTGACCTGCATTCCCGGGTTGATCTGCATCAACAGCGGGAACTAAACCCAGCCAACCCGGCCGGGCTTCGATTCGCCGTCGCTCAGCGAACCCGGCCTGGTCGTTCGGCCGGGCTTCGATTCGCCGTCGGCTCAGCGAACCCGGCCGCGCTCCTCACGGTAGCGGCGCACCAGCGCGTCGGTCGATGAGTCCGACTGCTGCGCCGGCGAGGCGTCCTCGGTGATCACCGGCAGCAGCGCCTTGGCCTGGGTCTTGCCCAGTTCCACACCCCACTGGTCGAAGGAGTCGACACCCCAGATCACTCCCTCGGTGAACACCTGGTGCTCGTAGAGCGCGATCAGCTGACCCAGCACCGACGGCGTCAGCCGGGTCGCCAGGATCGACGTCGTCGGCTTGTTGCCCGGCATCACCTTGTGCGGCACCACGCTCGGCGGCGTTCCTTCGGCCGCGATCTCCTCGGCCGTCTTCCCGAATGCCAGCACCTGGGTCTGGGCGAAGAAGTTGCTCATCAGCAGGTCGTGCATGCTGCCCGTCCCGTCGGCGGTGGGCAGGTCGTCGGTGGGCTGGGAGAACCCGATGAAATCGGCCGGCACCATCCGGGTGCCCTGATGCAGCAGTTGGTAGAAGGCGTGCTGGCCGTTAGTCCCGGGCTCACCCCAGAAAATCTCCCCAGTCGCGGCGGTGACCGGGGTTCCGTCGGCGCGCACCGACTTGCCGTT
>JAPOHV010000248.1 GCA_029979305.1 Mycobacteriaceae bacterium | reverse complement strand
GTTGGTCGGGCCGCCGGAGTTGGCCCCCGGGATGTCGGTGATCGGGAAGTTCGGCATCGGGGTGGGCGACGGCGTCGCGGGCAGCGCGGGAATATCGGCCGGATTGATGTCGTGCAGCAGGTTGACCGGCGGTCCGTTCTCCCGCCCGCCGTACACGCTGCCCGGGGCGCGCGGCCCGAGCAGCTCGCTGACCGTGACCAGCCGATAGCCGTTCGCCTTGAGCACAGGGATGAACTGGGAGACCAGATCGACCGTCGAGGAGTAGGTGTCGTGGAACAGCACCACCGATCCCGGCTTGATCTGGCTCATCAGCATCTGCCGGGTCGCGGCGGTGTCGGAGTCGTTGATCCAGTCGAACGGGATGACGTCCCAGAGGATTGCGGCCAGCCCCTGGGTGGCCGCGACGGAGTTGACCGCGTCGTCGGTCAGACCCCCGGCCGGCCGCCACAGCACCGGCCGCTGTCCGGTGGCGGCGGCGATGGCGTCGTTAGCCCTGCTGAGCTGAGTCGGGACGTACTCGCCCGGGATGGTGGTCATGTTCGGGTGTTCCCAGGTGTGATTGCCGATCTCCATTCCCGCCTCAGCCACCCGGCGCGCTCCCTCGGGGTCAGCCGCCACCTTGTTGCCGATCATGAAGAAGGTCGCCTTGGCTCCGGCGTCGGTGAGCACATCCACCAAACGGTCGGTGTAGGGCGTGGGGCCGTCGTCGAAGGTCAGCGCGACGCACGTGTCCCTCGCACAGTCGGGCGCAGCCGGAGTCGGGGTCTGCGTCGCGCAGCCGGACAGCAGCAGCGCCGCTGCGGCAACGGCGGACACACGGCGCAGCACGGGCCTGAGTTTACGGCAGTGCGCCGGGACTGATCTCCTCCAGCATCTCGGTGACCAGCGCGGCAATCGGCGATCGCTCGCTGCGCATCAGCGTGATGTGCGCGAACAGCGGGTGGCCCTTGAGTTTCTCGATCACCGCCGCCACCCCGTCGTGACGGCCCACCCGCAGGTTGTCGCGCTGCGCGACGTCGTGGGTGAGCACCACCCGCGAGCCCGCGCCCAGCCGTGAGAGCACCGTCAGCAGCACGTTGCGCTCCAGCGACTGCGCCTCGTCGACGATGACGAACGAGTCGTGCAACGAGCGGCCACGGATGTGGGTCAGCGGCAGCACCTCCAGCATGCCGCGGGAGAGCACCTCCTCGAGCACCGCCTGACTGGCCAGTCCCTCCAGGGTGTCGAACACCGCCTGGGCCCACGGCCCCATCTTCTCGGCCTCGGTGCCGGGCAGGTATCCCAGTTCCTGGCCGCCGACCGCGTAGAGCGGCCGGAACACCACGACCTTGCGCTGGCTGCGCCGCTCCAGCACGGCCTCCAGGCCCGCACACAGCGCTAGGGCGGACTTGCCGGTGCCGGCCTTGCCGCCCAGCGAGACGATGCCGACCGACTCATCGAGCAGCAGGTCCAGCGCGACCCGCTGCTCGGAGGATCGGCCGCGCAGTCCGAAGACTTCGCGTTCACCGCGCACCAGTTGGACT
>JAPOHV010000149.1 GCA_029979305.1 Mycobacteriaceae bacterium | reverse complement strand
TGGAAGGTCAAGCGCATCCGCAACACCCCCCGGGTCACGCTGGCGGTCTGCGATATGCGCGGCAACCCCAAGGGCGAACCGGTGGAGGCGGTGGCGGAAGTCCTCGACGATTCGCAGACCGAGGCCGTCTACCAGGCCATCACCAAGCGCTACGGGATCATCGGCCGGATCTTCACGCTGTTCTCCAAGCTGCGCGGCGGCGCCAAGCGCACCGTGGGACTGGAACTGCGCGCGGCATGACCGCTACCCGGTGACGGCCTGACGGGGGAGCGCAATGCGGCGATTGTGTAACGGCACTTGATTCGAAAACACGTTCGAATACAGTGATGGCCATGACCGGTCACAAATCGGAAACCGCCCGCCGGAACCGGAACGCAACGGCCTCCTGTGTCGTTGTACCGGACATGCAACTGCGACCGTTTCTTCGCTACGCCGGGATTTACGTCGCGGTCGAACTCGCCGCGCTGGCGCTGCTGATCTGGGCGGCCGGCCTCGGCTGGGCGCTGGTGGTGCTGGCCGCGACCTTCCTGGGCGGCGTGCTGCTGGCCGCCTCGCAGGTCAAGAGCCACGTCGCCGCGGTGCGGCGGTCGCGGCGCAACCCGCAGGGCGCGGTGGCCGACAGCGTCCTCGTCGGACTGGGCTCGCTGCTGGTGTTCCTGCCCGGGATGGTCAGCACCGCTGCCGGTGCGCTGATGCTCGCACCGCCGACCCGTGGTGCGATGCGGCCGCTGGCCGCGACCATGCTCACCCGCGGCGTCACCCGCCGGATCGGTGCGTCAGGCTTTGCGGGCGGTTTCCCCGGGGGCTTCCCCGGCGCCTTCGCCGCCGACTTCACCACGGCCGGTGCCGGCCGGCCCGGGCGTGGTGACTACATCGACGGCGAGGTCATCGGCGAAGTCGTCGAAGAACTGCCGCTACGGCGCTGATCGTCCGGTCGCGGGACACACCGGGACCAAGGCACACTGACACCCCGTGACCACCGTCCTGCTCAACGGGCGCATCTACAGCCCGTCGCATCCCGATGCCACCGCCATGGTGGTGCGCGACGGGGTGATCGTCTGGCTCGGCAGTGACCCGGTCACCGTCGCGCAGTTCCCTGATGCCGAAACCGTCGACCTGGCAGGCGCTTTCGTCGCCCCCGCCTTCGTCGACAGCCATGTCCACCTCACTTCGACCGGCCTGCGGAGCACCGGGCTCGACCTCGGTGAAGCCAACGGCCCCGAGGACTGCCTGCGCCTGATCGCCGACCACGCCGCCGCCCACCCCGGCCGGCCGGTCTGGGGTCACGGCTGGGACGACACGCACTGGCCGCGGACGCCCAGCACGGCCGAGGTCGACGCCGCCGCCGGCGCCGCACCGGCCTACCTTGCGCGCGTCGACGTCCACTCCGCGCTGGCCTCCAGCTCGCTTCGCGAGCTGGTGCCGGGACTGTCGGCCGTGGCCGGATTCGATCCGCACGGGCCGCTCACCGCCGATGCCCACCACCTGGTCCGGGCCCAGGCCCGCCGGCTGCTCACCTGGCAGCAGCGCGACGAAGCCCGTCAGGCCGCGCTGGACGCCGCTGTCGCCAATGGTGTTGTCGCCGTTCATGAATGTGCCGGACCTCAGATCGGTGGCGCGGAGGACTGGGCCGAGATTCGCGACCTGAACCATGGCGTCGAGATCATCGGCTACTGGGGGGAAGCGGTGTCCAGCGCCGCCCAGGCCCGGGCCCTCATCGAGACCACCGCGGCGCGGGGCCTGGGCGGTGACTTGTTCGTCGACGGCGCGCTGGGATCACGCACCGCCTGGCTCAGCGCGCCGTACACCGACGCGCCCGACTGCACCGGAACCTGCCACCTGGATTCCGATGCCGTCGCCGAGCACCTCAGCGCCTGCACCGAGGCCGGTATCAGCGCGGGCTTCCACGTGATCGGCGACGCCGCCGTCACCGCCGTCGTCGACGCCATCGAGGGGGTCGTCGAACGATTCGGAGCACCGGCGGTCGCCCGGTGCGGACACCGGCTCGAGCATCTTGAGATGGTCTCCGCCGAGCAGGCCGGCAAGCTCGGCCGGTGGGGCATCACCGCCAGCATGCAGCCCAACTTCGATGCCCGCTGGGGCGGTGAGGGCGGCATGTACGCCCACCGCCTCGGGGCCGATCGCGCCGCCGGACTCAACCCGTTCGCGCTGTTAGCATCGGCAGGCGTGCCCTTGGCTTTCGGCTCCGATTCCCCTGTGACCAGCATGAATCCCTGGTCATGGGTGCAGGCGGCCAGCCATCACCACACCGACGGCAGTGCGATCTCCGCCCGCGCCGCGTTCGCGGCCGCGACCCGCGGAGCCTGGCGGGCCGGTGGGGTGCGCGACGGTCTGACGGGCACGCTGGTTCCCGGCGCTCCCGCCTCCTACGCGGTCTGGGAGACCGGTGAGCTGGATGTCAGCGTGCCCGCCGACGCGGTTCAGCGCTGGTCCACCGACCCCCGTTCCCGTATCCCGGCGCTGCCGCGACTGGACCCCGGCACTGCGCTGCCGACCTGCCGGCAGACCGTGCTCCGGGGTGTCGTGCTGTATGGCTGAGCGCGCGTTCGCCTTGATCGTCCGCGGCGGACTGAGCGTGCTGGCCGGACTGCTGATGGTGGTCAGTTTTCCGCCGTTCGGCTGGTGGTGGTCGGCGGTCGTCGCGCTGGCGCTGCTGAGCTGGGTGCTGGTTCACCCCCGGACGACGCTGGCCGGCGGGTTCGGTTACGGGCTGCTGTTCGGGTTGGCCTTCTACCTTCCGCTGCTGCCCTGGATCAGTGGACTGGTCGGGCTGGGACCCTGGCTCGCGCTCGCGGCCATGGAGGCGCTGTTCCCCGCAGCCTTCGGGATGTTCGCGGTTCTGGTGGCCCGGCTGCCGGGCTGGCCGTTGTGGCTGGCGTGCGTGTGGTCGATGCAGGAATGGCTGAAGTCCAGCGTCCCGTTCGGCGGATTCCCCTGGGGAGTAACGGCTTTCGGTCAGACGCACGGTCCCTTTCTGGTGCTGGCGCAGTGGGGCGGCGCGCCGCTGGTGTCGTTCGCGGTCGCTGTGCTGGGCACGTCGCTGTGCGCACTGGTGATCGAGATCGGACGCAGGCAGGAGAGGCGAAGCACCGCCACGCTGCTGGTGGCCGGCGGCTGCGTCTGCGCCGTCGTGCTCGCCACGGTGGTCGCCGCCCCTGGCGTGCGTGCCGCGGCGGCCGCCACCGACGGCGAGGAGATCACCGTCGCGGCGATCCAGGGCAACGTGCCCCGGCTCGGACTGGACTTCAACAGCCAGCGCCGCGCCGTGCTGGACAACCACGTGCGCCAGACCCTGCAACTGGCCGCCGACGTCAAAGCCGGCCGGGCCCCGCAGCCGCGGTTCGTGGTCTGGCCGGAGAACTCCTCCGACATCGACCCGCTGGCCAACGCCGACGCCGCAGAGCAGATCAGCGCGGCCGCACGGGCGATCGGGGTTCCCATTCTGGTCGGAGCCGTCGTCGACCGGCCCGAGGCGACGCCGGACAACCCCGCGGCCTCCAACGCCGTCATCGTGTGGGACCCGATCACCGGCCCGGGGGAACGGCACGACAAACAGATCGTCCAGCCGTTCGGCGAGTACCTGCCATGGCGCTCCTTCTTCGCCCGGCTGTCGTCCTACGCCGAACGGGCTGGTTACTTCGTTCCTGGAACCGGCAGCGGCGTCGTGAGCCCGGCCGGGGTGCCGGTGGGGGTGGCGACGTGCTGGGAGGTGATCTTCGACCGCGCGTTGCGCCAGTCGGTGCGCAACGGCGCTCAGGTTCTGGCGGTGCCGAGCAACAATGCCACCTTCGACCAGGCCATGAGCGAACAGCAGCTGGCCTTCGCCGCATTGCGGTCCGTCGAACACGGCCGCTACGTGATCGTCGCCGGAACGGTGGGCATCAGCGCCGTGATCGCCCCGGACGGGCAGGAACTGGCGCGCACCGAGTTCTTCACGCCGGCCTACCTCGATGTGCCGGTGCGGTTGCGCACCGGGCAGACACCGGCCACCCGATGGGCTGAGGCGCTGCAGTGGCTGCTGGTTGCTGCCGCAGTCGCCGCGATCGGCGCCGCGATATTGCAGAATGGAGGTTTCGTGCGGCCGCTGCGCAGCCGGCGCGGTAACCCAGTCGAAGGAGTCGCATGAGCACCCCCGGTAACAGGTCCGCCAAAGCGCAGCCGAAGAAGGCGGCCGAGCCGGCAGTCGAGCTGCCCAGCCGGCGGACCCTGGTGATCATCCCGACCTACAACGAATCGGAGAACCTTCCGCTGATTCTGGGCCGGGTCCGCAAGGCCCGCCCCGAGGCGCACGTGCTGATCGTCGATGACGGCAGCCCGGACGGCACCGGCGATCTGGCCGACCAGTTCGCCGCCGCCGAGCCTGAGCAGGTCCACGTCATGCACCGCACCGCCAAGGACGGGTTGGGGGCGGCCTACCTGGCCGCGTTCGCCTGGGGCCTGGAGCGCGGCTACACCGTCCTGGTCGAGATGGACGCCGACGGCAGCCATGCCCCCGAACAGCTCTACCGGCTGCTCGACGCGATCGACCACGGTGCGGATCTGGCGATCGGATCCCGCTACGTCGACGGCGGGACGGTGCGCAACTGGCCGTGGCGGCGGCTGGCGCTGTCCCGGACCGCGAACACCTACGCGCGGGTGTTGCTGGGGGTGGAGATCCACGACATCACCGCCGGGTACCGCGCCTACCGCCGCGAGGTGCTCGAGAAACTCGACCTGGCCACCGTCGAATCCAAGGGCTACTGCTTTCAGGTCGACCTGACCTGGCGTGCGATCACCAACGGATTCACCGTCGCCGAGGTACCGATCACGTTCACCGAGCGGGAACTCGGGGTGTCGAAGATGAGCGGATCCAACATCCGCGAGGCGATGGTCAAGGTCGCCCAGTGGGGGATCGGGGGGCGGGTCAACCGCCGCCGAGCCGCCCGGCGCTGACTAACCGCGGCGCTTGGTCTTGATCAGCTCGAGGCGTTCCTTGAGCAGTTCCTCGAGTTCCTCGACCGAGCGGCGCTCCAACAGCATGTCCCAGTGCGTTCGCGGCGGCTTGACCTTCTTCGGCTCGGGCAGGTCGCCCTCGATGAGGGTGCCCTCCAGGCCGTTGCGGCACTGCCAGGTGCCGGGGATCTCCGCGTCGTCGGCGAAGGGGACCTCGAACTCCTCGCCGTTCTCGGTGCGGTACTTCGCCACCTGCCGCGGCGCCAGGTCGTGGTTGCGGTCGGTCTCGTAGCTCACGGCGCCGAGCCGGCTGCCTCTGAGCACACGATCAGCCATGGGGTTTCTCCTTGCTTGATGTCGGAAGAACGCGAAACGGGGGTCGCGGTTCCCGACGCTGGCTTCCATGATACCGGGGATGGGGCGACTCGACGATCCGCCGAGGCGGTCACGTTGCGGCGCCGGTTTACCCTCAGAGCGTGACGCGGCGCACCCGACCCCAACCGTGCCGGTGGTGCGGCCGGGAGGTGGCCGACGCCGGACTGGGCCGTCGGCGGCAGTACTGCCGGCAGTCCTGCCGGCAGCGGGCCTACGAGCAGCGCGCGCTGGTCAAGGGCACCGCGGTGCCCGTCGACGCGGTGGTGCTGACGGCCGATGAGGCCGCGGAACTGTCCGACCGGGTCTATCAGGTGCGATGCGCCGCCGAGGACGTCGCGACCGCGGTCGACGAGGGCGCGCCGGCTGCGGAGGTGCGCCAGTTGTGCGACGAATTGATGCGCGCGGCGAAAGCCGCCGACGGCTGGCGCTGAGGGAGACCCCCGACAACGAGACGGTCACCGGACCCGCGCGGGATGGGAGCGCGAATCGAGGGTGACCGCTCCCGGCAAGAGTGACTGACGCACCTGTGAATTGGATGATGACCAGGAATCAAGCGGGTAAGAAAAACCACGCGGGCCCTCCGGGGTCTACGATCCGGATGAAACTTCCAGGGAAGGAACCCCACTCATGGCTGTTCTGGCGAAGGCCGTTCTCACATCGTTCGTATCCGCTGCGGTGGCGGTGAGTATGACCGGCTGCGGCGGGTCGAAGACCGAGTCGACGGCGTCCTCGGCGTCCTCCGCCGCATCGTCAGCGGCATCGTCGGCATCCTCGGCGGTGTCGTCCGCGACCGAGGCCATGGCCGCCGAGGGAACCCTGGCCAGTGTGTGCAGCGAGATCGACGCGATCATGATGGGCAATCCGGATGCCAACCCGGGCGCCACGGCGAAGCTGCTGGAGGCCATCAAACCCAGGGTCACCACGCCGGACGCCGATCTGATCGAGAACGTGGCGGCCGCCTACACCGCCATCGCGGCCGACCCCAACGACACCGAGGCACAGGGCAAGCTGTCGGCTTCGGCGACCGCGCTCGGCGCCGGATGTCAGTCGGCCACCGGGACACCCCCGCACAACTGACGTCGTCGGCCGGTTGCCGGCCGACTTTTCGTGGGCGCAAGTCTGCGGCCTCCGGGACGCCTACCCGTATCCACGGCAGGGCGTTATTCCCGGTTTGCCATGCACCCCCTTGCCCAACTGGCTATGTTCCCCTCTACCGGCTGGTACCAAATTCCTTGTCGGCTTACTCCGCGGGCTACTGCTTGGGCGAGGAGTTGGGGAATGTCTACCTCTCACGACCCCTTCTCAATCGGCTTTTCCCGCTACTCGAAGAGTCATTTACGGGGAGTGAAGACCAGTTTTTATCGATGGCTTCTCGTTTCGTTAGCCTTGATTTCTTTCGCCGTTGGGCCGGCACTTGCGGCGACCAGCGACGAGATCAGTCACTCCATCGGCCCGGTCATGCCGCTCGGAGGCGAGGCGGGGTTCGCGACGCAAAGGACTGCCTTCCCACTCCAACCCGACCTGTCGGCTCCGCGAAGCTGCTCAATCGGCTTTTACGTTGACGATTTGTATAACTTCAGCCCCACGACCGACAGCTTCGATGCGCGTATTTGGGTGTGGAGCGTGTGCCCTGACTCCTCTAGGAATCCGTTGGACACGCT
>JAPOHV010000050.1 GCA_029979305.1 Mycobacteriaceae bacterium | reverse complement strand
TCAAAGTGGCATATGACAATTAATTAATTGACGACAATGTTGCGAACACTGCGTGCTTGCCCCCCCGGCGGGGTGGAGTACTTCCCACTCAGGGTGGCGCTGATTGCAAGAGGCGTAGTTGGTCATGATTGCGAAAGCCGACAGATTCCTGGGCGACTGACACTCCCGGTGACGCCCGACTGCAGACGGGGTCCCAAGGTCACCCCGAATCGGGTCCTTAGTCCCTAGGCACGCGGGGGGCGGCTACAGAACCGTGGGGCGGGGTCTGCGCGCGGTGAATTCGGCGAACGGGCCGCCAGCCGTTGTCGTCATAGTGGAGGTCTTCTGATGAATCCGACCGGTCGTTGCGCGGCTACCGTGCAGATCTCAGCCGCAACCGTACGGATGCTTCCGCCCGAGTTCGGCGGCATCGCCGGCCCGGCGCGCCTGCGCATGCTGACCTGGATCGGCGCCTCCGCCTTCGCCCTGGGTGTCGGTGCGGCCCTCGCCTCCACGCCGGCGGTGGCTTCGGCGGACTCCACTGCGACGACCAACTCCAGCGCGTCCGCGGCGGCCGGCCCGGCGAAGTCAGCGGCGGGGCCGGCACGAGTGCGGCCGCGCTCGGCGGCCTCGGCGTCGGCCGCTACGTCGCGCAACACCCCGGTGGTGAAGACATCCGTGTCGGCGAAGCGGACACCGGCGAAGTCCGCCGAAACCCCAACCGCAGCGGCGCTCGGAACAGGACCCGCAGGCTCGGTGCTGAGCGTGTTCTTCCGCAACGGCACCGCCGAGCAACCCAACGCCGGAATCCTGATGGGCGACGGCTTCTCCTACACATCGACCACCTGCGCGGCCGGCACGGCCTGCAACGGCGGCAGGGCGGGTCTGGTGGGCAACGGTGGCGCCGGGTTCAACGGCGGCAACGGCGGCGCAGCCGGGTGGTTCGGCAACGGCGGCGCCGGTGGCTCCGGATTGGAAAGCTACAACGACGGCGCCGGCGGCACCGGCGGCCGCGGCGGGATGTTCTACGGCAACGGCGGCGCGGGCGGCAACGGTGTGCGCACCGATGCCGGTGCCACCGGCGGCGACGGCGGTTCGGCCGGCCTGCTGGGCAACGGCGGTGCCGGTGGAAGTGCCGGCGCGGCTTGGGGATTGACCGGTCCGGACGGTGGCCGCGGCGGCAACGGCGGGCTGCTGCGGGGCAACGGCGGGTCCGGCGGCACCGGCGGTGACGCCATCGCGTACCTGGGCACCGGCGGTGCGGGCGGCAACGGCGGCAACGCCGGACTCCTGTCGGTGGGCGGGTCCGCCGGCAACGGCGGTGCCGGGGGAAGGGCGCATTACGCGGGCGCCGGCGGTAACGGCGGCGACGGCGGCGGGCTCTCGCTGTACTCCACCGGTGGCAACGGCGGTGCCGGCGGCGACTGCCCGGCGCTGGGCTACGAAGACGACCGCGCCGGTGCCGGCGGTATGGGCGGCCGCGGTGGTCTGTGGGCGGGCAACGGCGGGTACGGCGGTGCCGGCGGGTACGGCACCGGGGACGGCGGGGACGGCGGAAGTGTGGGCGCGCTGTCGCTGTTCGGCCGCGGCGGCATCGGCGGTGCCGGCGGGACGGGCCAGGAGGGACTGCCCGGCCTCAACGGAATCGAGCAGGAACCCGACGGCGCCATTGGGCTGATCGGCACCGAGGGCGGCACCGGTGGTGACGGCGGCAACGGCAGCATGGTGTTCGGCACCGGCGGTGGTGGCGGGGCGGGCGGCCAGGGCTGACAGGGGGGTCCCGGCGGACGCGGCTACAGCTTCTGGGGCGACGAATACACCGTCGCTTCCGGCGACGGTTTCGACGGCGGCAGTGGCGGGACGGGTGGCGAGGGCGGCCCCGGCGGGTCCGCCGGCGGAAAGGCCGGACGCGGCGCCTACCTGTTCGTGTTCCCCTCGAACGGCATTGTCGGAGCCAGCGGGCTCGGTGGACTGGGCGGCAAGGGCGGGGCCGGCGGCAACGCCGGCAACTCCACCGACGTGCTGGGAACCGGCGGTGCCGGGGGCGCCGGCGGGGCCGGCGGCCGGGGCGGTACCGGCGGACCCGGCAGTGACGGCGGCCCCGGGGGGGTGGGCGGCGACGCCGGCAAGGGTGGCTGGAGCGGGGGCACCGGCGGCGGCGGCGGAATCGGCGGCAACGGCGGGGGCGGGGGAACCGGAGGGCCGGGGGCGGAAGCCCTGCCCGCCGGTGACGGCGGCAAGGGTGGCCGCGCCGGTACCGGGGGCCAGGGCGGTAACGGCGCTGCCGGCAACGGCGGTAACGGCGGCGACGGTGGTGACGGCGGCGACGGCGGCGACGGCGGAGCCGGCGGAACCAAGCCGGGGACCGGCGGTGGCGGCGGTGTGCGCGGCAACTTCGGTACAGGTGGTGAGACCACCAGCGCCTACCCCGGCGAAGACGGCAACTACGGTGCCGACGGCAACCCGGGTAATCCGCCGCCGGCAGTGACGGCAGCTCCTGCCGCGGTGTTGGTGAACCGAATCGGCTCTGCGGCAACGGCATTGGCGCTGCGATCCGGGCCCGGCCCGGCTTCGGCGGTGTCGGCGGCCGCGCAGTCGATCTGGACTGACATCACCCGCCAGCTGTCCTACATCTTCTTCAACGCGGCACCCACGGCGTCGCCGACGGCGGGCGGCCAGCAGGGCGAGAACAAGAGGATCACGGTCTACCTCAACGCCGACAGCAACAACGGATTCCCGCTGACCTATTCGGTGAAAACGCAGCCGAAGTACGGCAAGCTCACCCTGAACGCCACGGAGGGCACCTACACCTACACGCCCAACGACCCCTTCGTGAAGCCCGGTATCAGTGACACCTTCACGATCTCGATCAACAACGGGGCCAGCGCGGCACTGCCGGGGTTCGCCGGATTCGTTCAGGGCGTGCTGCACAACTTCGCCATCAAGATGGGAATCGCCAAACCCGACACCATCGACCGGACGGTCGGCGTGACCGTCACCGGCGACGGCCAGTACGGCGGCGACGTCACCGAACTGGCGAAGCTGCACAACCAGCAGAGCTATTGGAACTGCCTGCTGATGGCCTCGGCGATGGCCGCGGCTCAGGTCACCGGAACCCAGACGCTGCCGCAGGACACCGTCGTCGAGTGGGCGAAGGAACTCGACAGCGTCGTGAGTCCCGGACGCAAGATGTTCCTCAGTGAACGGCTCGAGCTCGGCGCCTGGCCCAAGGATGCCGTGGTGCTGCTGCAGAGGGAGTTCGGTCTCACCGCGGTCAACACCGTCTATGGCAGCTACGACGCGAACGGAAACCAGATCTCCGCGGCGACGCCGGCCGACGGGCAGCGTGCGCTCAACGATATGCAGGCAGCCCTGGCGCAGCGCAACGCCGTCACCGTCGGGGTCAACAATGATTCGCTGTACTCCTCACTGCCGGACTGGGAGCAGCCGTCGTCCGATCCGGACTTCACCACCCCCAACCATGCGATCCAGGTGCTCAGGGTGGATGCCGTCAACGGGCTGGTCTGGGTCAACGACAGTGCGCTGGCCGAGGGGGGGACGCAGTTCTCGCTGAGCGCGTTCATGAAGGCCTGGCAGACCAGCGACTACGACACCACCGTGGTCCTCAGGCCGCCGGCCGGCGCAGCCTCAACAGTCGCGGCCTGATCGTCGGCTCAACAGCGATAAGCGACCCCCGGAGTTGGTCTAGCCTGGAGATACAACGTCACCGTTTGGGGGTTCCCATGAGATCGACCGTTTCCACACCGGGCCGTCGGCTCCGCTATGTCGGCGTCGCGGTGGTGATCGCCGCGATCCCGACCATCGCCGCCGTCACCCGGCAGGAGGCCGCGCCCCGGACGCTGGCCGCCTGCAACGACGTCGTCGACACCACCGACAGCTTCTCGATGAACTGCGCGCCCACCATGATGCCCGACACCAGCGACCAGTTGACCGAGGCCGAGGTGGCCATGCCGGGCTACAACGCCGTGCCGGGCGGCGACATGCACGGTGGCAGCGGTGGCGGTGGCGGTGGCGGCGGTGGACACGGGGGCCGCTGACCCCGTGCCCGTCACTTCAGTGAGCTGAGGATCCGTTTGGCCTGCCGCAGGTGCTCGACCGCCCGCGACAGGTATTCCTGATAGTTGGTGACGTCGACGGGGTCGCGGCCCAGGACGAACCGCAGGCAGGCGTGTGTCGCGGTGTTCATGTCGTCGATCATGCGTTGCAGTTCGGCCGTCAGCCGGGCATCGGGGGTGGGCAGATCGGATTGCAGGCCAATCGAATTGGTGTCGTGCAACTGCTGACAGCCCGACCACAGTCCGGATTCGTCTTCGGCCAGTGAGGCCTGCGACACCTGCTCCAGCGCCTGGGCGGACTGGCGGAAGTGGTCACCGGCCCGGGCCTCCCACTGCTGGATCGGCGAGGCCGGCGGAGATGTCGACGTCGGCGTCGCCGGGGACGTCGTGGCCGGTGCGGCCGGACCGGCCACCGGCCGGGGGGCAGGTGACGAACAGGCCGCGCACAGCAGCGCCACGGCAACCCAGCGGGCCGGCCTGCCACCCGACGTGGTCGTCATAGCCTCCAGCGTGTTGCCCCGCGGCTCGCACCGACAGGGCCTTTCGGCCCCGCGCCGGCTCTTATTGGCGTTCACTAGGGTTGTACGCAATCACGGGACCACGGGAGGCCGCAATGGAGCTCATCTCACCGGTGGATTCCATGTTCCTGCTGGGGGAGTCCCGCGAGCACCCGATGCACGTCGCCGGGCTGCAACTGTTCAAGCCGCCGGACGGGGCCGGGCCGGAATTCATCCGCGACCTCTATCAGGAACTGATCAGCAACGACGACCTGGCACCCACTTTCCGCAAGCACCCGGCCGAACTGTTCGGCGGCATCGCCAATCTCACCTGGGCCTTCGACCGCGACCTGGACCTGGAATACCACCTGCGCCGCTCGGCGCTGCCCTCGCCGGGCCGGGTGCGCGAACTGCTGGAACTGGCCTCGCGGCTGCACGGCACGCTGCTGGACCGGCACCGGCCGCTGTGGGAGAGCCACCTGGTCGAGGGACTCAACGACGGCCGGTTCGCGGTCTACACCAAGATCCACCACGCGCTGGTCGACGGTGTCAGCGCCATGCGGATGATGCGCCGTGCGCTCTCGTCGGACCCCGACAGCCACGAGGCCCGGGCGATGTGGGCCACCAACGGCCGGCCGCCCGGATCGGGAAAGAAGGGCGCCTCCCCGCTCAAGCAGGCGATGGGCGTCGCGGAGTCGCTTCTGGGACTGGGCCCCTCGGCGCTGCACTTGATCAACAAGGGCCTGCTGCAGCAGCAGCTGACCCTGCCGGTCGGCGCGCCGCGGACCATCTTCAACGTCCCCATCGGTGGCGCCCGCCGATGCGCCGCGCAGTCCTGGCCGATCGAACGGGTGATGCGGATCAAGCAGGCCGCCGGTGTCACCCTCAACGACGTGGTGCTGGCCATGTGCGGCGGCGCGCTGCGGGCGTACCTCATCGAGCAGAAGGCGCTGCCGGACCGCCCGCTGATCGCGATGGTTCCGGTGAGTCTGCGTGACGACGCCACCTCCAGCGGCGGCAACCAGGTCGGAGCGCTGCTGGCCAGCCTGGCCACCGATCGCGAAGATCCCGCGCAGCGTCTCGAAGAGGTGAGCGCCTCGATGAGCCGCAACAAGGCGGTGTTCAAGGATCTGCCGAAACTCCAGCAGGTGGCGCTGTCGGCGTTCAACGTCTCACCGCTGCTGCTGTCGCTGGTGTCGCCGGCGCTGGGCTCGGCCGCCCCGCCGTTCAACCTGGCGATCTCCAACGTGCCCGGATCGCGGGAACCGTTGTACTGGAACGGCGCTAGGCTGGACGGCAACTACCCGCTGTCGATCGCCCTGGACGGTCAGGCGCTCAACATCACGCTGTCCAACAACGGCGACAACCTCGACTTCGGTCTGGTCGGCTGCCGGCGCAGCGTGCCCAGCCTGCAGCGCCTGCTCGGTCATCTCGAGGACTCGCTCACCGACCTGGAGCGGGCGGTGGGCACCGCGCCCACCGGCAAGCGGGCGGTGGGCAGCGCGACCGCCAGGAAGAAGGCGGCGGCGCCCCGTAAGAAGACCGCCGCCTCGGCCAAGCGGGCTACGGACAGCTGACCTTGACCGTGACGGGCTGGTGATGCGGCTGCATCGGGTTGGCCGTCTCGGCCCCGGTCGCCGTGCCGCTGACGTGGCGCCCATTCGGCGTCCGGACACGGTTAGATGGCGGGCGTGCCGTTCTTCACCGTCGAGGCCGAGATGCCGGGAAGCCGTGGCCGAAGCGGGGTGATCCACACCCCCCACGGCGACATCCGGACCCCGGCGTTCGTCGCTGTCGGCACCAAGGCGACGGTCAAGGCGGTGCTGCCCGAGACGATGCGCGAACTGGGCGCGCAGGCCCTGCTGGCCAACGCCTACCACCTGTACCTGCAGCCCGGCCCGGACATCGTCGCCGAGGCCGGCGGGCTTAGCGCGTTCATGAACTGGCCGGGCCCGACGTTCACCGACAGCGGCGGGTTCCAGATCATGTCGCTGGGATCGGGGTTCCGCAAGGTGCTGATGGAGGACCCCACCCGGGTGCAGGCCGACGACCTGATGGCCAGAAACAAGCAGCGACTGTCCCGCGTCGACGACGACGGCGTCACCTTCATCAGCCACCTCGACGGGTCGACGCACCGCTTCACCCCGGAGGTGTCCATCGGAATCCAGCACCAACTCGGGGCCGACATCATCTTCGCCTTCGACGAGTTGACGACGCTGGTGAACACCCGCGCCTACCAGGAGGAGTCGCTGGCCCGCACCCAGGCGTGGGCGCAGCGCTGCCTGGACGAGCATCGGCGGCTCAATTCCGTTGCCGCCGAGACGAAGCCGCCACAGGCCCTGTTCGGGGTGGTGCAGGGGGCGCACTACGAGGATCTGCGCCGCCAGGCCTGCCGCGGACTGGAGAGCATCACCGACGGCGACGGCCGCGGATTCGACGGCTACGGCATCGGCGGCGCGCTGGAGAAGGAGAACCTGGCCACCATCGTCGGGTGGTGCACCGAGGAACTGCCCGACTCCAAACCACGGCACCTACTCGGGATCAGCGAACCCGACGACCTGTTCGCCGCGATCGCCGCCGGAGCGGACACCTTCGACTGCGTCTCGCCGTCACGGGTGGCGCGCAACGCCGCGGTCTACTCCCGCGACGGCCGCTACAA
This sequence comes from Mycobacteriaceae bacterium, assembly GCA_029979305.1. Classification (GTDB taxonomy): domain Bacteria; phylum Actinomycetota; class Actinomycetes; order Mycobacteriales; family Mycobacteriaceae; genus Mycobacterium. Next base: position 9,078 of record JAPOHV010000050.1, on the reverse strand, counting down.
CATCACCGGCGCCCGCTACCGGCGGGACTTCACCCCGATCGACGCCGGCTGCGACTGCTACACCTGCGCGCACTACACCCGCGCCTATGTGCATCACCTGTTCAAGGCCAAGGAGATCCTGGCGGCCACGCTGTGCACGATCCACAACCAGCGTTTCATCATCAGGCTGGTCGACGACATCCGCGACGCCATCCTGGCGGGTGACTTCGCGGCACTGCGCGACGACTTCCTGGGCCGCTACTACGCCGCGTCCTGAAGTCCGGTACGGACCGATCCGCGACAGGGGAGGGCGCGGGGAAAAACGAAAAAAAGAAGGACCGAAAGCCGCAGCCTCTGTGGTCCTTCGGAACGTCCGCCGTAATGGCGGGATCCGCGCCCTCGAGACGAATCCAACCGCACCGCGGGGCCTACCGCAAGTTCCGCAGCCGCACCAGCGATGTCAGTCCCATCTCGACGTACAGCACCCGGGGAGCCAGCAGCCGGAAACCGCGCACGCCCGGTCGGCCGGTGGCGGACTGGACGATCTTGCGCGCGATCCGCGCATCCATGTCCTTCAGCGCCCCGCGGTCGGTGGTGGTGTCAAGCAGCGCCGAAAGCCCCGGAACCGCAAAGGGACTGGCGACGTCGAGCATCACGTTGGCGACGGCCACCAGATGACGGGCCTTGTCGTCCACGGCCAGCCCCGTGACGGTGCGTGCGGCCCCGTCGATGCGGGTGGTGAAGCGGTGCATGATCCGGCGTAGCCGGTGCGGGCCCAGCGTGATCTCCCCGGCGTGGTTGACCGACAGGCCCAGGCAGTCGATCCGGTTACCCCCGCGGTAGGACGGATCATCAGTGCTGCTGATGCCGGTCGCGCTCAGCGCCGTGCGCGACTCCTTGGACCGCTTGCGCTTGACCCCCAGACCACCGAGCACCTCGTCGATCCGGGCATCGATCCGCTGCAGCGTGGCGAGATCGGTGTGGGCGATCAGGAAGTCGTCGTTGTAGCGGGCGTAGAACACCCCGTCGACGTCGAGAACCGCCCTGTCCATCGGGACCACCGCGAGGTTGGACAACAGCGGAACCAGCGGCGTTCCCATCGGAACGCCGTACACGCGGTTGAACTCCGCGCCCTCGTCGTCGCGGACCACAGGCCGCACCAGATCGTTGATCAGGGTCCAAACCCATTCGGGCAGCTCCCCGTTCGGGCTGCCGAGTGCGGCGACCTGACGCACGATCGGCCACAGCGGCGCGTCCGGCCCGACGGGCATACCGTCGCCGTAGTGCTCGAAGTCCGACTGCAGCACGTACACCGGCCGATGACGGCCAGCCCCGCGCCGGTGCTCGCGTACGTACGCGCCGAGCGCGCGCATCGCCGCGGTGTTGGTCATGCCCGGCAGATAGGAGTACACCCCCGGCAGGCCGTAGCAGCGGGCGTTGTGCGACAGCAGCTGATACAGCGTGGCGCCGACCACGTGATCGGCGAACGCCGGGGAGTGGGCGGCACGTGTCTTGCCCTTGCTCTCCAGGAACCACAGTTCGACCGGCTGGGCTTGGTAGCGGCCCTCGGCGACAGTGCGGGCCAGCGCCCGTGACAGCGAACGCCGGCCGGTCACGGTGTCGAAGTAGGTGATGCCCGCGTCGTCGACCTCGGCGAAGGCCTGCCCGCGTTGCCGGCGTTTCTCGAAGATCTTCAGGATGACCGCGTCGTAGGTCGCCGGGTCGGCGAGGCTGCGCGCGAGGTCGACGGGACCGCCGATGGGATCAGCCATACCGTCGCACCGTCTCGCGCCAGGTTCGCAGCCGCGCCGGGTCGGGATCGGCGGGCAGCACAAGGATCAGCCGCAGTGTTCCCTCCCGGAAGATCGGGGTGAGCCAGCGCCCGGACACCGGCACCACGGCATTGCCGTCCCGCAGGGCGTCGAGCGCCGCCGGCACCGCGCCGGCCAGTACCGCGGGTTCCAGCGAACACATGTCCGTCGCGCCGTCGAGGGTTTCGGCGTCGAACACGATCCCGTCGGCGAACAGCGCCCGGAATTCAGCGATCAGATCGGCGGTGTGCCCGGATCCTCCGGGCGTGGGCGCATCGGCCAGCGGGGCGCCGAGACTTGCCGCACCTCCGGTCCGCTCCATCAGGGCCAGGTGCGCGGGCACGCCGGTGCCGTCGTCGCGGCTGTAGTAGAGCAGCGATGTCGAGGACCGGAAGGCGAAATGCCCGTTGCCCTCGAAGGTCTGGTCCATCAGCGCCACGACGGCGGACTTCTGCTGTGGGGTGATCGACGTCGAGACGGTGACGGTGCCGGCGGCGGTGGGGCCCGGTTCGCGGGCGCGGACGGCCCTCCACTCGTGCGATGCCAGCAGGGTGGGCAGCGGCGGGTCACGGCGGTCGGTGAGATGCTGCAGGTTGATCAGCACGATGAGCTGAACGATCATCGCCGCGGTGATCTGCAGCAGGTCGCCCGCCGGGTTCGGATTCAGCCACACCAGCAACAGCAGTGTGGCCAGCAGCGCCAGGGTGGCAAGGTGTTCGCTGAACCGGCCTTCGGCGAACAGCCGGATCTGATAGACGCCGATGAAGCTTCGGAGCACGAACATCGGAATCAGGGCGAGCAGGAAACTCACCGGAACGTCATGCAGCACAAGCGCTCCCAGCGCCGCCGCCTGAACCCAGAAGAACAGCGCGACGACAGGTGCCGTCCACAGCAGCGCCCGGAAGAAGCGCAATGCCAGCCTGCGGATTCCGGGGGCCCGCCGCAGCCGCACCAGATCGAAGTAGAAGATCCCGGCGCTCTCGTAAGTGCCGCGGAACAGCGGCAGGATCAGGTAGAAGAACTGGAATGCGTCGATCTGCTGCCACGACAACGCGCCGGCCGTGAGGTCGAAGGTGCGGGTGTTTGTTCCGTAGAAGCCGACCAGGGCCAGCACCAGAATCGCGTCGAGCCGCAGCGAGAGCCCCGACAGCGTCGTCGCGACACCCAGCCGCAGCGGGATCGACGGCAGGTCCCGCCACCACCGTTGCGCGTCGAACAGCGGACGCAGGCCCATCAGCCGGTACACCTCGAGGGTGTAGTGCACGGTGATCCAGATGTTCAGCGCGTTGGACACCACGATCGCGACGACGATCGCCGTGGCGGGGTAGAGGTAGAACCCGAAGCCCAGAATGACCAATTGAATGACGGTCGGCAGCAGCATCGACCACGCCGGCTTGTAGACCCGCCGGGTCGCGTAGATCCCGGAGTGCAGGACACGGATCGGCAGGTCGATCGCGAACTCCACGACCACCAGGAACGCGTACAGCCGCGCCGCCGGGCCGGCGTCGGAGGGACTCCACACCAGGAGTACCGCCGCCCCGGCTGCGGTGACCACGATCGCGAGGACGCCCGCGAGTACCAACCAGCGCCCGATCTCGCGGCCGGAGGCGTCGCGGTTGCCGTCGCCGGCGAACGTGCGCACCCGCTCCCGCATGATCTCCAGCAGCCCCCACCAGCCGCCGGCCACCACCAGGCTGCCGGCCCGCAGCACCATGATGGTGAAGGCGGCCACCCCGCCGAGGCTGGAGAGCAGGATGAAGAACTCGGCGACGTGCACGGCGAAGCGCACCGTGGAGATCAGCATCGGGTAGCGCAGCCGGTAGCGCAGATAGCCGGCGAAGCGTCCGGTGAGCAGGCTGGGGTACAGCGACACCGGCGGGGTGTTACGCGCCGCCGCGCGGTCGAACCAGCGCTCGACGTCGTTCACTGCATCTCCACCCATCGGCCCCCGCCCCGGTCAGTATCGCGCCAGCGGCGCAGAGAAACATGGCATCCGGTCAAGCGCGGTTCTAGTGTTTGGCACAGGGCTTAACGGGCTGCCGAACGGGCTGCCGCGTCAGGGAGAAACAGGATGAACATCCGCGACCGACCTGTCCGGACGCTACGCGTGTGGGCCGGGGCGGGACTGGTCGCGGTGACGGTGGTGGCGTGCGGCGACGGCCGGCCCAAGTCGGAAGGCCCCGTGTCGCGGATCGGCGGTCCCTACGGGGACCTGCTGGACAGCTCCGAGGATCTGGGGCCGGCAACGGACCTCAAGGTGCAGATCACCGCCGCACTGCGGGCGGCGAGCAAGCCGCATCGGCTGATCTCCTGGGCCCGCGATCGTGGACTGTCGGTGCGCTGGGACGCCGGAGACGCGTGGGCGGTGATCGAGGGGCCACCCGGTGCGGTCGCGGTGTCCTTCGGTGTCGAGATCCACGACTACCGCGGGATACGCGGGCAGACGTTCTACGCCTCGCCGCAGCAGCCCGCGGTTCCGGCGGCGCTGGCCGAGGAGGTGACCGAATTGGGCCGCATCCTGAGCTATCTGCCCGCGCGCCCCGTTCCCACGCCCCGCGAGCCCGAACGCTGACGACGCCGGGGTTGAATAGGCACACCATGAAGCGAGGCGACCGGACCGTGCTGTGGGTGTCGGCCGCCCTGACGGTGGTCGCCGCGGCCGCGGTCGCATTCAGCCTCCTGGTGCTGGATCGCCGGCCCCGCCCTGCGGTGTCGGCGAGCGATTCCAGCCTGCTGGTGCTCACCTGGGGACCCAGCCTGTGCAAGATCGAACCGGCCAACGCCGGGTGCCGCAGCGGGCATGTCGGCACCCGGGGACAGGCCTTCCTGCTGCACGGACTGTGGCCGCAGCCGTCCACCGAGCAGTACTGCGACGTGCCGCGGCGCGACCGGTCCCGCATCCCGGTGGAGCTACCCGACGACCTCGCGGCGAATCTGCGGTCCATGATGTCCGACTCGTCGGTCATGACGCCCCACGAGTGGTACGCCCACGGCACCTGCTCGGGTGTCACCCCGCCGGAATACTTCGGCATTGCAGCGGGATTGGCGGGGCAGGCCACGGCCGTCCTCGATCCGCTCTTCGCCCGCGCGCCGGGCGGGCGGGTGACGTCGCGGTCGGTGCGGGAGGCGTTCGACGCCAGGTTCGGTAAAGGCGCTGGGGCCCGGGTCGGCCTGAGTTGCCGCGACGCCGCCGGGCTTGGAGCGGTCGCCTTCGAGGTGCGATTGTCACTGCCTGCGGTCACCGCGCTCGGGGGCAGGGCGCCGTCGCTGGGCGATGCGCTGGCCGCCGGCCCGACCATCCCGCCGGGGTGCGGGCAGGGCCCGGTGCCGTGACAGCGGGCAGACTGAACCGATGAGTGACGCCGCGCAGCCGTTGCTGCTGGAACTGCTCGACCCGCGGCATCGGGCCGACCCGTATCCGATCTACCGGCAACTGCGGGAGAACGGGCCGCTGCTGGCGCCGGCGTCCAACCTCGCGGTGTTCACCTCGTTCGCCGACTGCGAGGCGGTGCTGCGCCACCCGGCGTCGTGCAGCGACCGGCTGAAGTCCACCAGCGCACAGCGCGCGATCGCCGAGGGCGCCGAACCCCGGCCGCTGGGCGAGCCGAGCTTCCTGTTCCTCGACCCGCCCGACCACACCCGGCTGCGCCGGCTGGTCAGCAAGGCTTTCTCGCCCAAGGTCGTGAAGTCCCTTGAGCCCGACATCGCCCAGTTGGTCGACGGGATGCTGGACGCGGTGGCCGCCGCCGGCCGCTTCGAGGTGATCGCCGATCTGGCCCACCCGCTGCCGGTCGCGGTCATCTGCCGGCTGCTCGGCGTGCCCGTCGAGGACGAGCCGCAGTTCAGCCGGGCCTCCGATCTGCTCGCCCAGGGTCTCGACCCTTTCATCGCCTTCACCGGAGCGCCGCACGGATTCGAGGAACGACTGCAGGCCGGACTATGGCTGCGCGAGTACCTGCGCGACCTGCTCGACCAGCGGCGCGCCCAGCCGCGCGACGATCTGATGTCGGGACTGATCGCCGTCGAGGAGGCCGGCGACCAGCTCACCGAGGAGGAGATCGTCGCCACCTGCAACCTGTTGCTCATCGCCGGGCACGAGACGACGGTCAACCTGATCGCCAACGCGGTGCTGGCCATGCTGCGCCACCCGGCCGACTGGACGGCACTCGGCGACGATGCCGGCCGCGCGCCGGCGATCGTCGAGGAGACGCTGCGCTACGACCCGCCGGTGCAACTGGTCGGCCGGGTCGCCGGCGAGGATATGACCATCGGCGACGCCCGGGTGCCCAAAGGCGACAACATGATCCTGCTGCTGGCCGCCGCGCAGCGCGACCCCGCCGTCGTCGACCGGCCCGACGAGTTCGACCCCGACCGCCCCCCGGCCCGCCACCTGGCCTTCGGTCTGGGCCCGCACTTCTGCCTGGGCGCGCCGCTGGCCCGGCTGGAGGCCGCCGTCGCGCTATCAGCGGTCACCCGACGATTCCCGCACGCCCGACTGGCCGCCGAGCCGGCCTACAAGCCGCACGTGACGCTGCGGGGGATGGCCAGCCTGGACGTCGCGCTGTAGGTTCAGGCCATGAAGATCCTCCTGGTCGGTTCCGGCGGCGTGGGCTCGGCATTCTGCTCAATCGCGGCGCGCCGCAACTTCTTCGAGCAGATCGTGGTCGCCGACTACGACGAGAGCCGGGCGGTCGCGGCGGCCAACGCCGTCAACGACCCCCGCTTCACAGCGACCCGGGTCGACGCAAGTTCCGCCGACGCGGTCGCCGAACTCGTCCGCTCACACGGCATCACCCATGTGATGAACGCCGTCGATCCCCGCTTCGACATGCCGATCTTCAAGGGCACGCTGGCCGGCGGCGCCAACTACGTCGACATGGCGATGAGCCTGTCGCAGCGTCACCCGGACAAGCCCTACGAGTTGACCGGGGTCAAACTCGGTGACGAGCAGTTCGCGATGGACCCGCAGTGGAAGGAGGCGGGCCTGCTCGCGCTGCTGGGATTCGGCGTCGAACCCGGACTGGCCAACGTTTTCGCCCGCTACGCCGCCGACTTCCTGTTCAGCGAGATCGACGAACTCGGCACCCGCGACGGCGCCAACCTGACCGTCGACGGATACGAGTTCGCACCGTCGTTCTCGATCTGGACCACCATCGAGTAGTGCCTCAACCCGCCGGTGATCTGGGAGAAGGGCCGCGGCTGGTTCGTCACCGAACCCTTCAGCGAGCCTGAGGTTTTCGACTTCCCCGAAGGTATCGGGCCGGTGGAGTGCGTCAACGTCGAGCATGAGGAAGTGCTGCTGATGCCGCGCTACATCGACTGCAAGCGTGCGACGTTCAAGTACGGCCTCGGCGAGGAGTTCATCGAGGTGCTCAAGGTGCTGCACAAGCTGCGCCTGGACAGCACCGAGAAGGTCAAGGTCGGTGATGTCGAGGTCAGCCCCCGCGACGTGGTGGCGGCCTGCCTGCCCAACCCGGCCACCCTCGGGCCGATGATGAAGGGCAAGACCTGCGCCGGGCTGTGGGTCACCGGAACCGGCAAGGACGGCAAGCCCCGGTCCACCTACCTCTACCACGTGGTGGACAACGAGTGGTCGATGGCCGAGTACGGCCACCAGTGCGTGGTATGGCAGACCGCGATCAATCCCGTTGTTGCGCTGGAACTTCTGGCCACCGGCGTATGGAGCGGGGTGGGTGTGCTCGGGCCGGAGTGCTTCGACTCGGTGCCGTTCCTGGAACTGCTCAACGCCTACGGCTCGCCGTGGGGGCAGAAGGAACTGCCGGTCTAACCCGGCTCCGGCCGGAACACCCACGGCTGTCTGGGCAGCGCCTCCGGGTCGAACCGCTCGAGCAGTTCGGTGATGTCGGCCGTCGGGTGCCCCAGCGACTCGGTGATCAGCGCCCACGCCCGCGGCACACCCAGCTCGCCCAGCGTCACCGCCCCGTCGCGTTTGGCCAGCCGCTTGCCGTCGGCGTTCAGCGCCAGCGGGACGTGGGCGTACACCGGCTGCGGGTAGTCCAGCAGGCCGGCCAGGTAGGCCTGCCGGGGCGAGGATGCCAGCAGGTCGTCGCCGCGCACCACCTGGTCGACGCCGCTGTAAGCGTCGTCGACGACGACGGCCAGGTTGTAGGCGGGCACTCCGTCGCCGCGCCGCAGCACGAAGTCGTCGACCACACCGGTGTATCGACCGTGCAGCAGGTCGCTGACGGTGAACTCGCCGCACTGCGAGCGCAGCCGCAACGCCGGCGGCCGGCCGGCGTCACGTCGTTGCGCGCGTTCGGCATCGGTAAGGTCGCGGCAGCTGCCCGGATAGGCCCCTTCGGGCGCGTGGGGGGCTCGCGGCGCGCTGAGAATGTCCTTTCTGCTGCAATAGCATTCGTAGACCAGACCGCGTGCTGTCAGGCCATCGATCACCTGCTCGTATCGCTTGGCATGATCCGACTGCCATTGCGGCGGCTCGTCCCAGGTCACCCCGATGGCGGCCAGGTCGGCCAGTTGGCGGCGGCCCACGTCGTCGTGGGTGCGGTCGTCGAGGTCTTCCACCCGGATCAGGAACCGCCGCCCCGTGGACCGGGCGAACAGCCACGCCAGCACCGCGGTGCGCAGGTTGCCGATGTGCAGATCGGCCGACGGGCTGGGCGCGAACCGGCCTGCCGGCTGATCCGGTGTGGTGTGCATTGCGACTCCAATGTACGACGATTGACCTCGTGGACCTTCCCGTCATGCCGCCGGTCGCGCCGATGCTGGCCAAGGCGCAGGCGAGTGTGCCCGCCGGAACGGGGGAGTGGTCTTATGAACCGAAGTGGGACGGGTTCCGTGCGGTGGTGTTCCGCGACCGCGACGAGGTGCTGGTGCAGTCCCGAACCGGCAAGGACCTGGGCCGCTATTTCCCCGAGTTGCTCGACGCCCTGCGCGCTGAGGTCGCGGTCCGGTGCGTGCTCGACGGCGAGGTGGTGGTGCCTCGGGAGATCGGCGGGCGCACCCGGCTGGACTGGGATTCGCTGTCCCAGCGCATCCATCCTGCCGAGAGCCGGGTCCGGTTGCTGGCCGAGCAGACTCCCGCGCACTTCATCGGTTTCGATGCGCTGGCACTCGCCGACCGGTCACTGATGGACGAGCCGTTCGGCCGGCGCCGCGACCTACTGATGGAGGCGGTGGGGAAGGGCCGGTGGTGTCACGTCACCCGCACCACCTCGAATCCCGTGCTGGCCGGTGAGTGGCTAACGCTCTTTGAGGGGGCGGGACTGGACGGGGTGATCGCCAAACGCCGGGCGGGCGGCTACCGGCC
>JAPOHV010000049.1 GCA_029979305.1 Mycobacteriaceae bacterium | reverse complement strand
GCCGGCCGCACTCACGTCGGCGGCCACCACCCGGCCGCCCTCGTCGAGGATGCGCAGCACACAGGCCTGCCCGATACCCGATCCGCCGCCGGTGATCAGAACCCGGCGATCGGTATACCTGTGCATGCTCCCAGCGGTCATGGTTCCCATTCTGGGGGCGCCCCGGACCGGGCACGACACTTACGGAGATTCAACCCACCCAGGATGAATTGATCGCCTACATTCGGAACCGTCGTCGGCAGCGGTCGGCGCGGTTCCAGCAGGCGAAAAGAGCGGATGGCGGACAAGGCGGATCGCTGGTCTCCGGGCATCGCGTTGGGCAAGGGCATTTCCAGTCCCATGGAAGCCATCGGCGGCCTCTTCGCGATGTCGTCCGACGCTGTCCGATTCCTGTTCCAGCGGCCGTTCCAGTTGCGCGAGTTCCTGGAGCAGTCCTGGTTCGTCGCCCGGGTGTCGCTGGCACCGACCCTGCTGGTCGCCATCCCGTTCACCGTGCTGGTCAGCTTCACCCTCAACATCCTGCTGCGCGAACTCGGAGCGGCCGACCTGTCCGGGGCGGGCGCCGCCTTCGGTGCCGTCACCCAGGTCGGGCCGCTGGTGACCGTGCTGATCGTCGCCGGGGCGGGGGCCACCGCGATGTGCGCCGACCTGGGTTCACGGACGATCCGCGAGGAGATCGACGCCATGGAGGTGCTCGGCATCAACCCGGTACAACGGCTGGTCACCCCGCGGATGCTCGCCTCGGGTCTGGTTGCGCTGCTGCTCAATTCGCTGGTGGTCATCATCGGGATCCTGGGCGGCTACGTGTTCTCGGTGTTCGTTCAGGACGTCAACCCGGGTGCGTTCGCCGCCGGCATCACGCTGTTGACCGGGGTGCCCGAGGTGATCATCTCCTGCGTCAAGGCCGCGCTGTTCGGGCTGATCGCCGGTCTGGTGGCCTGCTACCGCGGCCTGATGATCTCCGGCGGCGGCGCCAAGGCGGTGGGCAACGCCGTCAACGAGACCGTCGTCTACGCCTTCATGGCCCTGTTCGTCGTCAACGTCGTCGTCACGGCCATCGGCATCCGGCTGACGACGGGCTAGCGGACATGGGCAACCTGACGGTCCTGAGCCGTACCTACCCCCGGCTCTTCCGCGAGTTGCGCAGGCCGATGGGCTTCTTCTCCCGGATCGGCGACCACACCCTGTTCTACGCCAAGGCCATCGCCGGTATGCCGCACGCCGCGGTGCACTACCGCAAAGAGGTGGTACGCCTGATCGCCGAGATCTCCATGGGCGCAGGCACGCTGGCGATGATCGGCGGCACCGTGGCCATCGTCGGATTCCTGACGCTGGCCGCCGGCGGCACGCTGGCCGTGCAGGGCTACTCCTCGCTGGGCAACATCGGCATCGAGGCCCTCACCGGATTCCTTGCGGCCTTCATCAACGTTCGGATCTCCGCACCGGTGGTCGCCGGCATCGGTCTGGCGGCCACCTTCGGCGCGGGCGTCACCGCTCAACTGGGGGCGATGCGGATCAACGAGGAAATCGACGCGCTGGAGTCGATGGGAATCCGCCCCGTCGAATACCTGGTGTCGACCCGGCTGGTCGCCGGGATGGCCGCCATCACGCCGCTGTACTCGATCGCGGTGATCCTGTCGTTCCTGGCCAGCCAGTTCGTGACGGTGGCGTTGTTCGGCCAGTCCGCGGGGCTGTACAACCACTACTTCACGACGTTCCTCAACCCGCTGGACCTGTTGTGGTCGTTCCTGCAGGCGGTGCTGATGGCGATCACCATCCTGCTGATCCACACCTACTTCGGCTACTTCGCCTCCGGAGGTCCGTCCGGCGTCGGCGTCGCGGTGGGCAATGCGGTACGCACGTCCCTGATCGTGGTCGTCTCGGTGACTCTGCTTGTCTCCCTGGCGATCTACGGCTCCAACGGCAACTTCAACCTGTCCGGGAAGTGGCGATGGCATCGAAACCGGCACCCACATACGCCCGCCCGCTGGCGGGTCTGTTGACCGTGCTGGCGCTGGCGCTGGTGGTTGTGGTGGCGGTGGGACTGTTCAGGGACAGCTTCACCAAGACCGTCCCGGTGACCGTTCTGGCCGACCGCGCGGGTCTGGTCATGTACCCCGACGCCAAGGTCAAACTCCACGGAGCCCCGGTGGGCAAGGTGGCCTCGATCGAGGCGCTGCCGGGTGGCGGTGCGGCGCTGCACCTGGCCATCGACCCGGACTCGATCGACGCCATCCCGGCCAACGTCGGCGCCGAGATCACCTCCTCGACGGTGTTCGGCTCCAAGTTCGTCGAACTGGTGCCGCCGTCGGACCCGTCGGCGGAGGCACTGCGCGCCGGCACCACCATCCAGGGCGGCGACAAGGTGACCGTCGAACTCAACACGGTGTTCGAGAAACTGGTCACGGTGCTCGCCGAGGTCGAACCCGCCAAGCTCAACCAGACCCTGGGCGCGATCTCCACTTCGCTGCGCGGCCGCGGGCAGAAGTTCGGCCAGACGCTGGCGGACCTCGACAGCGCACTGGCCAAGCTCAACCCGGCGCTGGACAACCTCAACCACGTCCTGGAGATCTCCCCGACGGTGTTCAACTCGCTGGCTGAGGCCTCGCCGGACCTGCTGGCAGTCGTCGACAACGCCACGCGGATCAGTGACACCGTGGTCGACCAGCGAGACAGCCTTGACGCGCTGCTGCTCAGCGCCATCGGCGTCGCCGACATCGGAACCGACGTGCTCACCGAGAACCGCGGTCCGCTCGCCGATGTGGTGCATCTGCTGGTGCCGACCACCGACCTGACCAACCAGTACAACCCGGCGCTCACCTGCGGTATCGCCGGACTGCTGCCGCTGGCCAACGGACCCGGTCTGGCGATGCCGGGAGCCACGCTGCTGCAGGGGTTCTTCCTCGGCCGGGAGCGCTACCGGTATCCGGGCAACCTGCCCAAGGTCGCCGCCAAGGGCGGCCCGCAGTGCACCGACCTTCCCAATGTCGGCTACGAGCAGCGCCCGCCGTACGTGGTCACCGACATCGGCGCCAACCAGGCGCAGTACGGCAACCAGGGCATCCTGCTGAACTCCGAAGGGCTCAAGCAGGCGCTGTTCGGGCCGCTGGACGGTCCGCCGCGCAACACCATGCAGATCGGTATGCCCGGATGAGGAGTCTGCGGGGGACCGGGATCAAGATCGGCATCTTCATGGCGGTGATGCTGATGATGACCGCCGCGCTGTTCGCCATCTTCGGGCAGTACCGGGGCGGGCCGGAGAACACCTACAGGGCGGTCTTCGACGACGTGTCGAGCCTGAAATCCGGCGACTCGGTCCGGGTCGCCGGGGTGCGCGTCGGCACCGTCAAGGACGTCACGCTGCAACCCGACAACACCGTCACCGTCGGCTTCGGCGCCGACCGCGACATCGTTCTGACCTCCGGCACCAAAGCGGCGGTGCGCTACCTCAACCTGGTCGGCGACCGGTACCTGGAGCTGCTCGACGCCCCCGGATCGGCCCGCATCCAGCCACCCGGATCGGTGATACCGGCCGAGCGGACTCAGAGCGCCCTCGATCTGGACCTGCTGCTCGGCGGACTCAAACCCGTTGTGCAGGGGCTCAATCCGCAGGCGGTCAACGCCCTCACGGGCTCGCTAATCCAGATCCTGCAGGGCCAGGAGTCCAACGTGGAGTCGCTGTTCGCCAAGACCTCGGCGTTCTCCAACTCGCTGGCCGACAACAGCCAGACGGTGCAGCAGCTCATCGACAATCTGAACACGGTGCTGGCGACCATCGACTCCGACGGCGCCAAGTTCTCCGCCACGGTGGACAAGCTGGAGAAACTCGCCACCGGCCTGTCGGCCGACCGCGACCCGATCGGCGCCGCGATCACCGCGCTGGACAGCGGCACCGCCTCGCTGACCGATCTGCTCGGCCAGGCCCGCGCGCCACTGGCCGGCAGCGTCGACCAATTGGCCCGGCTGGCGCCGCTGCTCGACGAGGACAAGGCCACCCTCGACATCGCGCTGCAGAAGGCGCCCAAGAACTACCGCAAACTGGTCCGGCTCGGCGCCTACGGGAGCTGGATCAACCAGTACCTGTGCGGAATGTCGGTTCGGGTGAGCGACCTGCAGGGCCGCACCGCCTACTTCCCGTGGATCATGCAGCACACCGGGCGGTGTTCAGAGCCGTGATCAGTAGATACCGTGGTTCGCGCCTGATCCGCTCCGGGTTCATCGGAGTGGTCCTCATCTTGCTGATCATCACGGTCGGCCTGCAGCCGCAACAGCTGCTGACGCTGGCCACCGCGCTGCATCACCGCGCACTGTTCACCGAGGCGGGCGGACTCTCGCCGGGCAACGACGTGAAGGTATCCGGGGTCAAGGTGGGCTCGGTGTCGAAGGTCGAACTGCAGCAGGGCAAGGCGCTGGTGACCTTCACCGTCAACGGGAAGGTTCAGCTCGGCTCGGCCACCACCGCCCACATCCGCACCGGAACCCTGCTGGGCCAGCGGGAACTCACGCTGGAGTCCGCCGGCGACGGCAGACTGCAGCAGACCGACGTCATCCCGGTCAGCCGGACCGGATCGCCGTACTCGCTGACCGACGCGCTCGGCGAGTTCGCCGGAAACACCAGGGACACCGACACCAGGGCACTCAACCAGTCGCTGGACACGCTGTCGTCGACCATCGACAAGCTCGCCCCGCAACTCGGCCCGACCTTCGACGGGATCAGCCGGATCTCCAAGGCGCTCAACGAACGCAACGGCTCGCTGACGGGCCTGCTCAAGACGGCCGCCGATGTGACCGGAATCCTGTCGCAGCGCAGCCAGCAGGTGAACACCCTGATCCTCAACGCCAACGACCTGCTCGGTGTGCTGCAGGACCGCCGCTACGCGATCGTCAACCTGCTGGCGAACACCTCGGCGCTGTCCCAGCAACTGAGCGGCCTGGTGGCCGACAACGAGCAGGAACTGGCGCCGGCGCTGGAGAAGCTGAACTCGGTGACGGCGATGCTGCAGCGCAACAACGACAACGTCGCCGCGGCGATGGCGGGCCTGGCCAAGTTCCAGCTCACCCAGGCCGAGGCGGTCAACGGCGGCTTCTACTACAACGCCTTCGTCGCCAACCTCAGCCCCGCCCAGACGTTGCAGCCGTTCTTCGACTACGCGCTGGGCTTCCGGCGGGGGGTGGACGCCGGCCAACCGCCGGACAACGCCGGGCCGCGGGCGGAATTCCCGTTCCCCTACAACGGTGTTCCGCAACCCTATGAGCGTTGGGGGCAGCCGTGACCTCACGTCGACGGTTCACCGTGATCGCCGCGGTGCTCGCCCTGCTGATCGCCGGGGGAGTGGCGCTGGCGGTGCGCAACACCGTGCGCAAACCCACCACGATCACCGCCTTCTTCACCAGCGCCACCGCAATCTATCCCGGCGACCAGGTGCGCGTCGCCGGCGTCAAGGTCGGCACGATCGCGGCGATCGAACCGCAAGGCACCAAGGCCAGGATGACGCTGGCGGTCGACCGCGGTGTCCCGATCCCGGCCGACGCGCGCGCCGTGATCGTGGCGCAGAACCTGGTGGGTTCGCGCTACATCCAACTGGCGCCGGCCTTCGGCGCAGACGGCGACACCTCGGCGCCGACGATGGCCGACGGCGCCGTCATCGACACCGACCGCACCGCGGTGCCGGTCGAGTGGGACGAGATCAAGACCCAATTGGCCCGGCTCTCCAGCGATCTGGGGCCGACCAGCGCCGCCTCGACCTCATCGGTCGGCCGGTTCATCGACAGCGCCGCGAATGCCCTCGACGGCAACGGCGAGAAGCTGCGGGAGAGCCTCAAGCAACTCGCCGGCCTGAGCCGCATCCTGGCCGACGGCAGCGGAAACATCACCGATGTCATCACCAACCTGCAGACGTTCGTGACCGTGCTGCGCGACAGCAACGCCCAGATCGTGCAGTTCCAGGACCGGCTGGCCACCGTCTCCAGCGTGCTCGACGGCAGCAGGTCGGATCTCGACGCGGCGCTGACCAATCTGTCCAGCGCGGTGTCCGACGTCAAACGCTTCGTGGCGGGCAGCCGAAATCAGGCCTCCGAGCAGGTGCAGCGACTGGGTGACGTGGTCCGCAACCTCAGCGACAACCAGATCGCGCTGAAGAACCTGCTGCATGTCGCGCCCAACGCCATCGGAAACGCCTACAACATCTACAACCCCGATATCCAAAGCGCGCTCGGGGGTTTCGCGCTGGCCAACTTCTCCAACCCGCTTCAGGTGGTATGCGCGGCGATCGGCGCGATCGAGAACGCGACCGCCTCGGAGACCGGCAAGCTGTGCTCGCAGTACCTGGGGCCGGCGCTGCGGCTGCTGAACTTCAACTACCTGCCGTTGCCCACCAACGTCTACCTGGGCAAGTCGCCGAGTCCGTGGAACCTGATCTACTCCGAACCGCAACTGGCTCCCGGCGGTGACGGCACCGGCCCGACGGTGGAGATACCGCCGGAGATATCGGCCTACACCGGTCTCAACGGCGACGTCCCGCCGCCGCCGGGGTGGGGCGGCCCACCGGGCCCGCCGCCCGGGTCCTACACGCCCGCCGGTCTGCCCGCGGACCCGCAGCCGGCGCTGTATCCGGGTGCGCCGATTCCGCCAGGGGTGGCGCACGGACCGGCCCCGGGGCCGTCGAATCTGCCGGATATGCTGATGCCCGCCGAGGTGTCGGGGCCGCCGCCGGGCGCTGCGGTGCCGATGCCGCCGCCGGTGCCCCTGCCCCAGGGCGTCGGGGGCCAGGGCGTCGGGGGCCAGGGAGCGGGGGCCCAGCCATGACGAACCGGATACGGGCGGCGATCGCCGCGGTGTGCGTGGCGCTCGGCGCCAGCGGGTGCGGGTTCGGCGGACTGAACTCGCTGCCGCTGCCGGGTGCGGTCGGCCGCGGTCCGGGGTCGACGAAGTACCACGTCGAACTGGCCAATGTCAGCACCCTGGAACCCAATTCACCGGTGCTGCTGGGCGATGTCGTCGTGGGCAGCGTGAACACCATGACCGTGCGCGACTGGCACGCCGACGTGGAGATCTCGGTTAAGCCGGAGGTGGTGATCCCGGCCAACGCGGTCGCCACGGTGGGTCAGACCAGCCTGCTGGGTTCGATGCATCTGGGGCTCAACCCGCCACTGGGCCAGCCGCCGCAGGGCCGGCTGGCTGCCGGCGCCACCCTCGGGCTGAACAAGTCGTCGACCTACCCGTCCACCGAGCAGACCCTCTCAGCGCTGTCGGTGGTGATCAACGGCGGCGGAGTCGGGCAGATCGGCGACATCGTCACCGAACTCAACGCCGCACTCGGCGGCCGGGAAACCCAGATCAGGGATCTGCTGCTGCGACTCGACGAGTTCGTCGGGGTACTGGCCAACCAGCGCGACGCCGTCAATGCCACGGTCGTCTCGCTCAACCGGGTGGCAGGCACCTTCGCCGGCCAGCTCGACGTGCTGACCCGCGCGCTGGACCGCATCCCGCCGGCGCTGGATGTGCTGGTCGCCGAGCGGCCGAACCTGACGGCAGCGCTGGACAAGCTGGGCAGGTTCAGTGCGGTGGCCACCGACCTGGTCAACGACACCACGACGGATCTGGTCCGCAACCTGCGCAACCTGGAGCCGACGCTGCGGTCGCTGGCCGATGTGGGACCGGACCTGGACAAGGCGCTGGCCTACTTCACCGCGTTCCCATACGGGCAGGCGACCATCGACCGCGCCATCCGCGGCGATTACCTCAACCAGTACATCATCTTCGACTTCACCGTCCCGCGGCTGAAGAAGACCCTGCTGCTCGGTACCCGCTGGGGCCAGGAGGGCGCGAAACTCGTTCCCGCGCCGGGTGATCCGTGGTACGCGACCTACACCTACGACCCGCTGCACGCCCCCTTCAGCCCGCCGCCGGCCGCCGTCGCCGACCCCGTGGGCCCGCCGGCCGCCACCCCGGCAGGCGCCGTACCGCCACCGCAGCCGCCGGCCGCCCCCGAATTGCAGCTGGCCCCGATGGACGGCGGTGGCCGCTGATGCTGACCCGCTTCGTTCGCACCCAGCTGGTGATCTTCACCATCGCGTCGATCATCGGCATCACCGCCATGGTGACGGTCTACATGCAGTTGCCGACGCTGCTCGGGATCGGGCGCATGACCGTCACGCTGGAACTGCCGAGAACCGGTGGCCTGTACCGGTTCTCGAACGTGACCTACCGGGGCGTGCAGATCGGACGGGTCACCAACATCAAGGCCACCCGCTCCGGCGTCGAGGCGACCATGTCATTGGCGACGTCGCCGAAGATCCCGGCCGACCTGCAGGCCAGCGTGCTCAGTGTCTCGGCCGTCGGAGAGCAGTACGTCGATCTGCTGCCGCGCACCGACGCCGGACCGTATCTGCGGGACGGCTCGGTGATCACCGCCGACAACGCCACCGTCCCGCAGAAGGTCGGGCCGATGCTCGACCAGGTGAGCGCGCTGCTGGACTCGATTCCCAAGCAGAAGCTGTCAAAGCTGCTCGAAGAGGCGTTCCGAGGTCTCAACGGGTCGGGCGATGACCTTGCCGCGCTGCTGAATTCGGTGTCGACCGTCGCAAGCGACTTCGACAAGGTGGGGGACCGGGCGCGCGCACTGATCGACGACGCCCGGCCGCTGCTCGACGCCCAGGCGGCGTCCTCCGACGCGCTGCGGATCTGGAGCCGCAGCCTGGCCGGCCTCACCGGGCAGCTGAACACCAACGACCCGCAGCTGCGGGCGGTGCTGGCGAACGGTCCGGGCGCGCTCGACGAGGCGTCGCAGTTGCTCAGCTCGGTCAAGCCGACCCTGCCGGTGCTGCTGGCCAACCTCGCCACGGTCAGCCGGATCGCGGTCACCTACCGGCCGTCGATCGAACAGCTGCTGGTGCTGCTGCCGCCCTACGTGGCCTCGGTGCAGGCGGTCGGTCTGCCCCGCAACAACCCCACCGGCTTCACGCAGGGCGACTTCACGCTGACCATCGGCGATCCGCCGGCCTGCACGGTGGGCTTCCTGCCGCCGTCGTCGTGGCGTTCGCCGTCGGACCTGACCGACGTCGACACCCCCGACGGGCTGTACTGCAAGCTGCCCCAGGACTCGCCCATCGCGGTGCGCGGCGCCCGCAACTACCCCTGTATGGGACAACCCGGCAAGCGCGCCCCGACTGTCGAGATCTGCGAGAGCGAGGGGAACTACCAGCCGCTGGCGATGCGCCAGCACGCGCTCGGGCCGTACCCGATCGACCCGAACCTGCTGGCGCAGGGCGTCCCACCGGACGACCGGGTGACCTTCAACGACCACATCTACGGGCCGCTGGAGGGCACCCCGATGCCGCCCGGTCCGCCCGGGGCTGCACCGCCGCCACCCGCCGAGGGCGCTGCCCCGCCGGCACCGCCGGCCCAGCCGGTCACGCCGGTACCGGTGCCCCCGCCGGGCGCCGGGGTGGCGCCCAGCGCCTACACCCCGGGTTCCGCCACCACTGGGCCGTCGGTGGCGATCGCCACCTATGACCCCAGTACGGGCCAGTTCGCCACACCGGACGGGACGGTGGCCAGGCAGGCGGATCTGGTGAGCCCGGCGGGTTCGCGGGGCTGGACCGACCTGCTGCCCACCGGTTGAACCGGGGCCGCTCAGCCGACCTTGACCAGTTTGAACGGCATGGTGATGAACAACGCCAGGCTGCGGCCACACGCCCCACTCGGGCCCCGGGTGGCATCTTCGCCGACCAGGGTGTTCGACGTCGGGTCGGTGGTGGACCCGTCCGGCGTCATCGCCTTGAACCGGAACACCTGAAGCCCATCGGCGGACGAGCCGTCCTGGCAGGGCATCCAGTGCGGGACGATGCGCTTGACGTACCACTCGCCGCCGGTCTGGTAGATCGGCGCGGTCCAGCCCTGGTCGCTGCTGACCGTCCCGGTGCACTCGGTGGGATAACTGCACTGCGAAGTGACGGTCCACAGCGCGCGCACGCTCTTCTCGTCGTGGAACACGTCGTTGGTGCGGGCCCACTCGCCGTTGGAGGTGGCGGTGTATGTGCCGTTGAGTGCCCACTGCCCGGCGCCGTGCGCCGGTGAGGCAAACCCGACCGCGGCGATGACGGTCGCCGCCATGCCGGTTGCGATCCGCCGCTTCACGTAAGCCATTATCGCCGTTGCGGGAGGGGTTTCCGGCCCTTTTCGGGTGGTTGAACCGCCGGCGAAGTGGGCATAACGGAATTTACGGTAGAATCAAGCCAACAGCCCGTATCGAATCAGAGAATTGGGGAAAATATGTTGTCATCACGTGTGGTTCGGCAGGTCGCGCTGGTCGCCGGTGCCGCCGCCATCGTGGGTTCGGGTGCCTTGACGGCGTGCTCCACCAAGGAGAAGCCGGCTGAGACCAAGCCGTCGTCGTCCACCAGCGCTCCGGCCCTGACCCCGAGCGAGAAGGCCAACGTCGGGTCGTTCGCCCCGTCGATCACGGCCAAGCCCGCGCCGACCGCGCTGCCGGGCAACATCCGCACCGGTCAGTAAGCGCAGAGAACCGAAAAGCGCCAGCCCGCGGGGTCGACCCGCCGGCTGGCGCTTTTTCGTATGCCTCGCGCCGCCGTCACTTGACGGGGTCGCCGCGCCAACTGAAGCTGTCGACGTACTTGCCCATCTCCTGGGCGATCTGGACATTGGCCGGCGACGGCGGGCCCGGGCCGAACTCCGGGGTGAACTGCCGGAACGGACCCTGCGCCGCGGCCACGAGGGCGAGGCCGTTCTTGACCGCCGCGATGACGATGATGCGAAGCGGCTCGCCGGCGGACTGCGGGAAGTCGGCGACCACGCCGTACCCGTTGTGGTAGCCCAGTGTCGCGTTGGGTAACTCGTAGGCCACGATCGAGTCGGGGAATGCGTCGGCCAGAACCTGGTTGACCACGGCGGTCGCGTCCCGGCCGTCGGCGGGTTCGCCGAACAGACGCAGAGTGCCGCCGTCGCCGAGTTTCCACCTGGCGGTCACGCCGTTGTCCTCGGTGGTGATGTCGTACGCCACGCCCGGCGCGGGGTAGGAGACCGAGAACGCCCCGTCCGGTGCGGAGAATGACGGGTTGCTCGACACCGGCAGCGCGGTCGGGGGACGGCCGCAGTCCGGCGGGCAGGCGTACACCGGCGCTTTCGCTACCCGGGTGTCGACGAAGTTGAGGACCAGCAGCGCCAGTACCAGCAGTACGACCCAAAGGCCAAGGGTGATGAAGTATTTGCGGCCGCGCCCCGCGAGAATCCTCATCGGCCCCTCGACCGCGCCTGCAGGATCGCCTTGACCAGGTTGTCGACGTTCGGGCTGCCCAGTCCGGTCACGGTGTCATAGCCCTGACGCCCGCTGGGGGTCACCGCGTTGCCGCCGTAGCGCACGTCCCGGTAGCTCGGCAGCGCCGAACTCCTGGCGACCTGGTAGAGCACCGGGTTGATCTCGCCCAGCGGATCGGCCCCGTTCTCGGCGAACTTCTGGTTGATGATCGCGGCCAGTCCGGCCCAGATGGGGGCGGCCTGGGAGGTCCCGCCGCCGACGAGGATCTGTTGTCTGGAGACGAACTTCACCCCGGTGAACGGATCACCGACCGCCGCGATGTCGGGAACCAGTCGGCTCTCCGGCGGGCCGGCGGCCGGGTCGACGGTCTGCCAGGCCGGCCGGCTGAACAGTACGGAGGCCCCGCCGCCGGATCCCTGGGTGAGCGGGACGTCGTACCAGGCCTGCTCGGCCACCCATTCGCCATCCGGGCCGGTGGACAGCCGGGTGCCGCCGACGCTGGTCATCTCCGGTATCGAGGACACCGCGTCCAGGCCGACGTCGTCGGGGCTCGGCGGGTCCGAGAAGGACTGCCCGCCCTTGCACTCCAGGCCGGCGATGTCACCGGACGCGTCGAAGGCCGTGGTGCCGTTGCGCACCGCCGCCGCCAGCGCGGTGCGCACCGGGGTGAGGTCGGCTGCCGTGAAGAGCCGGTCACAGCCCCAGCCGATGGACAGACTCCAGATCGCGCCGCGGTACTGCCGGTCCACCGCCCGCATCAGTTCGGCGAGTTTCTCGAAGCCGCCGGCACCTTCGACCGTCGGGCGGGAGTTGACCAGGACCAGTTTCGCGTCGGGGGCCACGGCGTGGATCACCTGCAGGTCCATGGTGGACTCGACCCCGCGCTGGGCCGGCAGCCCGCCCATCACCTCCGGGGTGAACGCGGGCAGGTCGAACACGTCGCTGAACATGTCGAGGTCCCGCTGGTCGAAACCGTCGAAGCCCCACACCACGACGGTGATCCCCTTGCCGGTGTAGCCGTCGTCGGCCAGCGGTTTGGCGTTGTAGGCGGTCAGCAGCTGGTGCGGCAGCAGGCCGCCGCCGGGGACGTCCAGCGGCGGGGTCGGCGGCAGGACCGTCCGGTGCGGTAGATAGCCCAGGATGCGGCCCACCCCCGTCACCTCCGAACGCAGCGCCGCCGGGACGCCGGGTTGCTGCGGGGAGGCGTAGAAGACGCGGCCGGCATCGGGGCCGCCACGCAGGCGGTAGTCGCGCACCGAAACCCCGAACGCCGCGGCCACCGCGGCGGGGTCGCCCTCGACGACGGCCCAGTCATCCCCGCCGTGCCAGCGCACCGACAGGCCCTGCGCGCCGGCCCATTGCGCCAGCCGCCCGGCATCGGAGGGCCGGCGCAGCGCCGCGGTCAGCTGGACCGGGCCGGAGCGGGCCGGGCCGAGGTCACTCGCCGCGGCCAGCAGACGCGCGTACGGGCCGCCGATGACGCCGCGCGGAGCGGTGACCCAACGGTCGGCGGCGAACAGCACGGCGGCGACCGCGCTGAGGACCACCGCCGCGACGCGTGCCCACCGATTCGTCACGGGGTCAAACCTAAATGATGGCCCGGCTCGATGTCGGCGGGCGCTCAGGCCGCGCCGGCGGTGTCCCGCCGCAGCCGCCGGGCCGACCGGGATGAAGCTCGGGCGGCAGCTCCGCACTGCGGGCAGAACGGCATATCGGGCACGTCGGCCGCGCAGTGGATGCACCGGACCTCCCGGTCGGTGGCCTCGTCGGGCAGTTCATGCAGCACGGCGATCTGCATGGCAAACCGCAGCGTCAGCCATGCCAGCAGCGTGATCGCCAGGTTGATCGCAAACTCGGGGTCGCGGGGCACGCTGGCGGCGTCGACGGCGTAGATACCGAGGTAGCAGCACGCGCCGATCGCCGTGCAGACCGCCAGTGTCAGACGGACCCTTCGCGGCTGCCCGACCCGCCGGGCGGGCCGGTACCACAGCAGCAGCCCCATCATGCCGCCGGCGGCCACTGCCGTCAGCGGGTCGAAGACGCCGTAGAGAACGGTCCGCGACAGCAGCCGCCAGGAGTCGTAGTTGTCCAGCAGGCCGGTGATGAACTGCGGCGCGAGCCAGGTCACGGTCCCGGCGGTGGTATAGGCCAGCGAGCCCAGGGCGCCGATGACGAACCCGTCGAGTGATTCGATGGTCGGCAGGCGCAGCGCCCGCACCACCACCGCCGGCACCATCATCAGCACGGCATCTCCGGCCGACACCGCCAGACCGAGGTCGAGCACGTCTATCAACTCGAAGCTGGCGGACAACGGGATGCCGTAGGCGTCAGCGACACGCTCGCCGGTCCACACCCACCAGCTCACGCTGAGCGCGATGCCGATCACCGGGGCGAGCACCATGGCACGGGCGGGTATGTCGCGGAAGATGTCTGAGCGCCACAGGTACAGCACGAACAGCAGCGGTATCCCCAGACAGGTGAGCACCACCAGCAGCGCAAGCCGCCGGAACATCGAGAAGGCGATCAGCGCGGCGGCCGCGAGCAGCAGTCCGTGCCGGAACGGCGTCCGGTCCGCCTTGGACAGGTGCGGGCACATGGTGCTGGTGATCAGCGGCAGAAAAATCGACTGCCGGTGCGCGGCGACGAACACCCGCGGCCTGAGCAGTTTTCGGCGGTGGGTGACCGCGACCCGCTGGTCGGCGCCGCACCCGCCGCAGAACGGGGCAGCCGGAACCGCCTCATGGCACGCACCGCATACGCGGGTGCTCTGCTCGCTGCCGGTCGTTTCGTCGGCCCCGGTGGTCATCAGGTGGAGGACCCCCCTTCCCGTCCGCCGCCCGTGCCGAGTCCGCGACTGGCCTCGGACTATCCGCAGCGCAGCGTACCCGCCGGAATCGTCCCCGGCGCGCCGGGCGGCCGTGATCCGTCCGGTCACCGCATTCACATCCGTCACAACAGTCACATCGACTGCTAGTCTTTCCCGGGGCGATTCCCGCACGCCACAGCGGGGAAAGGACGGTCATGGCGCGACGGTCGGAGCAGGGCGCTCCGGAGGACCCCGGCTTTGCGCCGGAGCCTTCCGAACCGGATGTTGCCGAATCCGTCGTGAAGCCGCACCGCAACTTTCTCAACCGGTTCAGCATCCAGTCCAAACTCATCCTGATGCTGGTGCTGTGCACCATTCTCGCCGCGGCGATCGTCGGCGGGATCGCCTACCAGACCGGCCGCAACTCGCTGCGCATCGGTGCGATCAACCGGCTCACCGAGATCCGCGAGGCGCAGACTCGCAGCATGACGGTCCAACTCGCCGATCTGCGCAACGCGTTGGTCACCTATACCCACGGCTCCATGAGCCGTGACGCGTTACGGGACTTCGTCGCCGGTTTCGATCAACTGGCCAACGCCCAGATAACCCCGGCGATGACGAAGACGATCAACGAGTACTACGACTTCTTCGCCAAGGAGACCGAGAAGTACAGCGGAACCCGGCTCGACGTCGCGGCGCTGCTGCCCACCTCCAATGCCGAGCGTTACCTGCAGGCGAACTACACCGCCAAGCTGCCCACCGACGACCTCGCCATCGCCATGGACGATGAACGTGACGGCAGCGCCTGGTCGGCCGCCAACGCCAAGTACCAGAGTTTCTACCGCGAGATCGTCACCCGGTTCGGGTTCGAGGACGCCCTGCTGCTCGACAGCCGGGGCAACGTGGTCTACAGCGCTTACAAGAACGTCGACCTGGGAACCAACATCCTCAACGGTCCCTACAACGGCTCCAAGCTCCGCGACGCCTACCTGCAGGCGATGTCGAGCAACAAAGCCGACCGGGTGGTGTTCACCGACTTCGAGTTCTACCAGCCCTCGACCATGGCGCCGACCGCCTGGATGGTCGCACCGATCCCGCCGACCGGCAAGCCGGAAGGCGTTCTGGCCCTTCAGTTCCCGATCACCAAGATCAACAAGGTGACGACCTTCGACAAGCAGTGGCGCGAGGCCGGGATGGGGGACACCGGCGAGACGATCCTGGCCGGCGAGGAATTCCTGATGCGCTCGGACTCACGGATGTTCCTCGAGGACCCGCAACGCTACCGGCAGATGGTGATCGACGCGGGCACCCCGCCGGACATCCCCGACCTGGCGATCCGGCAGGGCGGAACAACGCTCGTGCAACCGGTGACGCCCACGGCGCACCGGGAGGCGCAGAAGGGCTACACCGGCACCCTGATCGCCAAGGACTACCTCGGCCGGGAAACCATCCAGGCCTACGCCCCGGTCGGGAAGATGGCCGGCCTGCGATGGTCGATCGTGGCCAAGATCGACACCAAGGAGGCCTTCGCCCGGGAGCTCACGTTCGCCCGGATCGTGGTGCTGGCGACCACCGGGATCATCCTCGGCGTCTGCCTGCTCGCGGCGTTCCTCGCCCAGGTGTTCCTGCGCCCGATCCGCCGCCTGGAGGCCGGTGTCCAGCGGATCAGCGCGGGCGACTACCACGTCGAGATACCTGTCGAAACCCGCGACGAGATCGGCGATCTGACCGGAATGTTCAACGAGATGAGCCGGAGCCTGTCGGTCAAGGAGGATCTGCTCGTCGAGCAACGCGGCCGGATCCGGTCGCTGCTGCACTCCCTGATGCCCGCGGCGATCGCCGAGAAACTCCTCGGGGGTGGCGAAATCACCGCCCGCGACCACTCCAACGTCTCGGTCGTCTATGCCGATATCGCCGGCCTGGACCGGCTGCAGGTCGAGTTGTCGACCGACGAGGCGCTGAACATCTCCAACGAGCTGATCCGCCAATTCGACGCGGCCGCGGATGAATTCGGCATCGAACGGGTGCGGCCGGTACGCAACGGTTATCTGGGGAGCTGTGGGCTCACCATCCCGCGGCTGGACAATGTGCGGCGCACGGTGGACTTCGCATTGGAGTGTCAGCGGATACTCGACCGTTTCAACAGCGAGGCTGCCCTGAAACTCGCGCTGCGGGCGGGTATCGACACCGGGCCGGTCAGCAGTGGTCTGGTGGGACAGCCGTCCCCGGTCTTCGACATG
>JAPOHV010000171.1 GCA_029979305.1 Mycobacteriaceae bacterium | reverse complement strand
TGGGGCATCAGTCTAGTTGGCCGGTACCGTGGCGCGGTGTGTGGCAGCGACTGACATCGGCGGCGGTGACGGTCGCCGCGCTGGGCGCGGCGCTCACGGCGTGCGGTTCCGGCGACTCGACCGTGTCGAAGACCCCGTTGCCGGTCACGACCAGCCCGCCGTCGGTCGCAGCGCCCACGACCCGGGCCGCGCCGCCGCCGGCCACGCCCGCCGCACCCGACCCGTGCGCTGTCAACCTCGCCGCCCCGGCGATCGCCAAGGCGGTCTCCGAGCTGCCCCGCGATCCGCGCAGCGGGCAGGGCTGGAACCCCGAACCGATCGACGGCAACTACAACGAATGCGCCCAACTCTCGGCGGTGATCGTCGAGGCCAACACCAACGCACCCAATGCGAACACCCGCGCGGCACTGTTCCACCTGGGCAAGTTCATCCCGACCGGCGTACCCGACACCTATGGATTCAACGGAATCGACTCCGCGCAAAGCACTGGCGACACGGTCGCGCTGATCTTCGACGGCGGCATGGGGCTGGCGAGTGTCGTGCGTTTCCGCTGGAACGGCAAAGGTGTCGAACTGATCGGCAACACCGGCTGAGCACAATGGGCGCGTGATCCAGAGCCTGACCGCGATCGTCGGCACCGCGCATGTCAGCACCGACCGCGATGTGCTGGCGGCCCGCAGTGTCGACTGGACCGGCCGCTACCGGGGACGGGCCAGCGCGCTGGTGCGTCCCGGCAGTGCCGAGGAGGTGGCTGCGGTGCTGGCCGCATGCCGCGAGGAGGGCGCCCACGTCACCGTGCAGGGCGGCCGCACCTCACTGGTGGCCGGAACCGTGCCCGAGCACGATGACGTGCTGCTGTCCACCGAGCGTCTCACCGCGTTGGGCGAGGTCGATCCGCTGCGGCGGCGGATCAGGGCCGGCGCGGGCGTGCCACTGGCCGGCGTCCAGGCCGCCGCCGCCGCGGCCGGTCTGCTGATGGGCGTCGACCTGGCTTCGCGTGACTCGGCGACCGTGGGCGGAATGGCGGCCACCAACGCCGGAGGCCTGCGCACCGTGCGCTACGGGCCGATGCGGGACCAGGTGGCTGGCCTCGAAGTGGCCCTGGCGGACGGCTCGGTGGTCCGACGGCACTCGGCGGTCCGCTCGGACAACACCGGTTATGACCTCGCGTCACTGATGATCGGGTCGGAGGGGACCCTCGGGGTGATCACTGAGGTGGACATCGGATTGCACCCGATACCGTCGCATCACATCGCGGCGCTGTGCGGGTTCGCCGATCTCGGCGCACTCATCGCCGCCGGCGTCGCACTGCGCGAGGTGCAGAACGTCGCCGCACTCGAACTCATCGACGGCCGTGCCGCCGACCTGGCCGCCGAGTACCTCGATACCGCGGTTCCGGTCCGCGCCGACTGGCTGCTGCTGGTCGAGCTGGCCGGCGACATCGAGCAGACCGGCCCCCTCGCCGTGGCCCTCGAGGGCCTGCGGCTGTGCGCCGAACCCGCTGTCGGCGTCGACGGGCCGGCACGCCAGCGGCTCTGGGCGGTTCGCGAGTCCCTCACCGAGGTGACAGCGCTTTTCGGACCGCCGTTGAAGTTCGATGTGGCGCTGCCGCATCCGGCGATCGTCGGATTCGCCTCGGATGCCGCCGCACTGATAGCACGGCACGCGCCGGATGCGCTACCCATCCTGTTCGGTCACATCGGCGAAGGCAATCTGCACCTGAACGTGCTGCGCTGCACGGCGGAGCAGGAGGCGGCGCTGTACACGCCGATGATGAAGTTGATCGGCGCACACGGCGGCAACGTCAGCTCCGAGCACGGTGTGGGCACCCTCAAACGGGCCTATCTCTCCATGTCGCGCACACCGTCCGATATCGCGGCAATGCGTGCGATCAAGGCCGCGTTCGACCCGGACGGCTACCTCAACGCTGCGGTGCTCTTCGGCTGAACGTCACGTTGCGGTATCGCCCCGACCAGGAAGATCGCAGCCGTGACACCGAACAGCGCTACGAACGCCGGGAGCAGCATCGACTGCGACATCGCCGCGGCGAAAGGATCGCGCAGGAAACCCGGCAGGTTCGTGACATCACTCGCTTCCGCGAGCGGCACCCCCGGCGAGGTGCCCGGCATCTCCGCGGTGATCCGCGATGACATGAACGCCGCCATGCTCGCGCTTCCGAGCACCGAGCCCACCTGACGGGTGGTGTTGTAGACACCCGAGCCGGCACCGGCCAGATGCACCGGCAGCCTGCGCGTGGCGGTGGCGCCCAGCGGCGCCCAGATGAACGCCATACCGATACCCATGGCCGTCATCGGCAGCACCAGCCGCCAGATCGGCGTGTCCGGGGTCATCTCAATCGCCAGCCACAGCAGTGCGACGGC
The DNA here is from genome assembly GCA_029979305.1 of Mycobacteriaceae bacterium. Classification (GTDB taxonomy): domain Bacteria; phylum Actinomycetota; class Actinomycetes; order Mycobacteriales; family Mycobacteriaceae; genus Mycobacterium. Next base: position 3,258 of record JAPOHV010000171.1, on the reverse strand, counting down.
CACGGCGGAAAACCCGAACCCGATGATCGGCCGCGGGTGGGAGTTGTCCACCAAGCGACCGACGAAGGGCGCCAGCACGCCGCTGGCGACGGCCATCGGCGCCGTCAGCAGTGCGGCGCCGGTGGGACTCAACGAGCACACCGACTGCGCGAAGAACATCACCGGCAGGATCATCGCCGTCACCGCGAAGCCGATCACCCCGATGCCCACGTTGGCGAGGCTGAAGTCGCGGTCGGTGAATATCGCGAGCGGAATCAGCGGTTCGCCGGTGTTCGCCGACTGCCACCAGAAGAACATCGCCATGAAAACCAGGCCCACCACGATCGCCGCCCAGATCCACGGAGCCCAGTCGTGGGTCTGACCCTCCTGCAGGCCGAACACGATGAGGAAAAGGCCGACACCCGACAGCACCACGCCGGCGATGTCGAAACGGTGAGGGTGGGTCGGCAGCACCGGGATGAGCCGCACCGCCAGAGCGATGCCCACGAGGCCGACCGGCACGTTGACGAAGAAGATCCACTCCCAGCCGAGTTGGTCGACGAGCACGCCGCCCGCCAGCGGGCCCACCAGGGTGGCCACGCCCGCGGTGGCACCCCACATGCTCAAGGCCACGCCCCGCCGATCCGGCGGGAAGATCCGGGTGATGGCCGACAGTGTCTGCGGGGTCAGCAGCGCCGCACCGATGCCCTGCAGCACCCGGGCGGCGACGAGCATTCCGATCGAACCGGACAGGCCGCACCACAGCGACGCCGCGGTGAACACCGCCAGGCCCGCGATGTAGAGGTTCTTGGGCCCGTAGCGGTCACCCAGCCGGCCGCACACCAGCAGGGGCACCGCATACGCCAGCAGATAGGAGCTGGTGACCCAGATGATGGCGTCGTAGTCGGTGATCCGCAGCGCCGCCATGATGCTCGGATTGGCCACCGCGACGATCGTGGAGTCCACCAGGATCATGAAGAAACCGATCAGCATGACCCATAGGGTTTTCCACGGATTCATCTTCGACGGGTCGGTGGGATGGTCGGCGGTCACCGCTGCGATGCTGCCAGCACACGCCCTGACGGTATCGGCAGGGGTGGGACTGATCGTCACGTCGCACGGAGTTACGTTGGACGTATGCGTGCTGAACGATTTCGCCATCTGCTCGACACACCCGGCCCCTTCGTGACGGTGTGCTTCGACGACTCCCACGACACCGCCGACGGCGCGGCCCAGCTCGACGCGCGGCTGCGCGACATCCGCAAACGTCTCGAGGATGAGTCGGTCGACGGCGCTGTCATCGCGGCGATCGACGCCGCGGTGCGGGCCAAACACCCGCCGGTCGGGCGCAGCGGACGATGCGTCATCGCGGCAGGGCCCACGGTGGTGCTCGACGAACCCCTGGTCCGCCCGCCGGCCGCCACCGAGTTGCGGGTCTCGCCCCTGCCCTACCTGCTTCCCGTCGTCGAGCACGGCATGTTGCACACCTCCCATCTGCTGGTCGCGGTGGACCACACCGGTGCCGACATATCGCTGCACGACGGACGGTCGCGCACCGAGACGGTCGAGGGCACCGGACATCCGGTGCACAAGGCGCACAGGGCCGACACCGCCGGCTACGGCGGGCCGCAGGGGCGCGTCGATGAGGCCGTCCGCAAGAACCTCCGCGAAGTCGCCGATCGCGTCACCCACCTGGTCGACGAGACCGGGGCGGGCATCGTTTTCGTGACCGGCGACGCCCGCGGGGAACTGATGACCGAGTTGCCCGAACGGGTGGCCGCCAAGGCGGTGTCGCTGCAGGGCGGCGGACGCGCCGCCGGCACCGACGAGGCCGAGGTAAACCACGAGATCGGACAGCAGTACCTCAAGTTGCGGCAGGACGCCATCGACGACGCCGCGGCGCGGTTCGCCGCCGGACTCGGCACCGGGCTCGCGGTCGAGGGTCTGAGCCACGTGACGGCGGCACTGCGCGACGGCTCGGTCGACACGCTGATCATCGGAGACGTCGGGGACGCCGTCGTCGACGACCAGGGCGGCACGCGCCGGGCCGACGAGGCGCTGCCCATGCTGGCGGTGGCCACCGGGGCGTCGCTGGTCCGCACCGGCGAGCGGATCACACCGGCCGACGGCATCGCCGCGGTGCTGCGCTACGCCGACCCGAACGTCGGTTAGCCGACCCGGGCACTCGGCGGCCACGCCATTCGTTAACCTGGCGTGAGCTGGTCAGAAAGGCAAGAAGGCCAGAGGCAGCACGGGCGGAAAGGTCTGTCATGAGGTTTCGCCGCGACAAACGCCCCGGTGACAAACTCCGCGGTGACAAACTCCACAGCGGGGACAAGCCCGGCACCCTTCCGGTCCCCGCCGGCGCCGCGGCGGACGCGGGTATGTCCGCCAAGGCCCTGTCCCATGTGCTGGAGTCCAGCGCCCGGTTGCAGGCGCCGGCGGTCAAGGCCTACGTGGCGAAACTGCGCCGCTCGGCGCCCGAGGCCACTCCCGCCGAGATCGTCACGCGCCTGGAGAAGCACTACCTCGCCGTCGTGATGGCCAGCGGCGCCGCGGTGGGCTCGGCGGCCGCCTTCCCCGGCATCGGCACCCTCGCGGCCCTGTCCGCGGTCGCCGGGGAGACCGTGCTCTTCCTCGAGGCCACTGCCGCCTTCGCCCTGGCTGTCGCCGAGGTGCACGGAATCCCGGTGGAGGACCGCGACCGTCGCCGCAACCTGGTGCTCGGCGTCCTCGTCGGCGACGAGGGCAGGGGCGCGGTGCGTGACCTGCTCGGCCCGGGCCGGACCAGCGGGGCCTGGCTGGCCGAGGCGGAGTTGCTGCCGCTGCCGGTGGTCTCGCAGTTGAACTCGCGGCTGATGCAGTACTTCGTCAAGAAGTACACGATCAAACGGACGGCGATGGCGTTCGGCAAGATGCTGCCGGTCGGTATCGGCGCCGCCATCGGCGGGGGTGGCAACCGGATGATGGGCCGCAAGATCATCGCGAACGCCCGCACGGCGTTCGGCCCGGCGCCGGCCCGCTGGCCCGGGCAGCTCCAGCTGCTGCCGCCCATCGCCGACGCCCAGTAGCCGCCGGTCCCCTGACCCGCTTCGCCGGGAACCGGGAACATATAGCCTTGAGCCGTCACCTGAGGACCGGGCACAGGATCGAGGCGAGTGACTGTCGTGAGCAGCGCGAGTTCCCCCTTCGGCCAGAACGAATGGCTGGTCGAGGAGATGTACCGCAAATTCCGCCAGGACCCGTCGTCGGTCGACCCCAGTTGGCACGAGTTCCTCG
>JAPOHV010000081.1 GCA_029979305.1 Mycobacteriaceae bacterium | reverse complement strand
CGTCGGTGGACTCGTTGCCTGCACCCGCCGCGGCTGCTCTGAACCCCGCCGCAGCGCAAACGTGCGACAGCTGCCGGGCGTTCGACGCCACCGCAGTCCGGCTGCCGGTCGCGGGCGCCCCGGTGGCGCAGGCGGTGTCCGGCGCGGCGTTCGCCGTCGAGCGGCTGCTCGACCGTACGGGACAGTGGCTGGCGGGTTTTCCGGCCAACCCGCTCACCAATCTGCTCTCCGGCGGACTCTGGTTGATCCGCCGCACCCTGTTTCCAGTGGGCGACGCCGTGGGCCAGTGGGGGACGGCGGCGTGCGTGACGACCGGGGACTGCTCGGGCCAGGACCTCACCGGAGCCGATCTGGTCGGTCAAGACCTTTCGCGGGTGAACTTCACCGGGGCCACCCTGAAGAGGGCGGATCTGCGTACGGCGAACATGACCCAAGCCAACCTCACCCGGGCGGACCTGTCCTCGGCGAGCATGGGTTCTGCGACCGTGCGGGAGGCGAACCTCCGCGGCGCGAATCTGACCAGGGCCGTGCTCAAGAGCGCCAACCTGACCGATGTCGACATGACTGAGGCGGAACTCTCGTACGCGGATCTGTCCGGCGTGACCCTGAACTACTCGAAGCTGCAGCAGGCGAACCTGCGGTACGCGAAGCTGACCGACGCCGAGATGTTCGGCACGGATTTGAGCGGTGTCGATCTGACCACTGCGGCTCTGAAGGGTGCGAATCTCTCCGATGCGGACCTGCGCGGTGCGAATCTGAACGGAGTAGTGGCCGCCGACGTGGACTTCTCCGGTGCGAATCTGGCCGGTGCCACGCTGGCCGGGGCAAAGCTGGAGCGCGCGACCTTCACGGAAGTGTGTGTGTCCGTTGCCTGTTGGGATGCCGACCTCACCGACGCCAACCTCGCCGGAGCCGTGCTGGCGAACGCGGACCTGTCGGGCGCGATCCTGAACCATACGAATTTCGCCGGCGCGAACCTGATCACCGCCACCCTCACCGGTGCGAAGTGGAACGAGACCGACTGCCCGCGCGGCGGCAAGTCCAGCTCCGGGTGCTCGCCGTTCCAAACCGTCCCCGATCAGAAGTGGTATCGCCCCTGGTATACCTTCCGCTCGGCTGCGACCGCCGTGCTGCCGGCGACGCCAATGGCGGCCAGCCCGGGCGCTCCCATGCTCGGCGGAGATTCGACCTCGGATGCGAAGTATCACGACGGCGTGCAGGGCACGGTCAAGAACTTCACCGGCCAGCGCATCGTGGTGGCCACCCAGGTGCTGGCCACCAGTTCCAAACTTCCCGATGAGTCGCTGGTGAACAAGGCCATCGTGGAACCGGGCGCCGAAGTGGCCTATCAGCTGATCTACGGCGGAACCCTGAAGTTCTACACGGCGCCGGAAGGGCGGCCCGTCGGCTCGCCGGCGCAGCTTTACCTGGTGGACTACTACGTCGACAAACCGACGACCAAATTCACCCCGCCCCACCGGCTGGTACCGGTCAACACGCGCACCGACTGGAGTCAGCAGACCTCCGCCGTGGAGGAATGGGGCTCGACCAAGCTGAAGGTCACCCGCGAGCTGGACGGCTGGACGCTTCCGATCTCCCAGCAATTCAGGGATCAATGCGAGAGTGGTGGTCAGAGATGCCCGGCGAGCGGGTCGGATTACGCGATCTTCACCATCGAGATCCTTGGCCTATAGCCGCACCGCGAAGGCCTAAGGCCCGTACCCGGCCATGGCGTCGCCGCGCTGCTCGACGACCATCGACCCGCTGACCGCGGGAACCACCGCCCCGTCCCCGGCCGGGTGGGCCAGTGGGATCACCCGCTCCCGGGTGCCGTCGGCGTTGGTGTAGACGGCCAGCCCGTCGGCCACCGGCACCAGCAGCCGGCCGGCCATCATCGTCGCCGGGCCCAGCGCTGCCTGCGGGCCGGCCGAACCCAGCGTGAAGCGGTAGCTCAGCTTGTTGTCGAACACCAGCACCGACGATCCGGTCCACCAGGTGATCTGGTCGCCGGCACGGGTCACCGCCGGCAGCGCGCCGGCCGGTGTGGGCGGACCGGGCAGGAACGTACTCGACACCTTTGAGCCGGTCTCGTCGAAGACCGCGACCTCCGGACGCGGGGTGGGCAGGTACACCGCGGCACGGGTGCCGACCACCGCCAGCACCCGGGCCTCGGCGTCGACCGCCACCCCCGGCAGCGCCACCTTCTTGACGTCGGGCTCGTCCTCTTCCTTGGCGGGCTTGAGCAGCGACAGCCGTAGGTCCTTCTCGTCGCGGCAGGCCTCCAGCACGCCGACCGCGCTCTCGCTGGCCGACGCCGACATCAGCGCGCAGCCCTCACCCAGCTTGGTGTTGACGGGTTTGACGGGGGCGTCGATCTCGCCGTAGGACAGCATCCGGACCAGATCCGAGCGCCACAGTTCCAGCCGGGTGGCCCCGGCCGACAGCACGGCGCTGCCGTCGGAGCTGAGCACCACGACGTCGTCGGCGTAGCTGGTACGGGTCGGGCCGCGGCGGCCGGTGGCGGCCTTGACGGAGCTGACCTGACCGCAGCCCCGCACATCCGGGTAGACGGCGACGGCCAGGTCGTAGACGTAGGACACCCCGCACAGTTCGGTGCTGCGGGCGTAGCTCCAGCGCTGCCCGCCGGTCTGCGCGTCCAGCCCGGCCATGGAGCGGCCGTCGCCGGTCACCACGGTGCCGTCCATCACGATCGGCGCCCGGGTCCGGTTACTGGCGGCGGTCCATCGCTGCCGCAGTGTCTCGGGAACCGCGGACGCCGCGGTGACGGTCGGGGCCGGCCCGGCCGCCGGACGGCTGACGGTGGTGCGCGCCGAACTGTGCCACCAGAAACCGGCGATCACCAGCACCACCACAGCGGCGATCGCCGCCGCGGCGATGAGGTCACCCCTGGTGCGGCGCTCCGGTCGGATCATCGGTCAGTTCGGTGTCGCCCCGGTCGCCCCGGCAGACTCGGTGGCCTTGCGAGGGCCGCGGCGGCGACGCCGGCGCCGGGCGCCGGCGGAGGCTCCCTCGCCGTTCGCCGGTTCGGCGGAATCGTTGGCCGCAGAAGTCTTCTCGAGATGCCCGCTGGCCCCCTCGCCGCCGCGGGTGCGGCGCCGCGAGCGGCTGCGCGCCGGGCGGTCACCGTTGTCACGGCCGGCCCTGTCGGTGGAGCTGATCCGGCTCTCGTCCTTCGGGCGACGGGCACCCTGGGTCTTGCGGGCCGCGCCCACGGCGCCACCGGCCTCGGCGGGAATGCCGAGTTCCTCGTAGAAGTGCGGCGAGGTGGAGTACGTCTCGGCGGGATCCGGGCAATCCAGGTCGAGTGCCTTGTTGATCATCGACCAGCGCTCGAGTTCGTCCCAGTCGACCAGGGTGATCGCGATGCCGGTCTTGCCGGCACGCCCGGTGCGGCCGATGCGGTGCACGTAGGACTGCTCGTCCTCGGGGATCTGGTAGTTGATCACGTGCGTGATGTCGTCGATGTCGATACCGCGGGCGGCGACGTCGGTCGCGACCAGCACGTCGATCTCGCCCTCGCGGAACGCCTTCAGCGCCTTCTCGCGGGCGATCTGGCCCAGGTCGCCGTGCACCGCGCCGCACTTGAAGCCGCGTTCGGCCAGTTCGTCGGCGACCTTCTGGGCGGTGCGCTTGGTGCGGGTGAAAATCATTGTGGCGCCGCGACCTTCGGCCTGCAGGATGCGTGCGACCATCTCGACCTTGTCCAGCGCGTGGGCGCGGTAGACGAACTGCTCGGTGGTGTCGTGGGTGGCCGACGACTGCGGGGACTCCGCGCGGATGTGGGTCGGCTGGGTCATGAAGGTGCGCGCCAGCGTGATGATCGGGTCCGGCATGGTGGCCGAGAACAGCATGGTCTGACGCGAGTCCGGCGTCAGCCGCAGGATCCGCTCGATGTCGGGCAGGAAGCCGAGGTCCAGCATCTCGTCGGCCTCGTCGAGGACCAGCACCGACAGCCCGCCCAGCTGCAGGTGGCCCTGCTGGGCGAGGTCGAGCAACCGGCCCGGGGTGCCCACGACGACGTCGGCGCCGGACTGCAGCGACTCGATCTGCGGCTCGTAGGGACGCCCGCCGTAGATGGACACCACCGACAGCTTGCGGCCGCCATCGGCCTTGAGGTGCTTGGCGGCTCCGGTGAGGTCGTCGAAGACCTGCAGGCACAGCTCACGGGTGGGCACCACGACCAGCGCGCGCGGGGCGCCGTTGAGTTCGGGCTCGCCCGGCGCGGTGATCTTGTGCAGCAGCGGGACGCCGAAGGCGAAGGTCTTGCCCATCCCGGTGCGGGCCTGGCCGATGAGGTCGTCGCCGGCCAGCGCCAGCGGCAGGGTCAGCTCCTGAATCGCGAAGGCGTTCTCGATGCCCTGTTCGGCGAGGGCGCGGACGATCTCCTCGCGCACGCCGAGGGAGGCGAAGCTGGTCGGAGCGTGGGTATGCAGATGCGTCATGGGTTGTCTTCCGTTGTCATTCCTCGTACGTGCTTTTCACGCGCGCACGAGTGACGAGAGAAGAAATGCGGGCCTCGCGCCCCCGGGGTGAGGATCGACGACGGAGAGGCGGGCCCACTGCGTGCACGCACATTACCGATCCCCAGCATACCTGCTAGGCCCTGTTCGCCGACAGCACGGCGACTACAGTGACCCCATGGCAGCCACGCACGGGGTGTCGCCGTCGACGATCCCGGCCGACCACCCCGGCATCGACGAGCTGTTCGCCTTGCTGGCATATGGCGAGGTCGCCGCCTTCTACCGGCTCACCGAGGAAGCCCGGATGGCACCGGATCTGCGCGGCCGGATCAACATGGCGCGGATGGCCGCCGCCGAGATGGGCCACTACGAACTGCTGAGCGCCACGATGCAGACCCGCGGGGTCGACGTGCTGCCGGCCATCACCCGCTATGCCCCCGCGCTGGAGAAATACCACCGGCTCACCATGCCCAGCACCTGGCTGGAGGCCTTGGTCAAGACCTACGTCGGCGACGCGATGGCCGCCGACCTCTACCTGGCCATCGCCGGGTCGCTGCCCCCCGACATCGCCGACGTGGTGCGCGCGGTGCTGGCCGAGACGGCGCACTCGCAGTTCGTGGTGGCCGAGGTTCGTTCGGCCAGCGGGCGGCAGCGCAACCGGCTGGCGCTGTGGTCACGCCGGCTGTTGGGGGAGGCCATCACCCAGGCGCAGTACGTGCTCGCCGATCACGACGAGCTGGTGGACCTGGTGCTGGCCGGCGGCGGTGTCGGTCAGCTCACCGATCTGTATGACCGGCTGCAGCGCACCCATTCCGAGCGCATGCGCCAACTGGGTCTGGCCTGACCCGCCCCGGACTCAGTGGTTGCAGGTCGTGCTCGTCGCGAACGACGTCTGCGAAACCACCGTCCCCCCACCGGCATCGGTGATCCAGCAGTTCAGTTGGCTGCCACGGCTGTTGGCGGTCACATAGTTCACCGGCAGGTCCGGGATCAGCGTCATGCTCCACGGCAGCGTCACGTTCTCCACCGTGCGCAGCGCCCCGGTCTCGTCGGCGTACACCACCGTCACCGGGTCGTTGGGTCGCTGGTTTCCGGCGATGGTGTAGACGATCTGGCGCAGGTCGACTGCGGGCTGCGAACCCGGCGCCCCGGCGTCGACGCGGACCGCCACCTCCGGATGCGCGCCGGTGGCGGCCTGCGCGGTGTCCGGCCCGGGTGTCGCGATCACGGTGCGATGGGTGTCGGTGGCGGTGGCCCCGCCGCCGGCCGAGATGACGCTCATGGTCGCCGCGCCGGCTGCCGCCAGACCCAGCGCGGTGACCGCAAACCGCGGCCAGCGGGGCCGTCTGTACTCGTCCACCACGCCAGGTTAGGAACGGTGCGGGCACGCCTCCCAGACGGCGCACGCAGCCGTTGTCATGCTGTTACCGCAGCTTGACCACCTTGTTTGCGGAAAGGGTGCCACGGCGCACCGGCCCGGGTGGGCGTCCACTAGCCTGCATCGTGGACGCGCGTGCCAAGGAAAGGGGTCCAGCTGTGGAGGTCAAGATCGGTGTCGCGGACAGCCCGCGGGAGCTTGTCTTCAACAGCCCCGACACGCCCGAGCAGGTCGAGCACCACATCCGGGCGGCCATCGCCGAGGGTGAGAACGCGATCCTGAGCCTGACCGACGACAAGGGCAAGCGCCTGCTGGTGCAGACCGCCAAGATCGCCTACGTGGAGATCGGCGCCGCCGACACGCGCCGGGTCGGTTTCGGCCCCGTCGCCTGATCCGCCCCGTCAGCCCCGGGTGAGCGGGACGTGTGACAGGCCGCCCCAGGCGAACTGCACGGTGCCCTCGACGGCGTCGTCCTTGGAGATCGGCCGGTCGGCGTCCAGCCAGTAGCGGGCGCAGTCCACGCTGATGCCCACCAGGCCGACGGCGATCATCCGGGCGCGGTGGGCCTCCAGCCCGGAATCGCGACTGATCAGGTCGAACACCGCGTCGGTGCAGGCCTCGGTGGCCACCTTGACCGCCGCGGCCACCTGCGGTTCGGTGACGTTGTCGTTCTCGAAGATCAGCCGGTAGCCCTGGCTGTCGTGCTCGATGAAGTCGAAGAACGCCGCGACGGCCGCGCGCAGCCGCTTGCGGTTGTCGGTGGTGGTGCGCAGCGCCCGGCGCACCCCGGTCACCAGGATGTCGACGTGCTGCTGCAGCACCGCCAGGTACAGCTCCAGCTTGCTGGAAAAGTGCTGGTAGAGCACCGGCTTGCTGACCCCGGCCCGGTCGGCGATCTCATCCATCCCGGCGGCGTGATAACCCCGGTCGACGAACACCTCGCTGGCCATCGCCAGCAGCTGGTCGCGCCGCTCGCTGCGGGGCAGCCGCCCGCCGCGGGCTGATTTGCGCGCGGCGGTGCCGGTCGGGTTGGACATCGGATTCCTCGAGGTGGTCATCGTGCCGGCGTGGCTGCGCCCCCCGGCTCGTCGGATCCGACACTACTACCCGGCGGCGGCGTGCCCGGGAGTCCACCGGACCCGCGTTATGCCATCCTGGGTCGGTGACCAATCAGTCGGGGCCCCGCGGGGGTGGTCGCGTGCCGGTGCTGCCCGGTGAGCGCAGCGAGCCGCTGCGCGCGCTGCGAGACCCGCTCGCCGAGGACTCCGGCCGGCCCCGGGCCAACCGCGAAGAGCGCGGCCAGGTGCGCAAACAGAGCTGGCTGGGACGGTTCCTGTCCACCTACGGCTGGCGGGCCTACGCGCTGCCGGTACTGGTGGCGCTGACCGGGGTGGTGCTGTACCAGACCATCACCGGCACCTCCGTCCCGGTCACCGATGAGGCGGTGAAGAGCCCGCCGACCATCGGCTCGGCCGGCACCACCATCGTCGGCGCCCCGCCGCGCGGGCTCACCGAGTTCGACGCCAGCCTGCCCACCGGGCAACTGCCGGCCGGCGGCCCGTACACCGAGGCCGGCGCCAAGACCTGGCACATCGTTCCCGGCACCACCCCGAAGGTCGGGGAGGGCACCGCCAAGACGTTCACCTACACCGTCGAGATCGAGGACGGCGTGGACACCTCGTCGTTCGGCGGCGACGAGGGTTTCGCCCGGATGGTCACCGAGACCCTCGGCAACCCCAAGAGCTGGACGCACAACCCGCAGTTCGCCTTCCAGCGCGTCGACGACCCCGCCGCCAAGCCCGACTTCCGGGTCTCGCTGACCTCGCCGGCGACCATCCGGGAGGGCTGCGGCTACGAGATCCAGCTCGAAACCTCTTGCTACAACCCGATTTACGGCCCCGACGCCGAACCCCGGGTGTTCATCAACCTGGCCCGCTGGGTGCGCGGGGCGATGCCGTTCCAGGGCGACATCGGCTCCTACCGGCAGTACCTGATCAACCACGAGGTGGGTCACGCGATCGGCTACACCAGCCACGAGCCGTGCGACCGCAGCGGTGCGCTGGCACCGATCATGATGCAGCAGACGTTCTCCACCTCCGACAACGACGCCACCCGCTTCGACCCGCAGTCGGTCCAGCCCGACGGGAAGACCTGCCGGTTCAACTCCTGGCCGTACCCGATCGCGTAATGCCGCTGCCGCCGCTGGTCCAACCGGCAGCCGAGCTGACCCGGGCCGAGACCGCGCGCTACAGCCGACACCTGCTGCTGCCCGAGATCGGTTCGGCCGGCCAGCGGCGGCTCAAGAACGCCCGGGTGCTGGTGGTCGGCGCCGGCGGCCTGGGCTCCCCGGCGCTGCTGTACCTGGCCGCGGCCGGGGTGGGGACGCTCGGTGTCATCGACTTCGACGTCGTCGAGGAGTCCAACCTGCAGCGCCAGATCATCCACGGCGCCGCCGATGTCGGCCGGCTCAAAACCGACAGTGCGTGTGACGCGGTCGCCGCGGTCAACCCGCTGGTCACCGTTCGGCCCCATCCGTTCCGGCTGACGGCCGGCAATGCCGTCGAGCTGTTCGGTGACTACCACCTCGTCGTCGACGGCGCCGACAACTTCGCCACCCGATACCTGGTCAACGACGCCGCCGTGCTGGCCGGCAAACCCTGCGTCTGGGGTTCGATCCACCGCTTCGCCGGCCAGGCGTCGGTGTTCTGGGAGGCCGCCCCCGACGGGCCCGGCGGGGAGAAGCGCGGCGTGAACTACCGCGACGTGTACCCCGAGCCGCCGCCGCCGGGTGCGGTGCCGTCCTGCGCCGAGGGCGGGGTGCTCGGCGTGCTGTGCGCGTCGATCGGCGCGGTGATGGGCACCGAGGCGATCAAGCTGATCACCGGGATCGGCGAGCCGCTGCTGGGCCGGCTGCTGATCTACGACGCGCTGGAGATGTCCTACCGGACCATCGCCGTCCGCAAGGACCCCGCCGCCCCGCCGGTCACCGAACTGGTCGACTACGAATTGTTCTGCGGCACAGCACCGGAGGCGGCCGACGACGGCCTGACCCCCGGCGAGTTGCGCGCGCTGCTGGACTCCGGTGCCGCCGTCGCGCTGATCGACGTGCGCGAGCCGGCCGAGTGGGAGATCAACCGCATCGAGGGCGCCCGGCTGATCCCCAAGTCGATGCTCGAGTCCGCCGCCGGGCCGGGCCTGCTGCCGCCGGGGCGGATTCCGGTGCTGTACTGCAAGACCGGGGCGCGTTCGGCCGAGGCGCTGGCCGCGCTCAGACGGGCCGGCGTCGCCGGGGCGATGCAATTGCGTGGCGGCATCGTCGCGTGGGCCGCGCAGTGCGATCCCGACATGGTGATGTACTGACGGTCCGGTTGACGCTCAATGTCCTTGGCACGCCTTACCCTGGCGATGTGATGGACGAACGCCCGCCCGAGCACGTGCTCGCGGCGTTCGGCCTCAAGGGTGCCGACCCCGAGGAACTCAACACCGGCTGGGACAGCGGCTGGCGGTGCGGGGAGATCGTGCTGTCCCTGGTCGCCGACCACGCCCGCGCCGCATGGTCGGCCAAGGCGCGCGAGACGCTGTTCGTCGACGGCTTGCGGCTGGCCCGCCCGGTGCGTTCCACCGACGGGCGCTACGTGGTGTCGGGCTGGCGGGCGGACACCTACGTCGCCGGCGCACCCGAGGCGCGTCATGACGAGGTGGTCTCGGCCGGTGTGCGGCTGCACGAGGTCACCGCCTCGCTGGAGCGTCCCCGGTTCCTCGCCCAGGCGCCGGTCCCGCCGTGGACCGAGGTCGACGTCTTCACCGTCGCCGATCGCGCGGCCTGGGACGACCGCCCGCTGCAGGTGCTGCCGCCGGGCGCCCCGCCCATCCCCGACACGCAGGACCGCACCCAGTCGGTCGAGCTGGTGATGCAGCTGGCCGCGCTGCGCCGGCCCACCGAGAGCCCGAACCAGCTGGTGCACGGCGACCTGTACGGGACCGTGCTGTTCGCCGGCACGGCCGCTCCCGGAATCACCGACATCACCCCGTACTGGCGGCCCGCGCCGTGGGCGGCCGGGGTGGCCGTCGTCGACGCGCTGTCCTGGGGCGAGGCCGACGACGAACTGATCGAGCGGTGGGACGATATGCCGGAATGGCCGCAGATGTTGTTGCGGGCGTTGATATTCCGGCTTTCCGTGCACGCTCTGCATCCGCGCTCGACGCCGGAGGCTTTCGCCGGTCTGCTGCGCACCGCGGCGCTGGTCCGGATGGCGGTCTAGACCGGGAACTCGTGGCGCACCGACGCCAGCGGCACCCGGCCGTCGACGGTGGGCACGCCCTCGGCGCGCAGCAGTTCCAACTGGCGTGACGCCAGGTGCGCCGCCGGCCGGCCGGACGCCGTGATCACCCGGTGCCACGGCAGATCCGAGGAGTCGGTGCGCATGATCCACCCGACGATCCGGGGGCTGGAAAGCCCTGCCGCGCAGGCGATGTCGCCGTAGGTCGCCACCCGGCCGACCGGTATGGACGCCACCAGCCCGCGCACCGACTCGACCTGCGCGTCGGTGATCGCGGCCACGTCAGCGCAGCATGTCGCGGATGACGACGGCGGTCTCGGCCGGCTTGGCCAGCGGCACCATGTGCCGGCAGCCGAACTCCTCGAGGGTGAACTCGGCACCCAGCTGCGCCGACAGCGCCTCGATGAGCGCCTCGGTCACGTACGGCGGGTCGCTGAACTCCGCGCGCACCAGCGTCGTCGGAGTTCCCTTGTGCGGCAGCATGATATCGCGGGCCAGCTCGCTCCAGTAGGACATCATCGCCGGCATGCACACCCGCCAGGCCCAGCGGCCGTTGGGCAGCTGTGTCAGATGATCGGCGATCTCGACGTCAAGTTCGGAGGGCGGCACGTCGGCCCACGAACCGGTGGCCTTCTCGGTGCGCGCCTCGGCCGGGTCGGTGTAGTCGGGGGAGTCCATCGTGGCCTCGGCGACCTCGCGCATCCGCTGGCCGTCGAGGGCCACCGCCGGGTCCAGCAGCACCAGCCCGGACACCAGATCCGGACAGGTCGCCGCCAGGTGCAGGCCCACCGCGCCGCCGAACGAGTGGCCCACCACCACCACCGGGCCGCCGGCCTCGTCCTCGATCAGTCCGGCCAGCGCGGTGACGTTGGCGTCGATGGTCCACGGCGCCGCCCACGTCGAGCGGCCGTGGCCGATGAGATCCGGTGCCAGCACGGCGATCTCGGGCAGGAACCGGGCGGCCAGGTCGTGCCAGCGCGCGCCGCGGCCGGTCAGCCCGTGGATCATCAGCACCTGCGCCGGGCCGGGCGGCCCGTACCGGTTGAGATGCAGCGTCATCGGCGTCGTGCCGCCTGTGAGGCAAGCAGTTCGGAGTAGTCGGGCACATCCCGGTAGCGGAACCAGGCCGCGATGAAGATGGCCATCGCGCTGAGCATCACGATCTGGACCCAGAAGAACACCAGCGCGTCGATCCACGCGCCGATCGGCGGGGCGCCGGGAAGGTTGACCCGCAGCGGAATAAGGGCGAACAGCAGTGCCGCGATCCAGCCGGCGAAGCCGGGTTCGACGGGCCTGCGTGCGGTGAACGACGACCAGGCGACCAGCAGGGCGAGGTTGGCGATCACCACCAGCAGGACGAGGACGATGGCGACGAAGACCAGCAGTCCGCCGGATCGCTCGACGACGAGCTTGGTTTTCAGCGTCGGTCCGCTGGCCGTCAGATTCCAGTAATCGGTCCAGCCGTCCAGACCATTGTGGGGTGCGGACAACAGCCCGACCGGAACGGGCTGTTCGCCGGTGCCGGTGATCTTTTCGATCTTGATCAGCGGTGCGGCGACGGTCTCCTGGCCCTTGCCTTCCGTGTAGTGATAGGAGTACGTGTAACGGTCGAACGGGTACTCCTGCTGATCACCTTCCAGCGGGTAGATCAGGAAGTAGTCCTTGCCCACCGCCGACCCGGCCGTGATGTCCCGGACCACGGGCCCGTCGGTCACGTTCTTGGTGGTCATCCGCAGCGGAAAGGTGAAGGCGTCCTTGGCGTCGTTGAGGTAGGACCCGGTGGGCGCCAGTTCCACGCGCAGCGTCAGCTCGTTGGCGGCCGGGTCGAAATCGGCGGTCTCGAGGTTGATGTTGACGCCGTCGGCGACCGGTTCGGGCCGCTCGTAGATCCGCGACTTGCCGCTGGTGGCGTACAGGTAGGCGGAGATGCTCGCGAACAGCGTCACGATCGCCACCACCGCGAGGGCGCGGCGCATCGTGTCACCGACTCGCCGCATCGCGGACCTCCTTTGCTCGTTCGACGTCGCCTCGCGATTCTGTCAGACCCCGGTGGTGTCATCGGTGACGTGACCGACCCCGCCGATCTGCTCAGCCCGCGACTGCGCGGCACGCTGCGGCTGCTGGGCGGCCCGGGTACCGGCAAGACCACCCTGCTGATCGAGGCCGCCGCCGCGCACATCGCCGCCGGGCTGGACCCCGAGTCGGTGCTGATGTTGACCGGATCGGGCCGGCTCACCGCCGCCGCCCGCGGAGCGCTGACCGCGCGGCTGCTCGCCGCCGCCGGGCCGGCCGGGCCGGGGGGGCTGACGGTGGTGCGCGAGCCGCTGGTGCGCTCCCTGCACAGCTACGCCTTCGGGCTGTTGCGCAAGGCCGCCGAACGTGCCGGTGACCCGCCGCCGCGGCTGGTCACCGGCGCCGAGCAGGACGCCGCCATCCGCGAACTCCTCGAGGGCGACCTGGCCGACGGGGCCGACGGCTGGCCGCGGGAGCTGCGGCCCGCGCTGACCACCGCCGGGTTCGCCATCGAACTGCGCGACCTGCTG
>JAPOHV010000211.1 GCA_029979305.1 Mycobacteriaceae bacterium | reverse complement strand
CGGGCCGAGGGCAGATGGGCGGTGAGGCGGCCCAGGTAGTCGACGGTGCACTGGGCGATCACGAGTCGCACCGGCCCAGCTTAGGCTGCTGCGGGCATCCGGGGACCGCGGGCCGCCGGGCGAACTAGGCTGGCGCCACCATGACTGCGGACCGGAGCCTGGCGCAGCGGCTCGGCCGCGTTTTGGAGCGCGTCACACGCCAGAGCGGACGGCTGTCGACACCGGCGTACGGTTCGCTGCTGCTGGGCCGGGTGTCGGAGAGCCCGGCCAGGCGGCGGGTCCGCGTTCAGGTGATCCTCACGGTGTCGATCCTGCTGGTGAACCTCGTGGGGATCGTGCTGGCCTTCGTGTTCACCGCGGTCATCTTCCCCGAGCCGAACGTCTTCACCGACGTGCCGTGGTGGCTGCCCGCGCTGGCCTCACCGCTCTACATCGTCTGCGCGGTGGCCGTCGGCGCCTGGTGGATCCACGTGCGGACCATCAAGGACCTGCGGTGGGCCATCGAGGGCTGGACCCCCAGCCCCGAGGACCAGCGCAACGCGTTCCTCACGCCGTGGCGTATCGCGCTGGTGCTGCTGGTGCTGTGGGGCGGCGGCACCGCCCTACTGACGACGCTCTACGGCCTGCAGGACTCCGCCTTCATTCCCCGCATCTTGCTCGGCGTCGGCCTGTGCGGCCTGGTCGCCGCCACCACGAGTTACCTGGCCACCGAGTTCGCGCTGCGGCCCGTTGCGGCGCAGGCGTTGTCGGCGGGGGCGCCTCCGCATCGTCTCGCCCCGGGCATCATGGGCCGGCTCATGACGGTCTGGATGCTGGGCTCCGGTGTGCCGGTGATCGGAGTCGGCCTGATCGCGCTGTTCTCGCTGGGGCTGGGCAATCTCAGCCAGCGCGAACTGGCGGTCGCCGTGCTGGTCACCTCATCGGTCAGCGTGGTGGTGGGATTCATCCTGATGTGGATCTCGGCGTGGCTCACCGCGACCCCGGTCCGGGTGGTCCGCTCTGCGCTCAAGCGGGTGGAGCAGGGCGATCTGGATGCCAACGTGGTTGTCTTCGACGGCACCGAACTCGGGGAACTGCAGCGCGGTTTCAACTCCATGGTCGACGGACTGCGCGAACGCGAACGGGTGCGCGACCTGTTCAGCCGCCACGTCGGGCGCGAGGTGGCCGCGGCGGCCGAACAGCAGCAGCTGCCTCGCCTCGGCGGCGAGGAGCGCCACGTCGCCGTGCTGTTCGTCGACATCATCGGATCCACCAAGCTGGTCACCAGCCGGCCGCCGATCGAGGTCGTCGAACTGCTCAACCGGTTCTTCTCCGTCATCGTCGAAGAGGTCGACCGCAACCACGGCCTGGTCAACAAATTCGAGGGCGACGCCGCCCTGGCGATCTTCGGCGCGCCCGTCTCGCTGCAGCGCCCGGAGGACGACGCCCTGGCCGCCACCCGTGCGATCGCCCGCCGGCTGCGCATCGAGGTGCCCGACTGCCCGGCCCGTATCGGGGTGGCCTCCGGTGAGGTCGTCGCCGGAAACGTCGGCGCCAAAGAGCGTTTCGAGTACACCGTGATCGGCGAGCCGGTGAACGAGGCGGCCCGGCTTGCCGAGCTGGCCCGCTCCGAACCGAGCCGGGCGTTGGCCTCGGCGGCGACCGTGGCTACCGCCTCGGAACGCGAACAGCGGTTCTGGCGCCTCGGCAAGCCGGTGCGGCTGCGGGGGTACGACGATCGGGTGCAGATCGCCAGCCTGGTGGGCGGCGGTTAGCGGGACGGGTTGGCGTGCAGCCATTCCTCGGCCGCCGCGACCGCCGCGTCGAGGGTGCTGAAGACGACGTCGTCGAAGCCCCGGCCCAGCAGGATCACCGCGGCATCGGGGTCCACCAGCAGGCCCAGCTTGCCGGCGTCGCGCAGCGTGGTGCTCATCCCGGCGAGCAGGGCGCGGGCCGGGTCGTTGATGGTGTCCACCCGGGTGACGTCGAGGATCGCCACCGCGAAGTCGTCGCTGTCGTGGTCGATGGTGCGCAGCACCTTCTCCGCCCCGGCGAACATCAGGTCGCCGTGCATCTCGTAGACCCGCACCCCGTCGCGGGCCCCGTAGACCGCGCGGATGGTGGCACGCGACTCGCGGCTGACGGACAGGAAGTGCAGTCCCAGCCGCTGCGACAGCGCCCGGCAGGCGAGCACGCCGCGCACGCTGTTGCCCCGGCTGTCCAGCAGCGGCGAGTACACCCCGATGCCCAACTGGCCCGGCAGCACCGCGGCGATACCACCGCCCACACCGCTTTTGGCGGGCATACCCACCGCGCTGACCCAGTCGCCGGCCCCGTTGTACATCCCGCAGGTGACCATCACGCTCAGCGTCCGGCGCACCACCGAGGAGCCGGTGACCCGCCGTCCGGTCTGCGGGTTGATGCCGCCGCGGGCCAGCGTGGCCGCCATCTTCGCAAGATCGGTGCTGGTGACCAGTAGCGAGCACTGCCGGAAGTACACGTCGAGAACCTCGTCGGGGTCGTCGAGAACGCCGAAACTGGTCAGCATGTAGGCGATGGCGCGGTTGCGGTTGCCGGTGGCCTTCTCCGAGCGGTAGACGTCCTCGTCGAGTTGCAGCGGGCGACCGGCGCAGGCGGAGTAGAACTCCCGGATCCTGTCGAACCGCTCGTCGGCCGAGGCGCCGGGCACCAGCGAGACCGCCGCGATCGCCCCGGCGTTGATCATCGCGTTCTTCGGGGTCTTGGTCTGTTCGTCGACGCTGATCTCGTTGAAGGCGTCACCGGAGGGTTCCACCCCGATCTTGGCGTCGACGACCTCCTCCCCCACCGCATCGAGCGCCAGCGCGTAGG
Organism: Mycobacteriaceae bacterium; assembly: GCA_029979305.1. Taxonomy (GTDB): domain Bacteria; phylum Actinomycetota; class Actinomycetes; order Mycobacteriales; family Mycobacteriaceae; genus Mycobacterium. The sequence goes on along the minus strand of JAPOHV010000211.1, from coordinate 998 downwards.
TGAACGGCTTGGAGATCGACTGGATGGTGAATTCGGTTCGGGCGTCGCCGGATTCGTAGAGAAAGCCATCCGACGCCGACACCGTCAGCCCGAAGCCCGACGGGTCGACCTGGGTGAGCTCGGGTATGTAGTCGGCCAGCACGCCGTCGCCGACCGGGGCGTATTCGGCCACCAGCTCGTCGAGATAGCGCTGGACCAGTTCCGCCATCGTCGGATCCTATCGGCACCTCAGCGGTCGAACGGCGGATCGCCGACGCCGGCGATCACGTGCGTTCCCCACGGGGTCTCAGATCGAGGTCATCCGCGGATGTGGAAGCATCGGGGGCATGACGGCACTGCGCTACCGGACGGTCGACAGCCCGATCGGACCGCTGACACTGGCCGGTGCGGGCTCGACGCTGCACCATCTGCGGATGACCGACCAGACCCACGAGCCGGACCGTTCGGACTGGCGTCCGGCGGCCGACGCGTTCGGCGATGCGGTCGCGCAGCTCCGTGCCTATTTCGCCGGGGAGCTCACCGAGTTCGACCTGGATCTGGAGCCTGTCGGCACCGAGTTCCAGCGCCGGGTATGGGCCGCGCTTCGGACGATCCCCTACGGCGAGACCCGCAGCTACGGTCAGATCGCCGAGCAGATCGGCTCGCCGGGGGCCTCCCGCGCGGTGGGCCTGGCCAACGGCCGCAATCCCATCGGGATCATCGTGCCGTGTCACCGGGTGATCGGCTCGTCGGGCGGCCTCACAGGATACGGCGGCGGCCTGGACCGCAAGCGCGCGCTGCTGGCGCTGGAGAAAAACAATTCGCCGGCGGGCGCCGCGTTATTCGGCTGCTCGCCCACGCCATTCTTCGGCCCTGTATTTGTTTTTATTGTCGGCTGGAATGGGGAACGCCCCCCGATTTCTCGGGGGGCGTTCCTAATGTGTGTTCGGCGGTGTCCTACTTTTCCACCCTGTTGGGTAGTATCATCGGCGCTGGTAGGCTTAGCTTCCGGGTTCGGG
>JAPOHV010000195.1 GCA_029979305.1 Mycobacteriaceae bacterium | reverse complement strand
CTTGTTGGCGACCACCGCCGGCGGCGTGACCGGCGGCGTCACCGGTTTCGCTGCCGGTTTCTTCGCCGCCGCCGCCGGCGCCTGGCCGGTCCAGACCGTCGCCGCGACCGGCGCCGCCACACCCGACCGGCCCGGTTCACGGCGCGCCGCCGCGAACACCGCCCACGACATGGGCGAGTCGACCAGCGTGCCGGAGCCCGTCTGCAGCAGCGGTGAGAGCACCGAGCGGATACCTGTGGCGGCCACCGTACGCGGAGCCGTCATCGCCGGCGCCTGTGCGGCCACCGCGACCGGCGCACCCGAGACCGCTTCTGCAACAACCGATGCCGCCGTCCGTGCCGCTGCCGGCGAAATCGTCACCGTCGCGGCAGCCTGCTGCGGCAGCGGCCGGCTCAGCGCGACGATCGGGGTTTGGACGGCAGCCCGGCCTGCAGCGGCCAGGCGAGGCACGGTCGGCAACTTGGCGGCCGCCTGTGGATCCGGCGCCGGGCCGGCGTTGCGCCGGGCGCGGCGTTCGGTGAGCGATGCACGCGGGTGGGCAGAGGGGCGAACCGCCCTGGACGACCGGACTGCGGAATCAGTGCGGTCGGTGGTCGGCGCGGCGTCGGCCGGCGAATCGGCCACTGCCGGCGACGGCCCCTCGGGGGACGCCTGGGCAGCGCCGGCCGCCATGAGACCGACGCCCAGGGCCACGGCAAGGGCGCCGACACGGCCGATGACAGCTGAAGCGGACGTGGGACACCTCCCCCCGGGGCCTGGGCACGCGGTACGTACCGTCTGATCGGGTACCGGGCGCGGCTCAGATGACGTAGGCGAGGTTCGCCACGATCCGGGCAGCGGCTTCGGTATCCCCAGCGTAGTCGATTTCCTGAGAAATGCCTAATAAAAGGGGCCGGCCACCGGCGAGCCGGCTGAACTGCAGCCCGTCCAGCGTGATCGACGCGGTCGGACCTGCATCGCCGAAGCCCTCGACCAGCGCCGCCCGGCCGCTGTCGGCATCCAGCGCCACCCGGATCTCCCGTGCCGCCGGACCGGTCAACCTGAGCAGAACCCGTGAGCCGGGCGGGGCCTTGCCCTTCTTCGCCACCACGAAGCCCATGCTGGTGGCCATCTCGTCGAGGGCCAGCCGGGTGTCCGGTCCGCTCAGCCGGTCGCCGTCGGCGGGCCGGCCCACCGCCTCACGGATGTCGTGTTCGTGCATCCAGCAGTCGAACACCCGCACCCGCATGAACCGGCCGTAGCTGTCCGGGCCGGCCGGGGTGAACGTGACGGTGTTCCACTCCTCGACCGGCATGGCAGACAGCATCGCCTTGCGCCGGGTGGTGACTTCGCGGTACTTGGCCAGCATGCTCGCCGGCGACTCGCCGCGCAGATGCTCGACCCAGCGCTCGTTGAGCGCCCCGATCTCGTTGTGGACGTGCTCACGCGAGGCGACGTCTCCGTCGGGCTCCGGCGTCGGGGTACCCGACAGCATCAGTTCGGTGCCGACGATGTGGGCGACGACGTCGTGCACCGTCCAGCCCGGCAGCGAGGTGGGGGTCTGCCAGGCGTCGTCGGGCAGGGCGTCGAGCAGGGTTTCGATGGCGTCCCAGGAGGCGAACAATCCGGTCAGGGTGTCGTTCTTGTCCAGGACGGTGCGGGGGCGTTCGGCGTCGGCCATTTCCTGATGTTAGTGCAGCCGCCGGTTCCGCCGATTCCGTCCAGATTTCTGGACCTTCTTGATAGCATCGAATCACTGTTTACGGGGGAAGGGGGCTTGGGTGTCGGTCGATTCCATACTGCGGACTCTGACCCGTGAGCGCGAGGCACTGACACTTGAACTTCGTTCCCTGGCAACGGATCTCGACGGTATCGACCGGGAGATGACCGATCGTTCCTGGCGTCACCAGCACGACTCCGGCACCCCGCTGACCGACCTGGAAGCCGAACACGCAAGGCTCACAGCGCAATTGCGCCGATCAGCCGCGCGGCTGCGCGACCTCGACCAGCAGCTGTCCCGGGCCAGGGCGGCTAGTGCAGTGACATGAGCACCACAGCGGCCACGGCCGCGGACATACCCGCCGCCTGCCGACTGCTGACCCGTTCCCGCAGCACGACGATCGCCAGCACCACGGTGACGGCCGGGTAGAGCGACATCAGCACACTGGTCGTCGAGAGCATGGCCGCCCGAAGCGCCAGCAGCATCGCCGCGTTGGCCACCACGTCGACCACCGAGGCGCCGAGCGCGAGCTTCAGCGGAAACCCCTGGGGCAGTCGGAGATTGCCGCTCAGTGCGGCCGCGGTTATCAGCACCGTCGATGCCGACAGCATGACGAAGAAGACCGGCCACAGCCCGGCGTCGGCCGGGGCGCGGTCGATGAACACGAAGTTGAGCCCGAAGGCCACGCCCGCACCGATGGTCAGCCAGGCGACCCGGCGGGTGAAGCGGTGCGGACGCTCGTCGGCGTCGCTCGCATCACGGCCGATCAGGATCACCGCTGCCAGCGCCAGCACCGCACCGGTGATCGCCACCGCCCCGGGCCGCTCCCCCAGTCCGAGCCCCACCGCGAGCGGGACCCCGGCGGCGAGCACCGCGGTCAGCGGCGAGACCACCGAAATCGGCCCGGCGCCCAGCGCCGCGTAGAACCACCACACCCCGAGCCCCTGGCTGAGCCCGCACAGCGAACCCCACAGCGCGGCAGCCGTAGTCAGCACACCGCCCACCGCGTACGCCAGCACACCGACCATCAGCGTGGCCGGCAGGTAGGAGGCCAGCGTCACCCGCAGTGCGGCGACATGCCGGGAGGCCAGACCGCCGAGGAAATCACTGATCCCGTAGCTGGTCGCGGCCAGCAGCGCGAAAAGGACGCCGGTCAGGACATGCCCTTGGCCCGCCGGCCCAATTCGCGGACGACCTCGCGCTGTGCGTCGCGGCGGGCGAGGTCCTGCCGTTTGTCGCGGGCCTGCTTACCGCGGGCCAATGCCAGTTCGACCTTGACCCGGCCGTCGGTGAAGTACATCGACAGCGGAACCAGGGCCAGGTTTCCGTCGCGGATCTTGCCCACCAGCACGTCGATCTGGCGGCGGTGCAACAGCAGTTTGCGGTTGCGCCGCGGGGCATGGTTGGTCCAGCTGCCGTGGTGATACTCCGGGATGTGCAGATTGCGCAGCCACACCTCGCCGTCGTCGACGGTGGCGAACGCGTCGGCCAGCGAGGCCTGGCCCTCCCGTAGGCTCTTGACCTCGGTGCCGGTCAGCACCACGCCGGCCTCGAAGACCTCTTCGACCGAATAGTTGTGGCGGGCTTTGCGGTTGGTGGCGATCACCCGTTTGCCGCCTTTGGCGTCCCCGGCCTTCTTCGCCGCCGCCGCCTTCCGCTCGACCGATGACTTGGCCATGTCCTTTCCGGGCTACTTCCGCACGTACAGCCGCAGCGTGACGTAGGCGGTGACGGCGGCCATCGCGACACCGACGCCGAACATGATCGGCGCGATGTAGAGGATGTCGGCGTAGTCGATCCGTGCGATCAGGTTCGCTTGATAGAACTGGTCCAGCGCGTTCTCCAGGAACAGCGCCCGCACCACGATCAGGCCGACGATGGCCAGCACCACACCGATGGTCGCGGCCAGCACCGCCTCCAGCAGGAACGGCAACTGGGTGTACCAGCGGGTGGCGCCCACCATCCGCATGATGCCGATCTCGGTTCGCCTGGTGTAGGCGGCGACCTGAACCATGTTGGCGATCAACAGGATCGCGCTGATGGCCTGCACCACCGCGATGGCGAACGCCGCGCGTGACAGACCGTCGAGAACCGCGAAGAGCCGGTCGATCAGATCCTTCTGGTTGAGCACGTTGAGCACCCCGGGCTGTCCCTGCAGGGCGGCGTCGAAGTCCTTGTGCTGTTCGGGGTTGTTGAGCTTGACGATGAACGACGCCGGGAAGGAGTCCTTGCTGGCGACGTCCTTGTACTCCGGGAACTTGGTGATGGCGTCGTTGTAGGCGTCGTCCTTGTTCAGGAAGCGCACCGACTTGACGTCGTCACGGCCTTCGATGGTGGCGCGCAACATCTTGCACGGGTCGCCGTCGCAGGTCAGGTCGGTGGCCGAGATGTCGTTGTTGAGGAACACCTGGCTCTCGACGCGGTCGAGGTAGATCTTGCGGGACTGGTCGGCCAGCCGCAGCACCAGCAGTCCCCCGCCGAACAGGCCGATGGAGATCGCGGTGGTGAGGATCATCGCGATGGTCATCGTGACGTTGCGGCGCAGGCCGGTGTAGACCTCGCTGACCAGGAACCCGGCGCGCACCTATCGGTCCATTCCGTAGACGCCGCGCTGCTCGTCGCGGACCAGCCGGCCCATCGACAGCTCAACCACCCGCTGCCGCATCGAGTCGACGATGTGGTGGTCGTGGGTGGCCATCAGCACGGTGGTGCCGGTGCGGTTGATCCGGTCCAGCATGTCCATGATCTCCCGGCTGGTCTCCGGGTCGAGGTTTCCGGTCGGCTCGTCGGCCAGCAGCACCAGCGGCCGGTTGACGAAGGCCCGGGCGATCGCCACCCGCTGCTGCTCACCGCCGGACAGTTCGGCGGGCAGCCGGT
>JAPOHV010000225.1 GCA_029979305.1 Mycobacteriaceae bacterium | reverse complement strand
TGCTCGCCGCCAACGATGTTGCGGTGCTGGTGGATTCGGCCGACCGCTACACCCCGACCCCGGCCGTCAGTCACGCGATCCTCGCCTACAACCAGGGGAGGACCTCGAAGCTGTCCGACGGAATCGTCGTCACCCCGTCGCACAACCCGCCGCGCGACGGTGGCTTCAAGTACAACCCACCCAACGGTGGCCCCGCCGACACCGACGCCACCTCGGTGATCGCCAAGCGCGCCAACGAGATCCTGCGCGGTGGACTCAAAGAGGTGAAGCGGGTGCCGTTGGCCCGTGCGCTGGCGGCGGCCGAACGCCACGACTATCTCAACGCCTACGTGGCTGACCTTCCCAGTGTGGTCGACGTGCATGCGATCCGTGCCGAAGGCATCCGGATCGGCGCCGACCCCCTGGGCGGGGCCAGCGTCGACTACTGGGGCGCGATCGCCGAACGGCACAGCCTCGACCTCACCGTGGTCAACCCCCTGGTGGACGCCACCTGGCGGTTCATGACCCTGGACACCGACGGCAAGATCCGGATGGACTGCTCCTCGCCGAACGCGATGGCGTCACTGATCGCCAACCGGGAGGCCTACCAGATCGCCACCGGCAACGACGCCGACGCCGACCGGCACGGCATCGTCACCCCCGACGGCGGGTTGCTCAACCCGAACCACTACCTCGCGGTGGCGATCGAGTATCTGTGCACCCACCGGCCGGACTGGCCCGCCGGAGTGGCGATCGGCAAGACCGCGGTCAGCTCCTCGATCATCGACCGGGTGGTCGGCGGGCTCGGCCGCACGCTCGTCGAGGTGCCAGTCGGCTTCAAGTGGTTCGTCGACGGATTGATCAGCGGCACAATCGGATTCGGCGGCGAGGAGTCCGCCGGAGCGTCGTTCCTGCGCCGCGACGGATCGGTGTGGACCACCGACAAAGACGGCATCATCCTGGCGCTGCTGGCTTCGGAGATCCTCGCCGTCACCGGGCAGTCGCCGTCGCAGCGCTATGCCGAGTTGGCCGAGAAGTACGGCGCCCCGATCTATGCCCGCGTCGACGCCCCGGCAGACCGTGAGCAGAAGGCGCGGCTTGCCAAGCTGTCGGCCGATCAGGTCACCGCGACCGAACTGGCCGGCGAACCGATCACCGCCAAGCTCACCGCCGCGCCGGGCAACGGCGCCGCGTTGGGCGGGCTCAAGGTGACCACCGAGAACGGCTGGTTCGCCGCCCGGCCGTCGGGAACCGAGGACGTCTACAAGATCTACGCCGAGTCGTTCAAAGGTCCCGAGCATCTGGCTCAGGTGCAGCAGGCCGCCCGGGAACTGGTGAGCTCCGTCATCGGTTGAGTGGCTCGGGTCCCCTGGCCGTCATGATCCCGAAGAGGGTCAGAAAGCCCGCCGCCGGCAGGGTGTTGGCCACCGTGTCGCGAACCCGCACGTGCGCCCCGACCGCCAGCGCGAAATAGAGGGTCAACATCGCCGTGGTCAGCCTCGCCAGTCCGGGAAACCACCGCACCGACAGCAGCCCGAGGGCCGCGGCGACCTTGATGGGAGGCAGAATCCGACGGACGTTCTCCGGGCAGCCGACCGCGTCGAGACTCTTCTTGATGGGCGGCACCTGGGCCGCACAGGCGGCGGCGTCGACGGCGTGGAACACCGCCAGGGCGGTGTAGGTCTTCGGTGAGGTCAAGACACCCATACCGGGAATCCTATCCACTGCTAATACAGTCGTCGGGTGAGCTCAGTCGACCAGGGTGCCGAGGCGGAGGCGAAGGCCCAGCTGCCCCGCGAGGTGTGGTCGCTGATCTTCGGCAACGCCGTGATCGCGTTGGGCTACGGGGTGGTGGCTCCGGTGCTGCCGCAGCTGGCCCGGCACTTCGGGGTCAGTATCAGTGCGGCGACGTTCGTCATCACCGCTTTCGCCGTCATGCGGCTGATCGCCGCGCCGCCGGCCGGATTTCTCGTGCAACGGCTGGGGGAGCGCCGGATCTACGTCACCGGCGTGCTGATCGTGGCGCTGTCCACCGGGGCGTGCGCGATCGCCCAGTCCTACTGGCAGCTGCTGGTGTTCCGGGCGCTCGGCGGGATCGGCTCCACGATGTTCATGGTGTCCGCGCTGGGGCTGATGATCCGGATCAGCCCGCACGACGCCCGTGGCCGGGTGGCCGGCATGTTCTCCGGTGCGTTCCTGATCGGTTCGGTGGTGGGCCCGGTACTGGGCAGTCTGACCGCCGGGCTTGGCCTGAGCGCGCCGTTCGTCATCTACTGCGCCATGCTGATGATCGCAGCCACCGTCGTGCTGGTGTCGTTGCGGCACTCACCCCTGGCGGCGCCGGCGGAGGACGACGAACTGGCGGTCACCGTGCGGGTTGCGTTGCGCCACCGGGCCTATCGCGCCGCGCTGCTGTCGAACTTCGCCACCGGCTGGTCGCTGTTCGGACTGCGCTTCGCGCTGGTGCCGTTGTTCGTCGCCGAGGCACTCGACCACAGTCCCGGTGTGGCGGGCCTGGCGCTGGCGGCCTTCGCCGTCGGCAACGTCGCGGTGGTGATACCGGCCGGCCGGCTGTCCGACCGGGTGGGCCGGCGGCCGCTGATGATCACCGGGTTGGTGCTCTCCGGGTTGTCCACCGCGGCGCTGGGTTTCGCCTCGTCGCTGCCGATGTTCCTCGGTGAGGCGGTGGTGGCCGGTCTGGCCTCGGGCATCTTCAACTCACCGCAGCAGGCGGCGGTCGCCGACATCGTCGGTAAGGCCCGCGGCGGGACGGCGATTTCGACGTTTCAGATGATGTCGGACTTCGGGTCGATCGTCGGCTCGTTCGGGGTCGGGGCGATCGCCCAGCAGTTGTCGTTCGGCTGGGCGTTCGGGCTCAGCGGACTCATCCTGTTGCTGGCCGCGGTGGGCTGGGCCTTCGCGCCGGAGACCTGTGATGCCTCCCCACTGGAGCACACCCCGGCCCAGCCGCTCGGGCCGGAGGCTGCGGGGGAACGGCCGTAGCCCTGTAGTGGTCAGACCGGCCGTTTTTGAGGCGGCTGCGACGGTGGTGTAGTTTCGACAGGCATCTTGGGGCTATGGCGCAGCTGGTAGCGCACCACACTGGCAGTGTGGGGGTCAGGGGTTCGAGTCCCCTTAGCTCCACAAGTAAAACCCGAGGCCAATGGCCTCGTGTTTTTTGCTGGGTAT
>JAPOHV010000222.1 GCA_029979305.1 Mycobacteriaceae bacterium | reverse complement strand
CTGATCTCCGGCATCGCCCGTCAGCCCGAGGCGCAGGGCCGCCTGTTCACCCCGTTCTTCATCACCGTCGGTCTGGTGGAGGCGGCGTACTTCATCAACCTGGCGTTCATGGCGCTGTTCGTCTTCGCCACGCCCGGCGCGTCATAGACCGTCATGGGCGGCGTGAGCGTCACCGTGTTGGCGGCTGAGGAGGGTGGCGGCACCCAGAACTTCCTCATCCCCAACGGCACCTTCTTCTTAGTGCTGGCCATCTTCCTGATCGTGCTCGGCGTCATCGCCAAGTTCGTGGTGCCGCCGATCCAGAAGGTGCTCGGTGAGCGTGAGCGGATGGTGGCCAAGACCGCCGAGGACAACCGGCAGGCCGCCGCACAGGAGGCCGCGGCCGAGGCCGACTACAACAAGGAGCTGGCCACCGCCCGCTCCGAGGCGGCCGGCATCAGGGACCTGGCCCGCAACGAGGGCCGGGTGGTCATCGACGACCACAAGGCCCGGGCCGGCGAAGAGGTGGCCGGCACGCTGCAGCAGGCCAACGATGAGCTCAAGCTGCAGAGCGACGCGATCGCCCCGAGCCTGAACGCCTCGGTGGAGACCCTGTCGGCGACGCTGGCCAGCCGGGTCCTCGGCGTCGAGGTCTCCAACCCGTCGGGCGGCTCATCGTCGGCGTACACCTACACCGTTTCGGAAGGCTGAGCACAAGTTGTCAACCTTTATCGGGCAGCTGGTCGGCTTCGCGGTCATCGTCTGGATCATCACGAAGTACGTGGTCCCGCCGGTGCGCAAGCTCATGGCCGACCAGAAAGAGGCCGTGGCCAACCAGCTGGCCGAGAGCGCCAAGGCAACCCAGCGGCTGGCCGCCGCCGACCAGTTCCACGCTCGTCGGGTCGAGGAGGGCCGGGAAGAGGCCCGGCACATCGTCGACGAGGCGCGCACGGATGCGGTGCGGATCGCCGAGCAGCTCAACGTCCAGGCCGGCGTCGAAGCCGAACGGATCAAAGTCCAAGGCGGTCAGCAGGTTTCGCTGCTTCGGGCTCAGCTCATCCGCCAGCTGCGCGGCGAGCTGGGCAGCGAGTCGGTGCAGCGGGCCGCGGAACTGGTCCGGGCGCACGTCGCCGACCCGCAGGCACAGTCGGCCACGGTTGACCGTTTCCTCGATCAGCTGGAGTCGATGGCCCCGGCCGCGTTCGCACCCGAGGTCGCCGCGGCGGGTCTGCGCTCGGCCAGCCGCGAGGCGCAGGCCGCGGTGGTCGCCCGGTTCGACGCGCTGTCGGGCTCACTGAGCGCCGCGGATCTGTCGGTGCTCGCCGAGGAACTGGCCGCGGTTGACAAGCTGCTGCTGCACGAGCCGATCCTGGCCCGCCACCTGTCGGAGGCCACCGGCGAGGCTGACGCCAAAAAGCAGATGCTGCAACGGCTACTGGGCGGACGGGTCGGTTCGAACACCCTCGAGCTGCTCGACACCGCGGTTTCGGTGCGGTGGTCGGCGACGAAGGATTTCACCGGCTGCATCGAGCACGTGGCCCGGCTCAGCCTGCTGGCCCGCGCCGAACGGGAGGGCCAGGCCGACGAGGTCGCCGAGCAGCTGTTCCGGTTCGACCGGGTCCTCGAGACCGAGCCGCGACTGGCCGGCCTGCTCAGCGACTACGCCAGGCCGTCCGCCGACCGGGTCGCCCTGCTGCGCGGCATTCTCGACCGGGCCAGCGGCACCAACCAGACCGCCGCCGCGCTGCTGAGCCAGACCGTCGAACTGCTGCACGGCCAGCGCGCCGACGAGGCGGTCGGAGATCTGGCACAGCTGGCGGTCGCGCGCCGGGGTGAGATCGTCGCGCAGGTCAGCGCCGCCGCCGAGCTCAGCGACGCCCAGCGCCGCCGGCTCACCGATGTCCTCACCCGGATCTACCACACCCCGGTTTCCGTTCAGCTCACCGTCGACCCCGAGTTGCTCGGCGGTCTGGCGGTCGCCGTCGGCGACGAGGTCATCGACGGAACGCTGTCATCCCGGCTGGCCGCGGCCGCGACGAAACTGCCCGACTAGCGGCCCCCGACCAGCTAACGACCAAGACAAGAGGAAGACGAAAAGCAATGGCAGAGTTGACAATCTCCGCATCCGACATCCAGGGCGCCATCGAGAGCTACGTCTCCAGCTTTGAGGCGGGCACTGGTCGCGAGGAGGTCGGCACCGTCATCGACACCGGCGACGGTATCGCCCACGTCGAGGGGCTGCCCTCGGTGATGACCCAGGAACTGCTGGAGTTCGCCGGCGGTGTGCTGGGCGTGGCGCTCAACCTCGACGAGCACAGCATCGGCGCGGTGATCCTCGGCGAGTCGGACAAGATCGAAGAGGGTCAGCAGGTCAAGCGGACCGGCGAGGTGCTCTCGGTCCCGGTGGGCGACGCGTTCCTCGGCCGCGTGGTGAACCCGTTGGGCCAGCCGATCGACGGACGCGGCGACATCACCGCCGAGACCCGCCGTGCCCTGGAGTTGCAGGCGCCCTCGGTGGTTCAGCGCCAGAGCGTCAGCGAGCCGCTGCAGACCGGTATCAAGGCCATTGACGCCATGACGCCGATCGGCCGCGGCCAGCGCCAGCTCATCATCGGCGACCGCAAGACCGGCAAGACCGCCGTCTGCGTCGACACCATCCTCAACCAGCGGCAGAACTGGGAGACCGGCGATCCGTCCAAGCAGGTCCGCTGCGTCTACGTCGCGGTCGGCCAGAAGGGCACCACCATCGCCAGCGTCCGGCGCGCTCTGGAGGAGGGCGGCGCGATGGACTACACCACCATCGTCGCCGCGCCGGCCTCGGATTCGCCGGGCTTCAAATGGCTTGCGCCCTACACCGGTTCGGCCATCGCCCAGCACTGGATGTACGACGGCAAGCATGTGCTCATCGTCTTCGACGACCTCACCAAGCAGGCCGAGGCCTACCGCGCGATCTCGCTGCTGCTGCGTCGCCCGCCGGGCCGCGAGGCCTACCCCGGTGACGTGTTCTACCTGCACTCGCGGCTGCTGGAGCGCTGCGCGAAGCTGTCCGACGAACTGGGCGGCGGCTCGATGACCGGCCTGCCGATCATCGAGACCAAGGCCAACGACATCTCGGCCTACATCCCCACCAACGTCATCTCGATCACCGACGGACAGTGCTTCCTGGAGACCGACCTGTTCAACCAGGGCGTGCGACCGGCCATCAACGTCGGCGTCTCTGTGTCCCGGGTGG
>JAPOHV010000197.1 GCA_029979305.1 Mycobacteriaceae bacterium | reverse complement strand
GGGCGGTGCCGATGATCGGAGCCGCCGTCATCATCCTGCTGCCCGCGTCGACACGGGCCGCAGCCAAGTACGCCGGACTGGCCGTCTCGCTGGCCGTGCTGGCCGTCGCGATCATCCTCGCGGTGAATTTCGACCCGGCCGGCCCGCGCTATCAGTTCGTCGAGAACCACACCTGGATAAAGACTTTCGGCACCGGCTACATCCTGGGCGTCGACGGTATCGCGCTGGCACTGGTGGTGCTGACCGCGGGGCTGATGCCGCTGCTGCTGATCGCCGGCTGGAACGACGCCGACGACCGGCCCGGACTGCGCCAGCGCGGCACGCACGGCTACATAGCCCTGATGCTCGCCGTCGAGGGCATGGTGCTGATATCGCTGGTATCGCTGGACATCCTGCTGTTCTACGTGTTCTTCGAGGCGATGCTGATCCCGATGTACTTCCTCATCGGCGGTTTCGGCGGCGCGCAGCGATCGCCAGCGGCAGTGAAGTTCCTGCTCTACAACCTCTTCGGCGGGCTGGTCATGCTGGCGGCCCTGGTCGGCCTGTACGTAGTCACCGCCAACGCCAAGGCCTTCAGCGCCGGCACCTTCGACGTCCGCGCCATCACCGAGGCGGTGTCCAACGGGCAGTTCGTGATCCAGCCCGCGGTGGCGCACCTGCTCTTCGGCGGGTTCCTGTTCGCCTTCGCCGTCAAGGCGCCGCTCTGGCCGCTGCACCGCTGGCTGCCCGACGCCGCCGTGCAGGCCACCCCCGCCTCGGCGGTGCTGATGATGGCGGTGATGGACAAGGTCGGCACGTTCGGCATGCTGCGCTACTGCCTGCCGCTGTTCCCCGACTCCGCGGCGCTGTTCCGCCCCGTCGTGATCGCACTGGCGGTGATCGGCATCATCTACGGCGCGATCCTGGCCATCGGACAGACCGACGTGATGCGGCTGATCTCCTACACCTCGATCAGCCACTTCGGCTTCATCATCCTGGGCATCTTCGTGATGACCAGCCAGGGCCAGTCCGGCTCCGCGCTGTACATGGTCAACCACGGGATCTCCACCGCCGCATTGTTCCTCATCGCCGGGTTCCTGGTCAGCCGCCGCGGCACCCGTGCCATCGCCGCCTACGGCGGCGTGCAGAAGGTGGCTCCGGTGCTGGCCGGCACGTTCCTGGTGGCCGGCTTGGCCACCCTGTCGCTGCCAGGGCTGGCTCCGTTCATCAGCGAATTCCTGGTCCTGATCGGCAGTTTCGCCCGCTACCCGGTGTTCGCCGTGCTGGCGGCGAGCGCCCTGGTGCTCTCGGCGGTCTACGTGCTGTGGATGTACCAGCGGATGATGACGGGACCGGTGCGTGACGGCAACGAGGAGATCCCCGATCTGCGGCCGCGCGAACTGGTGGTGGTCGCCCCGCTGATCGCGCTGCTGCTGGCGCTCGGCTTCTACCCCAAGATCGCCCTCGACGTGATCAACCCGGCGGTCACCGACACCCTGTCGGGCATCCACCAGCCCGACCCGGCGCCGGTGCTCGGAGCGATGAAATGACAGCGCCCAGCGTCGAATACGGGGTGCTGTCCCCGATTCTGATCGTGTTCGGCGTCGCGGTGGCCGGGGTACTCGTCGAGGCGTTCCTGTCCCGCCGCAGCCGTTATCCGGTGCAGGTGGCGCTCAGCCTGGCCGGCCTGCTGGCCGCGTTCGCAGCGCTCGTCGGCGTCTACCGCGACCTCGGCGTCGGGCCTGGGCGCACCGCAGTGGTGGGAGCGGTCGCCGTCGACCGCCCGGCGCTCTTCCTGCAGGGCACCATCCTGCTGGTGGCCGTGCTGGGGATGCTGCTGATCGCCGAACGGCAGCGGGAGTCCGAGTCCGGCCCACCGGTGCTGGCGGCCTTCACCCCGCAGGCATCCGCGATGCCGGGCAGCGTCGCCGAACAGGTCGCGACGAAGGCGGGGATCACCCAGACCGAGGTGTTCCCGCTGACCATGTTCTCCGTCGGCGGGATGATGCTGTTCCCCGCCGCCGACGACCTGCTGACCATGTTCGTCGCCCTCGAGGTGCTGTCGCTGCCGCTGTACCTGATGTGCGGGCTGGCCCGCAATCGGCGTCTGCTCTCCCAGGAGGCGGCGCTGAAATACTTTCTGCTGGGGGCGTTCTCGTCGGCGTTCTTCCTCTACGGAATGGCGCTGCTGTACGGCTACGCCGGCACGCTGAGCATCCCGGGCATCGCGGCCGCGCTGCGAGCCGGTACCGAGAGCACCACGCTCGCCCTGGTCGGGACGGCGCTGGTCAGCGTCGCGCTGCTGTTCAAGGTCGGCGCGGTGCCGTTTCACTCCTGGGTGCCCGACGTTTACCAGGGGGCGCCCACGCCGATCACCGCGTTCATGGCGGCGGCCACCAAGATCGCCGCCTTCGGCGCGCTGCTGCGACTGCTCTATGTCGCAGTCCCGGCGCTGAAGGATCAGTGGCGTCCGGTGCTGTGGGGGGTGGCGATCCTGACGATGGCGCTGGGCACCGTCGCCGCGGTGACGCAGCGCGACGTCAAGCGGATGTTGGCCTATTCGGCTGTGGCCCACAGCGGTTTCATCCTCACCGGGGTCGTCGCCGGTAATCGCGCCGGGCTGTCGGGCACGCTGTTCTATCTGGCCGCCTACGGGTTCAGCACGGTCGGGGCGTTCGCTTTGGTGAGCGTGGTCCGCGGCGCCGACGGCGCCGAACAGACCGAACTGGCCCACTGGGCCGGGCTGGGCCGGCGGTTCCCGGTGGCCGGCGTGGTGTTCTCGCTGTTCCTGCTGGCATTCGCCGGCATCCCGTTGACCAGTGGCTTCGTCAGCAAGTTCGCGGTGTTCAAGGCCGCCGGCGAGGGCGGGGCGATCCCGCTGGTGCTGGTCGGTGTGGTGGCCAGCGCCGTCGCCGCTTACTTCTACGTGCGGGTGATCGTGCTGATGTTCTTCACCGACCCGCCCGAGGACGCCCCGGAGGTGGATCCGCCCGGTTCACTGAGCGTGGCGGCCATCGGGCTCACGGCGGTGATCACCGTCGCCCTCGGCGCGTTGCCGCAGCCGCTGCTGGACCTGGCCGATTCGGCAGCGCGGTTCCTGCCGTAGCCGGACCCGCTTCACGGGGTCCCGTCGAGTTGTTCGAGTGCGGTGGGGTCCACCCCGACGGGGTCGAGTCCGGGGACGGGCCGGGTCCAGTTGATCGACCCGTTGCGGATCGCTCTGAAGAAGGCCGCATCGAGGGCCGGGTCCAGCGGCGGCATGGCCACCCCGGACTCGGTGAAGTCGGCGCTGTCGGTGGGGTCGGTGGACGCCGCGGCGCCGGCAGGTTTCCTGGTCGGCCTCGCTGTGGCACTGCCGGTCCTCGGGGCGGACGTCGCGGTGCGGCCGGCCCGCACTGTCGAGGCGGCGGGTTTGGCACCGGCGCCCGCTGATACCGATGGCCGGCCCTTACCGGATTCGGCGTGTGCGACCGCCGGACCCGCGAGGGCCAGCGAGGCCGCGACGAGTGCGCTGCCGATGATCGTCACTGTTTTCATTTCCTGACCTCATTTCGATGGCTGTCGTCCGGCCTCAACCATCGGCCCCATCGGCCGCTCCGGCTGTCAACCGACCTGAGGATCGGGATGGGGAATCCGGTGTCCGCCGATCGGCCGACCCGGGGCCTGATCGCGCGCGTAGGGTGATGGGCCGGAGGCTCACGTGACCAACCAACCGACCGTCGACACCGAGGTTTCCCGCCTGCAGCGCTCGGGCCGCGACACCAGCACACTGCCCGCCGTCCTGTCGCAGTGGCTGTCCACCGTCATGCCCGGCGGCGTACGCCCCGAGGTGACGGTGGAAAGCGGCGTCGACGCCAACGGGATGTCCTCGGAGACCATCATCCTCACCGGCCGCTGGACGCAGGACGGTGCGCCGGTCGAGCAGAAATGGGTGGCCCGGGTGGCCCCGAAGTCCGAGGACGTCCCGGTGTTCCCGGCTTACCGGCTGGACCACCAGTTCGAGCTGCTGCGACTGGTGGCCGAGCGCACCGATGTCCCGGTGCCGCGGGTGCGCTGGCTCGAGCCGACCGGCGAGGTGCTGGGCAGTCCGTTCTTTTTGATGGACCACGTCGAGGGCATCGTGCCGCCTGACGTGATGCCCTACACCTTCGGCGCCAACTGGTTCGCCGACGCACCGGCCGATAAGCAACGAGAGCTGCAGGACTCCACCGTGGCGGTGCTGGCGGATCTGCATGCGATTCCCGACGCCGCGACGACTTTCGGGTTCCTGCTTGAGGCCGACCCGCCCGGTGACACCCCGCTGCGTCGCCACTTCAGCTGGCTGCGCGAGTGGTACGAGTTCGCCGTTCCCGAGATCGGCCGCTCGAAACTCGTCGAGCAGGCGCTCGACTGGCTGGAGGACAACTTCCCCGCTGACGTCGCGGCGGGCGAGCCGGTGCTGGTGTGGGGTGATTCGCGCATCGGCAATGTGCTCTATCGCGACTTCCGCCCG
>JAPOHV010000218.1 GCA_029979305.1 Mycobacteriaceae bacterium | reverse complement strand
GGGTCGGACTCGAAGTCGAAGTCCATCGTGCCGGCGATGCCGTAGGCGATCACCAGCGGCGGGGAGGCCAGGCAGGTCATCTTGACGTCGGGGGAGATGCGGCCCTCGAAGTTGCGGTTGCCGGACAGCACCGCGACGACCGAGAGGTCGTTGTCGTTGACCGCGTCGGAGATCTCCTGGGGCAGCGGACCGGTGTTGCCGATGCAGGTGGTGCACCCGTAGCCGCCCAGGTAGTAGCCCAGCTTCTCCAGGTACGGCCACAAGCCGGCCTTCTCGTAGTAGTCGGTGACGACCTGCGAGCCCGGGGCCATGTTGGTCTTGACCCACGGCTTGGTGGTCAGGCCCTTCTCGACCGCCTTCTTGGCCAGCAGCGCCGCACCGAGCATCACCGACGGGTTGGAGGTGTTGGTGCACGAGGTGATGCCCGCAACCACTACGGCGCCGTGGTCGAGGATGAACTCGCCGCGTTCCGCCGAGCGCACCTCCACCGGCTTGCTGGGCCGGCCGTGCGAACCGCCGGCCGCCGACGGCCGCATATCGACCCCGCCGTTGTCGGCGAAGGACAGAGCCGCCGGGTCGCTGGCCGGGAAGGACTCCTCGTCGGCCTCGTCGAGCTTGGTGTGCGGCGCCGGGAGGTTCTCCTCGACGTAGTTGTGGATGTCCTTGCGGAAGGCGTTCTTGGCGTCGGACAACTCGATGCGATCCTGCGGACGCTTCGGCCCGGCGATCGAGGGCACCACGGTGGACAGGTCGAGTTCGAGGTACTCCGAGTAAGCCGCCTCCTGACGCGGGTCGTGCCACATGCCCTGCGCCTTCGCGTACGCCTCCACCAGTGCGACCTGCTCATCGCTGCGGCCGGTCAGCCGCAGGTAGTCGATGGTCACCTCGTCGATCGGGAACATCGCTGCGGTGGAACCGAATTCGGGGCTCATGTTGCCCAGCGTGGCGCGGTTGGCCAGCGGCACCTCCGCCACGCCCTTGCCGTAGAACTCGACGAACTTGCCCACCACACCGTGCTTGCGCAGCATGTCGGTGACGGTCAGCACCACGTCGGTTGCGGTGACGCCCGGCTTGATCTCGCCGGTCAGCTTGAAGCCGACGACGCGGGGGATCAGCATCGAGACGGGCTGACCCAGCATGGCGGCCTCGGCCTCGATGCCGCCCACGCCCCAGCCCAGCACGCCGAGGCCGTTGACCATGGTGGTGTGGCTGTCGGTGCCCACGCAGGTGTCCGGATAGGCCACCCCGTCGCGCACCATGGTGACCCGCGCCAGGTATTCGATGTTCACCTGGTGCACGATGCCGGTGCCCGGCGGAACCACCTTGAAGTCGTCGAAGGCGCCCTGGCCCCAGCGCAGGAACTGGTAGCGCTCGCCGTTGCGCTCGTACTCGAGCTCCACGTTGCGCTCATAGGCGCCGGCGTTGCCGAAGAAGTCGAGGATCACCGAGTGGTCGATGACCAGTTCGGCCGGCGCCAGCGGGTTGACCTTCTCGGGGTCGCCGCCGAGCTGGGTCACCGCCTCGCGCATCGTCGCCAGGTCGACCACGCACGGCACACCGGTGAAGTCCTGCATGATCACCCGGGCCGGGGTGAACTGGATCTCGATGCTCGGCTGCGCCGAGGGATCCCAGCCGGCGATCGCCCCGATGTGCTCTTTGGTGATGTTGGCGCCGTCTTCGGTGCGCAGCAGGTTCTCGGCCAGCACTTTGAGGCTGTAGGGCAGCTTCTCGGTGCCGGGAACGGCATCGAGGCGGTAGATCTGGTAACTGTTGTCCCCGACTTTCAGGGTGTCGCGGGCTCCAAAAGAGTTCAGGGACGAACTTGCGCTGCTCACATCAACTCCCGGCGTGTGCTGGTCCCGTCAGATGGCGGGCAGGTCGGATAGTAACGGGACGACCGGGCGATACGGGCGGCCGACCCCGCATGGTTCCAGTCTGGTCTCGACGGCGCGTGCTGTCACCCGGTTGCGAGGATCGCGGTACGGTCTGGATTCGTGACGACCGGCGTCGGCCCGCTGCCCACCTTCATCCCGGTGGAGGTCTGTGGCGCGGTCGGTCTGCCCACCTCGACCCCGGTCGACACGTGCATGGCCGCGGTGAAGGCCGACGTCGCCAAGGACGGGGTTGCCGCGCCGCCCGCGAACGTCGCCGGACTGCAGAAGGTGGTGTCGGGCGCCCGGGACCGGGGGATCGACCTCAAGGTCGTGGTGATGGATAAGAGCCCGATCATCGACACCCCGTTGCGCGACATCGCCACCCAGGTGGGTATGGCCAACCCGGGATCGACCGTGCTGGTGCTCAGTCCCGGCTGGGCCGGCAGCTACAGCACCACCTACGATCGCGTGCTGCTGGAGGCGGGCCAGGACGTGGCCAAGCTGACGACCGACCCGGTCCAGGGCGCGCAGAATTTCGTCGACCAGTTGAAGACGCCGATATTTCCCTGGACGGCATTCACGATTGCACTTGTATTAATGGTCGCCGCCGCCGCCGCGGCGACCCGGTTTGTGCAACAACGGGCACGGCGCGGGGCGCCCACCGAGCGCTGATCGCGCTGCGCAAACGGCATTTTATGGCAGTTCTTTAAGATTGCTATTCGGTCACACCTGCGGAAATACAAACGTGTAATTCTTTCGGCCGGTTTCATCTGCGACTGCTGTGACGTACGGTGCAACTGAAGCCATTGTTATTGATGTGACTTAAGTGACATGAGTGACAGGCGTGACCATTCCTGGATCATAGGAGCCGGAGTCGCATGAGACCTTCCCCCCGCGGTAATCGGGAGTGGCCCGCAGTGCGGGCGGCCCGGGCGGTGTGTCCGCTGACCCTCACCGTCGCCATGACCCTGACGCTGCCGGGACTGGCGGAGGCCGATCCGGACCAGGAACCCAACAGCGTGGCCGCACTGGTGGCCGACGTCGCCGCGGCCGACCGGAAGCTGCAGGAGATCGGCGCCCAGGTGCAGATCGAGCAGGAGAGCGTCAACAAGGCGATCGTCGAGGTGCAGGAGGCGCGCGACGCCGCCAGTCTGGCCCAGCAGCAGGCCGATGCCACCAAGCAGGCGGTCGGCGAGGCCAACTCCGCGATCGAGACGGCGCAGCGGAAGTTCGACACCTTCGCCGCCGCGACCTACGTCAACGGACCGTCGGCGTCGCTGATGATGGCCCGCACCCCTGACGAGATCATCTCCACCGCTTCCGCCGGCCAGACGCTGGCGCTCAGTTCCGAGCGCGTCCTGGTCGGATTGCGGCAGGCACGCACCGCGGCGGTCAGCTCCGACGCCGCCGCCGAGGCCGCCAAACTCCGGGCCGATGACGCGGTCAAGGCTGCGCAGAGCAGTCAGGACGCCGCGGTGGCGGCGCTGACCGAGGCCCAGAGCACCTTCCGCGCACAGCAGTCCGAGATCGACCGGCTGGCCGCCGAGCGCACGGTGGCACAGCAGAAGCTCGAGGCCGCCCGGGCGTGGGCGGCGCCGGCCGCCGAGGCCGCGCTGACCGCGGGCGCGCCG
>JAPOHV010000018.1 GCA_029979305.1 Mycobacteriaceae bacterium | reverse complement strand
TCAGCGTCATCGCCGGGGCGACGGTCACCGAGTCGCCGGTGCGCACGCCCATCGGGTCGACGTTCTCGATCGAACAGACCACGACGACGTTGTCGTTGCCGTCGCGCATCAACTCAAGTTCGTATTCCTTCCAGCCGTAGATCGACTCCTCGATGAGCACATTCGCGCTCGGCGACGCCGCCAGGCCCTCCCCGGCCATCCGCTCGACGTCCTCGACGCTGGCCGCCATGCCCGAGCCCAGCCCGCCCATCGTGAAGGATGGCCGGACGACGACCGGCAGCCCGAGTTCGGCGACGGTGTCGCGCACTTCGTCCATGGTGAAACAGACTCGACTGCGGGCGGATTCGCCGCCGACCTTGGTGACGATGTCCTTGAACTTCTGCCGGTCCTCGCCGCGCTGGATCGCCTCGAAGTCGGCGCCGATCAGTTCCACGCCGTAACGTTCCAGGGCGCCGTTCTCGTACAGCGCGACGGCGGTGTTCAGCGCGGTCTGCCCGCCCAGAGTGGCAAGCAGCGCGTCGATGGGCTGGCCGCGCTCGGCCTGTTGGGCGATCACCTTCTCCACGAACGCCGGGGTGATCGGCTCGACGTAGGTGTAGTCCGCGTACTCCGGGTCGGTCATGATGGTCGCCGGGTTGGAGTTGACCAGGCTGACGGTCAGGCCCTCGGAGCGCAGCACCCGGCAGGCCTGGGTGCCGGAGTAGTCGAACTCGCAGGCCTGCCCGATCACGATGGGCCCGGATCCGATGACCAGGACGTGGTTGAGGTCGGTGCGGCGTGGCATCTAGCGCTGTCCCTCCATCAGTCCGACGAACTGGTCGAACAGGTAGTTCGCGTCGTGCGGGCCGGCTGCGGCCTCCGGGTGGTACTGCACCGAGAACGCCCGCCCGCTGACCAGCTTGACCCCCTCCACCACACCGTCGTTGGCGCAGGTGTGGCTGACCACTGCGGGCCCGAAGTCGGTGTCGAAGACCTCGCCCCGCTCCCCTTCCAAAGCGAAGCCGTGGTTCTGGGCGGTGACGGCGACCCGGCCGGTGGCGTGGTCGATCACCGGGACGTTGATGCCACGGTGACCGAACACCATCTTGTAGGTGGACCGCCCCAGGGCGCGGCCCAGGATCTGGTTGCCGAAACAGATGCCGAACAGCGGGATGCCGGCGGCGAGCACCTCGCGGGTGACGGCGACCACCCGGTCCGCGGTGGCAGGGTCACCGGGCCCGTTGGACAGGAAGACCCCGTCCGGTGAGAGATCCTCGATCTGGGCGAAGGTGGCCGATGACGGCAGCACGTGGGTGCGGATGCCGCGCAGCGCGAAGTTGCGCGGGGTGTTGGTCTTGATGCCCAGATCCAGCGCCGCGACGGTGAACCGTTGCGGGCCTTGCGGTTCGACGACGTATCCCGCGGCAGTGCTCACCTCGCCGCACAGGTCTGCTCCCAGCATGGCCGGCTGATCACGCACGCGCTGCAGTAGTTCGGCGTCGCCGGCCAGTGCGTCGCCGGAGAACACCCCGGCCCGCATCGAACCCCTGGTGCGCAGGTGCCGGACGATCGCACGGGTGTCCACCCCGGCGATCCCGACGATGCCCTGGCGCACGAGTTCGTCCTGCAGGGTCCCGGTGGCACGCCAGTTCGACGCCCGCGGCGAGGGATCGCGCACCACATAGCCGGCCACCCAGATCCGGTCGCCGCGGCTCTCGCCGTCCTCGTGGTTCCAGCCGGTGTTGCCGATCTGCGGGGCGGTGGCGATCACGATCTGGCGGTGGTAGCTGGGATCGGTGAGGGTCTCCTGGTAGCCCGACATCCCGGTGGAGAACACCGCCTCGCCGAGCGTCTGACCGACTGCCCCGAACGTGGTGCCGGTGTAGACGCGCCCGTCCTCGAGCACCAGGACGGCTTTCTGATGGCTCACAGCCCTGCTCCTGTCCATTGCGGGTAGACGCCGCGGTCGTCGCCGCGGAAACCGGTGTCGATCTCGGTGCCCGAGGGAAGCCGCCAGCGGATCACCAGGATGCCGCCGGGCGATTCACCGTGACCCCTGCCGGGCAACACCTTTCCGGCCATGGCGCGTTCGGTGCGCACCGCCGAGATCGACTCGGCGGGCATCCAGATCGGGCCGGCCCCGGAGCGTTCCAGCAGGATCCCCTGCGGGTAGCGGGTCAGCACCGCTTTGCACCGGTAGCCCAGGTCCCCGACATTCACCCGGTCCAGCCAGTCCGGCGCGATGGTGCAACCCAGGTACAGGCCGCGGGTGGGCGCGTTGACGGCGGAGCCGACCATGTCCGGCATCGCCGGCAGATCGCCGATGAGCCGGGTCTGACGCTCGGCCCGGTTGCGCCACCCGCGCAGCATCCGCCGGATCACCACCCCGATCAGCACCACGATGACGAACCCGAAGACGAAGGTTCCGATGGCGGTCGGGGTGTTCATGCTGGTACGGCCCTGCCGTCCATCGCGGTGATCCGGCCGCGTAGCAGTGTGGCGGTGACCACGGCCGGCAGCGCCATGGCCTCGTACGGGGTGTTGGCCGAGCGGCTGGCCAGTGCGCTACCCGCCACGGTCCAGGTGGCGTCCGGATCGACGACGACGAGGTTGGCCGGCTCGCCGACCTCCAGCGGGCGTCCATGGTCCGGAAGGCCGACGATGCGGGCCGGGTTCTCGCTCATCACCCGGGCCACGCCGCGCCAGTCCAGTAGTCCCGGGGCGACCATGGTGGCCGCCACCACCGACAAAGCCGTCTGCAGACCGAGCATGCCGGGGCGAGCCTGTGAGAATTCGCAGCACTTCTCGTGTTCGGCGTGCGGGGCGTGGTCGGTCGCGACGCAGTCGATGACACCGTCGGCCAGCGCCCGACGCAGCGCTTGCGCGTCGGAGGCCTCCCGCAGCGGCGGGTTGACCCGGTTGCGGCCGTCGTAGCTGGCCAGCAGGCTGTCGTCGAGCATCAGGTGGTGCGGCGTCACCTCGGCGGTGATCGAAATCCCCTGCTGCTTGGCCCATTTCAGGATCTCGACGGTTCCCGCGGTGGAGGCATGGCAGATATGCACCCGCGCCCCGGCATCGCGGGCCAGCAGCGCATCGCGGGCGACGATGGACTCCTCGGCGGCCCGCGGCCAGCCGGCCAGTCCGAGCCGGGCGGCATTGGGGCCCTCGTGGGCGACCGCACCGGCGGTCAGTCGGGGCTCCTCGGCGTGTTGGGCGATCAGCACTCCCAGCCCGGCGGCGTACTCCAGGGCCCGGCGCATCACCAGCGGGTCGTGCACGCAGATGCCGTCGTCGGAGAACATCCTCACCTGACCGACGCCGTCGGCCATCAGTCCCATCTCGGTGAGCTGCTTGCCGGCCAGCCCGACGGTGACCGCCCCCACCGGGTGCACGTCGACCAGGCCGACCTGCTGTCCGCGCCGCCAGACGTGGTCGGTGACCACCGGGCTGTCGGCGACCGGGTCGGTGTTGGCCATCGCGAACACCGCGGTATACCCGCCCAAAGCCGCTGCTGCCGAACCGGTTTCGATGTCCTCGGCGTACTCCCGGCCCGGTTCGCGCAGGTGGGTGTGCAGGTCAACCAGGCCCGGCAGCAGCACCTGGCCGGGTGCGTCGACCACCGCCGCACCCTTCGGCGCCTTCAGTCCGGGCCCGATCGCGGCGATCTGGCCGTCGGAGACCAGCACGTCGACGGGTTCACCCTCGCCGTACAGCCGCACACCGCGGATCAGAATCTCACCGGAACTCACACACCCACCTCCGCGTCGGTGCCCACCAGCAGATGGAACAGCACCGCCATTCGCACGTGCACCCCGTTGGAAACCTGTTGCAGCACAGCCGACTGCGAGGAGTCGGGAACCGAGAAGGAGATCTCCATGCCACGCAGCATCGGCCCGGGGTGCAGGACGACGGCGTGCTCGGGCAGCATGGCCTGTCGACGGTCGGACAGGCCGTAGCGGATGGAGTACTCGCGCTCGGAGGGGAAGAATCCGCCGTTCATCCGCTCGGCCTGCACCCGCAGCATCATCACCGCGTCGGCGGCGGGCAGTTCGGCGTCGAGGTCGTGGGAGACGCTCGCGCCGCCCCAGTCGGCCACCCCGACGGGCAGCAGGGTCGGCGGAGCGACCAGCACCACCTCCGCCCCGAGCGTCTGGAGCAGCGCGACATTGGACCGGGCCACCCGGCTGTGCAGGACATCGCCGACGATGACGACCCGCCGTCCCTCGATGTCGCCGAGACGCTGCCGGATGGTCAGCGCATCGAGCAGTGCCTGGGTGGGGTGCTCATGGGTGCCGTCGCCGGCGTTGACCACGCAGGGGCCGGTGCCATCGGCCTCCAACGTCCATTCGGCCAATTGTTGCGCCGCCCCCGAAGCGGGGTGCCGGATGATCAGCATGTCCGCCCCGGCGGCCCGCAGAGTCAGCGCGGTGTCGCGCAGCGACTCGCCCTTGGCCACCGAGGATCCCGACGCGCTGACGTTGATGACGTCGGCGCTCATCCACTTGCCCGCCACCTCGAAGGAGACCCGGGTGCGGGTGGAGTTCTCGTAGAACATCGTGATGATGGTGCGCCCGCGCAGCGTCGGCAGTTTCTTGACCTCGCGGCCCAGCAGCGCCTGCTTGAACCGGTCGGCGTCGTCGAGAATCGCGGTGGCCTCGTCGCGCGACAGGTCGGCGGCGGACAGCAGGTGCCGCACGCTCATCGCGGGGGCCCACCTTCCGGGGCGATCCAGATGCCCTCGACGCCGTCGTCCTCGGCGAGTCGCACCTTGACGTTCTCGGCCCGCGAGGTGGGGACGTTCTTGCCGACGTAGTCCGCCCGAACCGGCAGTTCACGGTGACCGCGGTCGACCAGCACCGCGAACTGGACCGATTTCGGCCGGCCGATGTCGCGCAGCGCGTCCAGTGCCGAGCGCACCGAGCGACCGGTGTAGAGCACGTCATCGACCAGGATCACCAGGGCGCCGTCGATGCCGCCGGCCGGGATCGAGGTCTCCTCCAGCGCGCGGGGCGGCTTTGAGTCCAGATCGTCGCGGTAGAGCGTGATGTCCAGGGCGCCGCGTTCGACGGTCACGCCGGAGAACTCGCGGACCTTCACGGCCAACCGGTCGGCCAGGGTGACCCCGCGCGTCGGAATTCCCAGCAGCACCACACGGGGGGCATCGGCGCCGTCGAGGGCGGTCTTCTCGATGATCTGATGGGCGATGCGGGAAATGGTTCTCCCGACGTCCGCCTCGGACATGAGTTCCCGGTCGGTGGTAGCCACCGGTGAGACCTCCTTCTCCGCCTCGCCGGACGGATCGTTAAAGGATGTCGATCGCGCGAAGCCTAACACCCGCCCGGCGGCGGCCCGGCGGGCGCGCCGGGCTTGCGTAGACTCCCCGCGGTGAGCCTCGCCGACAACCAGACCTCCATCGCAGCGGCGGTCGACGCCGGACTGCTGTCCGGTGCGGTGACGCTGGTGTGGCATCGCGGAGAAGTGCTGCAGGTCAACGCGATCGGCCACCGCGACATCGAGGCCGGCCTGCCCATGCAGCGCGACACCATCTTCCGGATCGCCTCGATGACCAAGCCGGTGACGGTGGCCGCGGCGATGGCGCTGGCCGAGGAGGGAAAGCTCGCGCTGACCGACCCGATCACCCGGTGGCTGCCGGAGATGGCCGACATGCGGGTGCTCGCCGATCCCACCGGGCCGCTGGACCGCACCGTGCCGGCCGTCCGGCCGATCACGGTCGAAGACCTGATGACACACCGCAGCGGACTGGCCTACTCCTTCTCGGTGACCGGCCCGATCAGCCACGCCTATGCGCAGGTGTCACTGCGCCAGGACGCCGACCATTGGATCAGCGAGGTGGCGGGGCTGCCGCTGGTTCACCAGCCCGGCGAACGCCAGACCTACAGCCACAGCACCGAACTGCTGGGCATCATCATCTCCCGCATCGAGGACAGGCCGCTGCAGGATGTGCTGACCGAACGGATCTTCGGCCCGCTGGGCATGCCCGACACCGGCTTCTACGTCAGCCCGCAACAGCGGGCGCGGGCGGCCACCATGTACCGGGTCGACCAGCAGGGCGTGCTGCACCACGACGCCATGGGCCCGGCGCCGGTGCGCGAACCGCGGTTCAGCCAGGGCGGGGCGAGCCTGCTCTCCACCGCCGACGACTACCTCAGGTTCGCCCGGATGCTGCTGGCCGGCGGGGAGGTCGACGGGGTGCGGGTGCTGACGGAGGAGTCGGTGCGGCTGATGCGCACCGACCGGCTGACCGGGGAACAGAAGCGGGCCCCGTTCCTGGGCGCGCCGTTCTGGATCGGCCGCGGGTTCGGGCTGAACCTGTCGGTGGTCACCGACCCGTCGAAATCGGCCCGGCTGTTCGGTCCCGGCGGACTGGGCACGTTCGGCTGGCCGGGCGCCTACGGCACCTGGTGGCAGGCCGACCCGGCCAATGACCTGATCCTGATCTACCTCATCCAGAACTATCCGGACCTCACGGCGGCGGCGGCCGCGGTGGCCGGCAACACCGCCTTCGCCCGGCTGCAATCGGTGCAGCCGAAGTTCGTCCGCCGGACCTACGACGCCCTGGGGTTCTAGACCGGCCGGCGCGCCGTGATGCACCAGGAGGCGGCGGGAACCTCGATCCCCGATTCGCCGCGATGCTTGTCCAGCGCCGCCACCACGCCGGCGACCACCTCGCGGCGGCGGGACTCGCCGGCGGAGAGGAACGCGGCTCCGAGCGGACCGGCGCTGAGCACCCGTTCGGCGGCTTCGGAGCCATCGCCGGGGAAGACGAACGGCGACTCCACCGATTCCAGCGCGACATCGGTGAATCCCGCGCCGATCAGCAGCCGCTCGGTTACCACCGGGTCGGCCAGCGAGAACGGACCCGGGGAGCCCGGCGCCGGAAGCGGCGGACGGTCGATGCCGAGAATCTGGGTGGCGGTCGCGGTGGTCAGCGCCATCCATGGGTTGCGGTCCAGGTGTTGCCAGACCGATGCGGCCAGCCGCCCGCCCGGCCGCAGGGCGCGAAAGATGTTGGCGAAGGCCACATCCGGCTGCGGGAAGAACATCAGCCCGAATCTGGAGTGGACGGCGTCGAACGGCCGCCCGTCCCCGGCCACCGCCGCCAGATCGGCCGTCGCCGCGTCGGCGGCGAACCCGGCGCCGCGCAGCCCGGCCGCCGACAGCCGGCGATCGGCCGCGTCGGCCAGCTGCGGGACGACGTCCACCGCCGCCACCCAGCCGTCCGGGCCGGCCTCGGCGCCCAGCGCCACCGCGGAGATGCCCGGGCCGCAACCGATGTCGATGATCCGCTCGCCGGGCCGGGCGGCGAGCGCCAGCCGTGCCGCCGAGCCGTGCCGGCCCATCGAGGCGTCCATCGCCTCGGCCTGCTCGTCCCACACCGCGGCCAGCTCGGCGAAATGCGTGCGCGCGTCCATTCCCGGGGCCGGCTGATCCGGCTTGCGGACCGCCGCGGCAGCCGCCCGGATCTGCGGCGTCACCAGCATGACCTGACCCAGCACGCCGTTGACGAAGCCCGGCGACTCGTCGGTGGACAGTTCCTTGGCCAACTCGACGGCCTCGTCGACGGCGACCGGTTCGGGGACGTCGTCGGCGTGCAGCAGTTCCCACACCGCCACCCGCAGAATCGCCCGGTCGACGGCCGGCAGCCGCTCCAGCGTCCAGCCCTGCAGGTGCGAGCTGATCAGTTCGTCGATGTGCGCGGCGTGCCGGCTGACACCGTCGGCGACGGTCACGGTGTACGGGTTCAGCGGCGACACATCGGGATTCGCATCGGCCAGCTCCGCCCGGCCCGCGGCCACCTCGGCGGCCGACAGGCCGCGTGCCTCGGCTTCGAAGAGCAGGTCGACGGCACGCTTGCGGGCCTGATGGCGACCCTGGGATCGCCCCTTGTCCGGCTTGCGGTCAGCCACGGCTAGCCGGCCGGATCACGCATTCACTCTGCCCAGGTAGCTGCCGTCGCGGGAGTCGACCTTCAGCTTGTCGCCGACGTTGATGAACAGCGGCACCTGGATCTCCGCGCCGGTCTCCAGGGTGGCCGGCTTGGTGCCCGCGTTGGAGCGGTCGCCCTGCAGACCGGGTTCGGTGTGGGCGACCTCGAGTTCGACCGTGACCGGCAGTTCCAGGTACAGCGGGGCGCCCTCGTTGAAGGCGATCTGCACCGGCATGCCCTCGAGCAGGAAACCGGCCGAATCGCCCACCAGCGACTCCGGCAGCGGGTGCTGTTCGAAGTCCTCCGAGTCCATGAACACGAAGTCACTGCCGTCGCGGTACAGGTAGGTGGCATCGCGACGGTCCACCGTGGCGGTCTCCACCTTCACCCCGGCGTTGTAGGTCTTGTCGACGACCTTGCCGGAGAGCACGTTCTTGAGCTTGGTCCGCACGAAAGCCGGGCCCTTGCCGGGCTTGACGTGCTGGAACTCGATGATCTGCCAGAGCTGTCCGTCGATGTTCAGTACGAGGCCGTTCTTGAAGTCGGCAGTGGTCGCCACGGTCTGTCGTTCTCCTTGTTGACGCTTCCTAGAGGGTGGCCAGGTCCTTGGGGAACCGGGTCAGCGGCTCGGGGGCCCTGGCACCGACGACGAGAGTGTCTTCGATGCGGACGCCGCCGCGGCCGGCCAGGTAAACGCCGGGTTCCACGGTGACCACCGAGCCAGGACGCAGTGTACCGGCGGCCGCCGAGCCGATTCCGGGCGCTTCATGGATCTGCAAGCCCACCCCGTGGCCCAGTCCGTGGCCGAAGTGCTCGCCGTGGCCGGCCTCGGCGATGACGGTGCGGGCGGCACCGTCGATGGCCGCCAGCTCCGCGCCGGGCCGCAGCGCCGCCACACCGGCCTGTTGAGCCGCCGACACCAGCGCGTAGACCTCGCGCTGCCAGGTCGCGGCGGGCCCCAGCACGAAGGTGCGGGTCATGTCGGAGTGGTACCCGCCGACTGCCGCCCCGAAGTCGATCTTGACGAAGTCGCCCCGCTCCAACACGGCGTCGGTGGGCCGGTGGTGCGGAACCGCCGAGTTCGCGCCGGCGGCGACGATCGTCTCGAATGAGGGGCCGTCGGCGCCGTTGTCGAGCATCAGCGCCTCCAACTCACGCGCGACGGCCCGCTCGGAGCGGCCGGGCCGCACCCCGCCGTCCTCGATCAGCCGGGTCAGCGCGGCGTCGGCGGCCTCGCAGGCCAGCCGCAGCAGTGAGATCTCACCGGGGTCCTTGACCTCGCGCAGCGTCTCCACCGCGGCTGAGACGCGGACCAGTTCGGCGCCGCTGCCGCCCAACTCGCCGCACAGCGCGTCGAACCCGTCCACGGTGACCACGTGGCTTTCGAAGCCGATCCGGCGCGCGCCCCCGGCCACCGCCCGCCCCACCAGGTGGCGTCCGCAGGCCCGTTCGATGACGGTGTGCAGGTCAGGGGCCTGGCGCGCTGCCTGGGTGCGGTAGCGGGAGTCGGTGGCGAGCACGGCCGGCGTGTCGTCGGCGAACACCAGCAGAGCGGCGTTGGAGCCGGTGAATCCGGTCAGATACCGCACATTGACCAGGTCGCTGACCAGGATGGCGTCCAGTTCGTCGGCGGCCAGACACGCCGCCAACCGGTCCCGGCGTCGGCAATGTGTCACGGTTGGTGACGGTACTCGCTAGGCTCATGGCCCATGACGACGTGGTTACCGCGCGGGCTGGCGTTCGCGATCGGAATGGTTGTGCTTCGAGTGGTGCAGGGTTCGCTGATCAACGCATCCCCCACCAACTCCGGCAAGATCAGCTTCGGGCTTATGGCGCTGTTCGCGATCCCGGCTCTGATCTGGGGCGTGATCGACGGTATGGCCGACGCCCGGGACAACCCCGATCCCGACCGGCGGCGCGACCTGGCCATGCGCTGGCTGATGGCCGGTCTGATCGCCGGGGTGCTCAGCGGCCTGGTGACCTGGATCATCTCGCACTTCGTCTCGGCGGTATACGTCGACGGCCTGGGCCCCGAACTCATCGTGTTCCCCGCCTTCACCGCCCTGATGGTGTTCCTGCCCGCGACCTTCGGCGTGGGCGTCGGCCGCTGGCTGGTCGACCGCCGCCGCCCCAACGAACCGCGCAGCCGCGGCGAGGGGGACGTGTTCGAGGCGGTCTACGAGAACGATCCCAACGCCGAGTACGCGGTGTCCCGCAGCGAGATGAACTGGCGGCAGGACGCCCGGGAGGCGGTCCGGATCGAGCACGAAGAGGCCGAACTGCGCCGTCACGACCACGATCGCTGACCGCGGTTCAGCGGCTCTCGGCCCGGTACCACTCAGCCGTTCGCGGCTAGGTACCGCAGCGCCAGCAGGTAACCCTGCAGCCCCAGTCCCACGATCACACCGGTGGCCACCCCGCTGAGGTAGGAGTTATGCCGGAAGTCCTCGCGCGCATAGACATTGGAGATGTGCACCTCGATCAGCGGGGCACGCAGTTCCGCGCAGGCGTCGCGTAACGCGATCGACGTGTGCGTCAGCGCCCCCGCGTTGAGGATCACCGGGTCGCCGGCGTCGGCGGCGGCGTGCACCCAGGCGATCAGCTGAGCCTCGCTGTCGCTCTGGCGCACCACCGCCGACAGACCCAGCGCGGTGGCCTCGGTCTCGATCATCGCGGCGAGATCGTCGTGACTGGTGCTGCCGTAGACATCCGGTTCCCGCCGGCCCAGCCGCCCGAGGTTGGGGCCGTTGAGAATCAGCACCGTCGTCATCGTGTCGTCTCCTGTTCGCGTGACACCTCGGCGTAGGCGGCCGCCAACAGGGCCGGATCCGGGCCCTCCAGCCGGCCGGGTTTTGCCAGACCGTCGAGCACCACGAAACGCAAAGTCCCCGAACGGGTCTTCTTGTCCCCCGCCATGTACTTCAGCAGTTCCGGAAGCGCCTCGGCGTCATAGTCCACCGGCAGGCCCAGACTGGTCAGCACGTCGCGGTGCCGGCGCACGGTGTCGTCGTCGAGACGTCCCGCCAGCCGGGCCAGCTCGGCGGCGAATACCAGGCCGACCGACACCGCGGCGCCGTGCCGCCACCGGTAGCGCTCGCGGCGCTCGATGGCGTGGGCCAGGGTGTGCCCGTAGTTGAGGATCTCGCGCAGCGCCGACTCCTTCTCGTCGGCGGCGACCACGTCGGCCTTGACCTGGACCGCCCGCCGGATCAGTTCGGGCAGCACGGTTCCGGCAGGATCCAGCGCAGCCTGCGGGTCGGCTTCGATCAACTCCAGGATCACCGGGTCGGCGATGAAGCCGGCTTTGACGATCTCGGCCATTCCCGCCACCAGTTCGTGGTGTGGCAGCGTCGTCAGCAGACCGAGGTCGACCAGCACCGCCGCCGGTTGATGGAACGCCCCGACCAGGTTCTTGCCGGCGTCGGTGTTGATCCCGGTCTTGCCGCCGATGGCGGCGTCGACCATGGCCAGCAGGCTGGTCGGCACATGGACGATGTCGACGCCGCGCAGCCAGGTGGCCGCCGCGAAGCCGGCGACGTCGGTGGCGGCACCGCCGCCCAGGCTGACGATGGCGTCCCTGCGGCCGACCCCGATGCGGCCGAGGACCTCCCAGATGAAGGCGACCACCGGCAGGTCCTTGCCAGCCTCGGCGTCGGGCAGTTCGATGCGATGAGCATCAACTCCACTGCCGGACAAGCTGTTCCGCACCGTCTCGGCGGTGTCGGTCAGCGCCGGCTGATGCAGGATCACCACTTTGTGGCGGTCGGCGAGCAGGCCGGTGAGCCGGTCGAGCACCCCGGTGCCGATGATCACCGGGTACGGCGGATCGACGGCGACGTCGATGGCCTCGCTCATTTGTGCAATCCCCCGCGCCGGGCCGCCAGCGTGGCCGGGGTGACCGGACCGAGGTCGACCGGAGCGGGTGGCGGCGCGTCCGGTGCGGCGGCCGGCTGGACGGGGGACGCCGTGGCGGCGGGGCGTCGCCAGGATGGCCGGCGGCGGCGGGGCGGCTCCGGATTCTCCAGCCGGCTGACGATGTAGCGGACCACCGCACCGGGATTGCGCCGGTTGGTGTTGACCCGGACAGTGGCCACTCGCCGGTAGAGCGGTGCGCGCGCCGTCATCAGCTCGCGATACTTCTCCGCCCGGTCCGGGCCGGCGAGCAGCGGGCGAACCGTGCTGCCGCTGGTGCGCCGAACGCCTTCGGAGGCACTGATTTCCAGGTAGACGACAGTGTGGCCGGCCAGTTCCTTGCGCACACCGGGGGTGGTGACCGCGCCGCCGCCGAGCGACAGGATGCCGTCGTGGTCGCGCAGCGCCTCGCGGATCACCTCCTCCTCGATGCGGCGGAAGCCGGCTTCGCCGTCGGCGGCGAAGATCTCGGCGATGGTGCGTCCGGTGCGACGCTCGATCTCGGCGTCGGTGTCAACAAGGTTGAGCCCCATGGTTTTTGCGAGCCGACGACCGATGGTCGATTTTCCCGAGCCGGGCAGCCCGATCAGCACGGCCTTGGGTGCCATCTGCACTACCCCGACAGCCGTACCGAATCAGACCGGCCTTCGCGCGCGGCGATCTCCCGCAGATAGCCCTCGATGTTGCGACGGGTCTCCGACAGCGAGTCGCCGCCGAATTTCTCCAGCGCCGCCCGCGCCAGCACCAGCGCCACCATCGCCTCCACGACGACTCCGGCCGCCGGGACCGCGCAGACGTCGGAGCGCTGGTGGATCGCCGCGGCGGGTTCGCCGGTGGCCAGGTCCACGGTGGCCAGCGCACGCGGGACCGTGGAGATCGGTTTCATGGCCGCGCGCACCCGCAGCGGCTGGCCGTTGGTCATGCCGCCCTCGAGCCCGCCGGCCCGGTTGGTGGAACGCACCACACCGTCGGGGCCGGGGAACATCTCGTCGTGGGCCCCGCTGCCGCGGCGGCGCGCGGTTTCGAAACCGTCGCCGATCTCGACGCCCTTGATGGCCTGGACGCCCATCGCAGCGGCGGCCAGCTGGCTGTCCAGCCGGTTATCCCCGCTGGTGAATGAGCCCAGCCCGATCGGCAGCCCGTGGGCGACCACCTCCACCACCCCGCCGAGGGTGTCGCCGTCCTTCTTGGCGGCCTCGATCTCGGCGATCATCGACGCCTCCGCGGCGGCGTCGAAGGCGCGAACCGGGCTCTCGTCGATACGGGGCAGGTCGGCCGGGGTGGGCGGCGGGCCGTCGTACGGGTCGGAGGCGCCGATGGATATCACGTGAGAAACCACCTCCACGCCGAGCGCCTGACGCAGGAACGCGCGCGCGACGGTCGCCGCGGCCACCCGGGCCGCGGTCTCCCGCGCGCTGGCGCGCTCGAGCACCGGGCGGGCGTCGTCGAAGCCGTACTTGAGCATGCCTGCGTAGTCGGCGTGGCCGGGCCTGGGCCGGGTGAGCGGCGCGTTGCGCGCCACATCCAGCTCGGCCGCGTCGACCGGGTCGGCCGCCATCACCGTCTCCCACTTCGGCCACTCCGAGTTGCCGATCTCGATGGCGATCGGCCCGCCCAGTGTGATGCCGTGGCGCACCCCGGCCAGGACCGCGACCTCGTCCTGCTCGAACTTCATCCGCGCCCCGCGGCCGTAGCCCAGCCGGCGGCGGGCCAGCTGGGCGGCGATATCGGCGGAGTCCACCTGCACCCCGGCAACCATGCCCTCGACCACGGCCACCAGGGCGCGGCCGTGGGATTCACCGGCGGTGGTCCAACGCAACACGCGATCATCTTCCCACGTCGGGTGAGCCGGTCCCAATCTGTCCCGGGCCTAGAACACCGCCAGTGCCGCGGCCAGCAGGCTGGCCGCGCACATCGACGGGCCGTGCGCCACGGCTCCGCCCCGCCGGCGCAGCGCGGCGATGATCCCGGCCACCGCGGTCAGCAGCGGGGCGCCCAGCGCCGCCAGCACCCATACCGGTGCGCCCATGGCCCCGGTGAGCGCGCCCAGGCCCACTGCAAGCTTGACGTCGCCGCCGCCCAGCCCGGCCGGATCGGCGAGGTGTACCGCGAGGTAGAGGCCGCCGAGCGCCGCCGACCCCAGCAGCGCGGCCGGCCCGTGGCCGCCGAGCGCGCAGCCGGTGAGAATGGCCGCGGCGCCCGGCAGGGTGAGGGCATTCGGCAGCCGCCGGCGGGTGATGTCGATGGCCGACAGCACCACCGCCCACACCACCACCGCAACACCCGCGGCCACCGTGCCCGAACCCATGGCGGCAGGCTAGGCCAGGGCGGCCGCCATCTGTTCGCGCGGCGCCGGTCGGCCTGTGAATTGTTCGACCTGGCTGAACGCCTGATGCAGCAGCATCTGCAGTCCGCTGATCACCTCGCCGCCCGCCGCGGAAACCGCCCGGGCCAGTGGGGTCGGCCACGGGTCGTAGATCGCGTCGAGCAGCACCGGAACCCCGGCGAGGCTGGGCGCGTACCCGGCAGCCGCGTCGGCCGGGATGGTGCTGACCAGGACATCGGTCCGGCCGGCGAGTTCGCGCAGGCCGGGCCCGGCCAGGTCGTGGAAGCTGATCGCGACGCCCAGTCGGGGGCCCAGCTCGAGCAGCCGCGCGGCCTTGTCCCGGCTGCGGGCCGCCACGGTGATGTCGGTGAAGCCCAAGCCGGCCAGTGCCACCACTGCGGCCGGCGCCGTTCCGCCGGATCCCAGCACGAGCGCGCGGCGCAGTCCGACGTGCGAGGCCGACCCGGCCCCCGCCGTGAAACCAAGGGCACCGGCCACCCCGTCGATATCGGTGTTGTCGGCGCGCCAGCCGGTGCCGGTGCGCACCAGGGTGTTGGCCGAACCGACCAGCTCGGCTCGTTCGGTCCGTTCCTCCGCGACCCGCAACGCCGCGAACTTACCGGGCATGGTGACCGAGACGCCGACCCACTCGGGCCCGAAACCTTTTATCAGAGCCGGCAATTCGTCTGCCGTGCAATCGATGCGCTGATACGTCCAGTCGTCCAGCCCGAGCGCGCGGTAGGCGGCCAGGTGCAACTGCGGGGAGCGGGAATGCGCGACCGGCGAGCCGAGAACGGCCGCCTTTCGCGCAGTCACGTCATCGTCCGGAATCGAGCACGCCGCTGTTGAGAGCCTTGTCCCGGTTGGCCAGGTGCTCCTGGTAGTCGCTGGTGAACAACGTCGTTCCGTCGGAGTCGATGGTCACGAAGTACAGCCAGTCGCCTGCCGCGGGCTTCTCGGCCGCGGACAGCGCATCGGCGCCCGGCGAGCAGATGGGCGTGGCGGGCAGGCCCGCTTTGGCGTAGGTGTTCCACGGCGTCTCGGTGTGCCGGTCGGTGTCGGTGGTGGCGACTTCCTGGCGATCCAGCGGGTAGTTCACCGTGGAGTCGAATTCCAGCCGGTCGTAGTCGCTGGCCAGCCGGTTGTAGATGACGCGGGCCACCTTGTCGAAGTCGGCGGGCTGGGCCTCCTTCTGCACCAGTGAACCGACGATCAGCACCTCGTAGGGCGAGATGTTTAGACCCTTCGCCGCATCCAGGATCCCGCCTTTGACGTAGCGCTCCCCGCTGTCGCCGACGAGCTTGGCGAGGATTTCCTTGGCCGACGACGACGGGTTGATGTTCCAGGTGCCCGGGGCGATCAGCCCCTCGATCCGCCGGTGGCTCTGACCCATCGCGCCGGCGCCCTTCATGGCCCAGTCCGGCACGTTGAGGGACTGCAGCGTGCCCTCCTCGGCGGCGGCCTTGAGGTCCTTGGCCGAAACGCACTTCTCGGTTCCGTTGAGATCCACACAGCTGGCTTCGGCGATCAGCGAGAAGATGCCCTCGTTGACCTTGCCGGTCCCGACCACCTCGATGTCGTCGAGTTGTTTGCCCTCGGGGATCACCAGCTTGCCGACCCGCGACTTCGGGTCGGTGAGCTTCTGCACGGCGGCGGCCGCGGGGATCTGGGTGCGCAGCTTGTAGTAGCCCGGCTGGATCGCGGCCAGTTCGGCGTTGCCCGAGGCCGCACCGATGAACATCCCGACGTCGCCGATGACGTCCTTGTCGACCAGATCCTGGGCGATCACCGATCCGGAGTCGCCCGGGTGAACCTCGATGACGATGTCTTCCTTGCCCTCGCCGGTGTAGTCCTTCGGCAGGGCCGGGCCGCCGAACAACCGCGGCCCGAGCAGCCACACGCCCACACCGACGGCCACCAGCAGACCCAGCAGACCTAGCAGCCGGCCCCGGTTGCCCCTGGCCTGGGGTGCCGACGCCGTCCGCCGGGGCGTGCCGACGGCCACCGGCTCGGCCCGCTGGGGGCGCGGGTCCTCGGCCACGACCTCGTCGAATACCGCTTCGCGGTACGCCGCGTCCTCCGGCGTCGGGTCGCCGGGTGTCACGTCCTCGGGCATCGTCACTCTCTCGGTGTCGTGGCCGCGTTGCGGCGTTGGTCGAGCCAGCCTTGCAGGATAGCCACGGCGGCGGCCTGGTCGATCATCCCCCGCTGTTTTTTCGCTCGCACCCCCGCCTCGGTGAGGGATCGCGCCGCGCTGACCGTCGTCAGCCGCTCGTCGGCCAGCCGGATCGGGACCGGACCGATCCGAGCGGCGAGTTCCTCGGCGACGGCGATCGCGTCCTGGGCTGACTTGCCCTCGCGATCGGCCAGTGTGCGCGGCAGACCCACCACGACCTCGACGACTCCCAGTTCGGCGACCAGTGCGGCGAGCCGGCGCAGGTGAGCGCCGCCGCGTTCGCGGCGCACGGTCTCCACCGGAGTCGCCAGAATGCCGTCCGGATCGCTGGCTGCCACCCCGATCCGGACCGTGCCGACGTCGACCCCCAGCCGCCGACCGCGCCCCGGGTCGTCGGCTCCCGGACGGTCGGGCAGGCGGTTGCGCTCGGCGGCCACTCTCAACTCCGCGCCAGTTCCGCGCGCACAGCCGCGAGGGCGGCGTCGATGCCGGCCGGATCCTTACCGGACCCCTGCGCCAGATCCGCCTTGCCGCCACCCCGGCCGCCGACGGCCGCCGCCACCGCGGCGATGAGGTCGTTGGCCCGCACCCCGGCGTCCTGCGCGGCCTGGTTCGTCGCGACGACGAACGGAACCGTGCCCTCGCTCTCGGCGATCAGCACCACCACCGCCGGGTCCGAGCCCAGCCGGCCCCGGATGTCGCCGACCAGCGACCGCAGGTCCGCGGCCGTCATACCGGCGGCCATCCGCTGGGCCACCAGGCTGACCCTGCCCAGCTGTTCGGAGGCCGCCGCGGCATCGCCCGCGGCCGCGCGCGCCGTGGCCAGCCGCATCCGGTCGAGTTCCTTCTCGGCTGTCCGGAGCCGTTCGACCAGGGTCGCGACCCGTCCCGGAACCTCCTCTGAGGGCACTTTCAGCGACGACGCCAGCCCGGCCATCAGCGCGCGTTCCTTGGCCAGGTGGCGGAACGAGTCGAGGCCGACGTAAGCCTCGACCCGTCGCACCCCCGAGCCGACCGACGACTCGCTGAGGATGGTGATCGGGCCGATCTGGGCGGAGTTGTGCACGTGAGTGCCGCCGCAGAGTTCCAGCGAGAAGGGTCCGCCGATCTCCACGACCCGAACCCGATCGGGGTACTGCTCGCCGAACATGGCCATCGCGCCCATCGCCTTGGCCTTGTCCAGTTCGGTGACGAAGGTGTTGACCGGGAAGTCTGACTGCACGGCCTCGTTGGCGACCTCCTCGACCCGGGTCCGCTGGTCGTCGGTCAGCGCGCTCTGGGAGTTGAAGTCGAACCGCAGATAACCGGGCCGGTTCAGCGACCCGGCCTGAACGGCGTTGGGGCCCAGCACCTGTCGCAGCGCCGCGTGCACCATGTGGGTACCGGAGTGGCCCTGTGTTGCACCGCGGCGCCAGCCAGGATCGACCGACGCGACGACGGTGTCGCCCTCGACGAACTCGCCGGACTCGACGTTGACACGGTGCACCCACAGCGTCTTGCCGATCTTCTGGACGTCGGTGACGGCGGCTTTGGCCGACTCCGATGCGCCGGTTCCGGCGAGCCAGCCGATGTCGGCGATCTGACCGCCGGACTCCGCGTACAGCGGGGTCCGGTCGAGCACGATCTCGACCCGCTCGGGCGGAACCGTCTGGGAATGCACCCGCGGATGGTGGGCCACCACCGGAACCCGCTTGCCGTCGACGAAGATGCCCAGTATCCGGGCCTGCGAGCTCAGTTCGTCGAAGCCGGTGAATTCGGTCGGGCCCGCGTCGACCAGTTCGCGGAACGCCGACAGGTCGGCGTGGGCGTGCTTGCGGGCGGCCGCGTCGGCCTTGGCCCGGCGGCGCTGCTCGGCCATCAGTTCGCGGAAACCGAGTTCGTCGACCGTCAGCCCGGCCTCGGCGGCCATCTCCAGGGTCAGTTCGATCGGGAACCCGTAGGTGTCGTGCAGGGTGAAGGCGTCGGATCCGCCGAGTTCGGTCCTGCCGGCCGACCGGGTCGCCGCGGCGGCGTCCTCGAACAGTTTCGAGCCCGATGCCAGGGTGCGGTTGAACGCGGTCTCCTCGGCGACCGCGATGCGTTTGATCCGGTCGAAGTCGGCGACCAGTTCGGGGTAGGACGGCCCCATCGCGTCACGCACGCACTCCATGAGCTCGCCGATGATGGGCGCCTCGATCCCGAGAAGCTTGGCGGCACGGATGATTCGGCGCAGCAGTCGGCGCAGCACGTAGCCGCGGCCCTCATTGGACGGGGTGACCCCGTCGCCGATGATGATGGCCGCGGTCCGGGAGTGGTCGGCGATCACCCGGTAGCGGACGTCGTCGGCGGCGTTGCCCCGGCCGTAGCCGCGGGGCGCCCGCGCCGCGACGGCGTCGATCACCGGCCGCATCAGGTCGGTCTCGTAGACGTTGTCCACGCCCTGCAGCAGGCAGGCGATGCGCTCCACGCCCATACCGGTGTCGATGTTCTGGCGCGGCAACGGGCCGAGGATCTCGAAGTCCTCTTTGCTGGTGCCCTCGCCGCGCTCGTTCTGCATGAAAACGAGGTTCCAGATCTCGATGTAGCGGTCCTCGTTGGCCTCCGGGCCGCCCTCGATCCCGTACTCCGGACCGCGGTCGTAGTAGATCTCCGAGCACGGACCGCACGGCCCGGGAATTCCCATCGACCAGTAGTTGTCGGCCATACCGCGGCGCTGGATGCGCTCGGGCGGCAGGCCCGCGACCTCCTGCCACAACTGCACGGCCTCGTCGTCGTCGTAATAGACGGTGGCCCACAGCCTTTCCGGGTCGAACCCGTAGCCGCCCTCGGCGACCGGCTTGGTCAGCAGGCTCCAGGCCAGTTCGATGGCCCGGCGCTTGAAGTAGTCACCGAAGGAGAAGTTGCCCGCCATCTGGAAGAAGGTGTTGTGCCGGGTGGTGATGCCGACTTCGTCGATGTCGGGGGTGCGGATGCACTTCTGGACGCTGACCGCGGTGTCGTAGGGCGGCGTGCGCTGGCCGAGGAAGAACGGCACGAACTGGACCATGCCCGCGTTGACGAACAGCAGGTTCGGGTCGTCGAGGATCACCGACGCGCTGGGCACCTCGGTGTGGCCTGCTGCGACGAAGTGATCCAGGAATCGCTTCCTGATCTCATGGGTCTGCACGAGTGGGCTGGTCCTTGCGGTTCGGGCACGGGATCAACGCGAGCGTCGACCGCATCACAGTACCGGCTCACCCGTTCAGGAAGCTCAGCCTGACCGACCGGCGGGGGGTGTCCCGGTTGAGGTCGACCAGCACCACGCTCTGCCAGGTCCCCAGCAGCGGCCTGCCTCCCGAAACCGGGACGCTGACCGACGGCGACACGATTCCGGGCAGCACGTGGTCGGCCCCATGCCCGGGCGATCCGTGGGCGTGTCGGTAGCGGTCGTCGCGCGGAAGGAGCCGCTCCAGAGCGTCGACGAGATCGGCGTCGGATCCCGCGCCAGTCTCGATTATCGCGATGCCCGCCGTCGCGTGCGGCACGAAGACATTGCACAGCCCGTCCCCGCGGCCGTCGCAGAACCGGCGCAGCTGCGCGGTCAGATCGACGGTCCGCCGCCGGGAGGTGTCGACCTCCAGCACCTCGCTGTTCATGCGGTGCAGCCTAGGTACTCCAGCCGAGGTAGCCGCTACCCTGGCCCGGTGCGGTCGTTCCCGGTGCCCTACACCGACGATCAGATCGACGTGGACACCGAGCGCCGGCTCGTGCTGCTGTTCCGCGACGCGTGGAATCGCAATTCCAGCGGCACACCCGACGAGACCTACAGCTATTCGGCATTGCGGGCCGACCGGGCGCTGCTGGCATCGCTGACCGCGATGCTCCCCGGCGCTGACGGCGCCGAACTACGGCGGCTCGTCATGGCCGACGGATGATTCAGCGGCTGCGCCGGATGATCGCGCGCAGCTTCTCCAGCCGGGTGGCGATCTCCCGCTCGGCACCGTGTCCGGTGGGCTTGTAGTAGTCGACTCCGACGATCTCGTTTGGTGGATATTGCTGCGGCACAACGCCGTCGGGGTCGTCATGCGGGTACCGGTAGCCCTGGGCGTTGCCCAGCCGGGCCGCTCCGGAGTAGTGGCCGTCGCGCAGGTGGGCCGGCACCAGACCGGCCTTTCCGCCGCGGATGTCGCCGATCGCGGCGGCCAGTGCGGTTGTGACGGCGTTGGACTTGGGCGCGGTCGCGAGGTGGACGGTGGCGTGCGCAAGGGTCAACTGGGCTTCGGGCATTCCGATCAGGGCGACGGTCTGGGCCGCGGCGACGGCGGTGGGCAGCGCGGTGGGGTCCGCCATCCCGATGTCCTCGCTGGCCAGGATCACCAGACGCCGGGCCACGAATCGCGGGTCCTCCCCCGCCACCAGCATGCGGGCCAGGTAGTGCAGCGCGGCGTCGACGTCGGAGCCGCGGATCGACTTGATGAAGGCGCTGACCACGTCGTAGTGCTGGTCGCCGTCCCGGTCGTAGCGGACCGCGGCACGGTCGAGGGACTGCTCGACGGTCTCGGCGGTCACGGTGCCGCCGGCGGCGGTCTCGGCGGCGACTTCAAGGGCGGTCAGCGCGCGGCGCGCATCGCCGGCGGACAGTTCGACCAGCAGTTGCACCGCGTCGTCCTCGATCGCCACCTTTCCCCCCAGCCCGCGCGGGTCGGCGACGGCGCGGCGGACCACGGTGCGGACCTCCTCGGCGGTCAGTGGCTGTAACTGCAGGATCAGCGAGCGGGACAGCAGCGGGGCGACCACCGAGAAGGAGGGGTTCTCGGTGGTCGCGGCGACCAGCAGCACCACCCGGTTCTCCACGGCTGCCAGCAGCGCGTCCTGCTGGGTTTTGGAGAATCGGTGCACCTCGTCGATGAAGAGCACGGTCTGCTCGCCGTGCATGGCGGCCCGCCGGGCGCTGTCGATCACCGCCCGGACTTCCTTGACGCCGGCGCTCAGCGCTGAGAGGGCCTCGAACCGGCGGCCGGTCGCGTGCGAGATGAGCGACGCCAGGGTGGTCTTGCCGGTGCCCGGGGGGCCGTAGAGGATCACCGAGGCGGCACCGGAACCCTCGACCAGCCGGCGCAGCGGCGACGCCGGCCCCAGCAGATGACCCTGACCGACCACCTCATCGAGGGAGCCCGGCCGCATCCGGACGGCCAGCGGCGCGCCGCCCACTTCCGCGGCTGCCGGTGGGCCCGGCAGATCGAAGAGGCTGTCCGGCATGAGTCAGGCTTACCACGCCCGGCCGCGCGGGCCCACGCACCTGTGCGCCGGGTCCGCCGGGAGGGCCGCGCTTCATAATTTTTTTACGAACGGCTGCAGTTTCAGCGACGACGACCGTCCGTTCCGGCCGATACGGGGGGACGCCCGGCTTCGCGCCGGCCGCACGGCTGGCGCCCGGACTCCACCTTAGATCAGAAAATCCCTGCTCAGAGGCTCACTATGCGCGCTTTCGGCCATCCGGGATGCTTGCCACGGCAAGGGGATAAGCAAGGGTTTAAATCGCCCGAATAACTTTTGCCGAAACCTTGCGAGGCAAACAATCGGTTGACTAGCTTGAAGTTCCTAACCGGAATACAGACGACCTGGCTGCCCCCGCGGTGCTGAATCTCCTTGCGTGATCCAGCAACTCACGGACCCATTGGCTGGGCCAAGTCGCGCGAAAGGGAGCACCTGTGGCTGACAAGATCCCCAACCAACCGCTCAACATTGTCGACAACATCGTCGACAAGCCCTACACCGTCCAACGTCTGGTGGAGCGTCCCGTCGAGCGGGTCGTCGACAAACCCGTGACGTTGGAGCGGGTCATCGAGCGTCTCGTGGTCGACACCGTCGACAAGGTGGTGGACAAGCCCGCCCAGGTCTCCCGGATGGTGGAGCGCCCGGTGGTGACCGTGGTCGACGATGTGGTCGACAAGGCCGTGAAGGTCTCCCGCACCCT
>JAPOHV010000234.1 GCA_029979305.1 Mycobacteriaceae bacterium | reverse complement strand
CGTCGCGCGGTGCGCCCAGGCCCACCGCGAGAACGCTGCCCACCGGCAGCGACGGAATGTGTAGTCGGGTGACCTGCTCGTGGCCGGCCTTGGCGCCCAGCGCCCGCAGTGCCACCTCGATCTCGCCGACCGCCTCGGCGTCCAGGAACGGGCCGCCCACGACCTTCGGTGCGCCGTCGTCGTCCGGCCCGCTGACCACCGGGACCAACAGGACGACCGAACCGCTGCCCCGTTTGGGGATGGTGCTGGCGACGGTGACGGTGGGGGCGGTGTAACCGGGTTGGGTGCTCACCAGCGACACCCTAACCGGGTCCCGTTTAGGGTGGCTTCGTGACCGACGACGACCTGATGCACGGACCATTGGAATCCCAGCACCGGCACCGCGGAGCCTCCTTCGCCCCGTTCGGCGGGTGGCTGATGCCGGTGTCCTACGCCGGGACGGTCGGCGAGCACAACGCCACCCGTGAGGCGGTCGGACTGTTCGACGTCAGCCATCTGGGCAAGGCAGTGGTGGCCGGGCCCGGGGCGGCTGAGTTCGTCAACTCCGCGCTGACCAACGATCTGGGCCGGATCGGTCCGGGGAAGGCCCAGTACACGCTGTGCTGCACCCCCGAGGGAGGTGTCATCGACGACCTGATCGCCTACTACGTCAGCGACGACGAGATCTTCCTGGTGCCCAACGCCGCCAACACCGCTGCGGTGGTGGCGGAGCTGAAGAAGGTTGCCCCGCCGCAGATAACGGTGACCGATCAGCACCGCTCGTACGCCGTGCTGGCGGTGCAGGGCCCGCGATCGGCCGAAGTGCTCGACGCCCTGAAATTGCCGGCCGACATGGACTACATGGGCTACGTCGACGCCGACTACGACGGTGTGGCGGTGCGGGTGTGCCGCACCGGCTACACCGGTGAGCACGGCTACGAACTGCTGCCGCCGTGGGATAGCGCGCCCGTCGTGTTCGACGCGCTGGCCGCCGAGGTGGAGAGCCGGGGCGGTCAACTGGCCGGCCTGGGCGCACGTGACACGCTGCGAACCGAGATGGGCTACCCGCTGCACGGTCATGAACTCTCGCTGGAGATTTCGCCCTTGCAGGCCCGCTGCGGATGGGCCGTCGGGTGGTCCAAGACTGACTTCTGGGGCCGCGACGCCCTGCTGGCAGAGAAGCAGGCCGGCCCGCGTCGGCTGCTGCGCGGACTGCGCGCCGCCGGTCGCGGCGTGCCGCGGGCCGAGATGGTGGTGCTGCGGGATTCCCAGCCGGTGGGGGTCACCACCTCGGGGACTTTCTCCCCGACGCTCGGCGCCGGAATCGCACTGGCTCTCATCGACTCTGACGCCGGGGTGGCCGACGGCGACGTGGTCAGCGTCGACGTGCGGGGACGTTTGCTGGATTGTGAGGTCGTCAAGCCGCCGTTCGTCGATGTCAGGACCCGTTAGCCCGGATATAGAATCCCCGCTATGCCGCAAGCCACGCTCGACTTCGCCGTGCAGCGCAACCCCGCGCCGGCGAGCGCGGCCGAGCGGGCCGCGATCCTGGCCGATCCGGGTTTCGGCCGGTACTGCACCGATCACATGGTCTCGCTGGTCTACAACCCTGACCAGGGTTGGCACGACGCGCAGGTGCTGCCCTACGGGCCCATCGAACTCGACCCCTCGGCGATCGTGCTGCACTACGCCCAGGAGGTCTTCGAGGGCCTCAAGGCCTACCGCTGGGCCGATGGTTCCATCGTGTCGTTCCGCCCGGAAGCCAATGCCGCCCGGCTGCGTGCCTCCGCGCGGCGGCTGGCCATCCCCGAGCTTCCCGACGAACTGTTCATAGAGTCGCTGCGCCAACTGGTCGCCGTCGACCATGACTGGGTGCCGGCGGCCGGGGGCGAGGCCTCGCTGTATCTGCGGCCCTTCATCATCGCCACCGAGCCCGGTCTGGGGGTCCGGCCGGCGGCAGAGTACCGCTACCTG
This sequence comes from Mycobacteriaceae bacterium, assembly GCA_029979305.1. GTDB lineage: Bacteria > Actinomycetota > Actinomycetes > Mycobacteriales > Mycobacteriaceae > Mycobacterium. The sequence goes on along the minus strand of JAPOHV010000234.1, from coordinate 624 downwards.
GTGATCGCCTCGCCGGCAGGCGCCTACTTCAAGGGTGGTATCAAACCGGTCAGTGTCTGGCTGTCGACCGAATACGTGCGTGCCAGCCCCGGCGGCACAGGCGCGGCGAAGTTCGGCGGCAACTACGCCGCCTCGCTGCTGGCGCAGGCACAGGCCGCCGAGCACGGTTGCGACCAGGTGGTCTGGCTGGACGCGATCGAACGCCGCTACATCGAAGAGATGGGCGGCATGAACCTGTTCTTCGTCTTCGGCAGCGGGGGATCGGCCCGGCTGGTCACCCCGGGTCTGAGCGGCTCGCTACTGCCCGGCATCACCCGCGACTCGCTGCTGCAATTGGCCGGCGACGCCGGATACGCGGTGGAGGAACGCAAGATCGACGTCGAGGAGTGGCGTAAGGGCGTGGCCTCGGGAGAGATCACCGAGGTGTTCCCCTGCGGCACCGCGGCCGTCATCACCCCGGTGGCGCAGGTGAAGTACGGGCAGGGCGGGTTCACCGTCGGCGACGGCGAACCCGGCGAGGTAACCATGGCGCTGCGCGACACCCTCACCGGAATTCAGCGCGGCACCTTCGCCGATACGCACGGCTGGATGACCCGGCTACGCTGAAGCGCGGCGAGTTAGCGG
>JAPOHV010000136.1 GCA_029979305.1 Mycobacteriaceae bacterium | reverse complement strand
TCAAGGAACTCGAGGCGATGGAGCAGACCGGCGGTTTCGAGGGTCGCACCAAGAAGGAAATCCTGATGCTGACCCGCGAGAAGAACAAGCTGGAGCGCAGCCTCGGCGGTATCCGCGACATGCAGAAGGTGCCCAGTGCGGTGTGGGTCGTCGACACCAACAAGGAGCACATCGCCGTCGGCGAGGCCCGCAAGCTCGGCATCCCGGTGATCGCGATCCTCGACACCAACTGCGACCCGGACCTCGTCGACTACCCGATCCCGGGCAACGACGACGCCATCCGCTCTGCCGCGCTGCTGACCAAGGTCATCGCCTCGGCCGTCGCCGAGGGCCTGCAGGCCCGCGGCCAGGCCGGACGCACCGAGGCCGGCGCGGACGCCGAGGCCGAGCCGCTGGCCGAGTGGGAGCAGGAGCTGCTGGCCAGCGCGGCCATCGAAGCCGCCCCCACCGAGGCGGGCCCGGTCTCCGACGAGTCCGTCACCACCACCGTCACGGTCGAGGAAGGCTGATATGGCTAACTACACCGCCGCCGACGTCAAGCGGCTCCGCGAGCTCACCGGCTCGGGGATGATGGACTGCAAGAACGCACTGGCCGAGACCGACGGCGACTTCGACAAGGCCGTCGAGGCGCTGCGTATCAAGGGCGCAAAAGACGTCGGCAAGCGTGCCGAGCGGGCCACCGCCGAGGGTCTGGTCGCAGCCAAGGGCGGCGCGCTGATCGAACTCAACTCCGAGACCGACTTCGTCGCCAAGAACGCCGAATTCCAGGCGCTCGCCGACAAGGTCGTCGACGCCGCGCTGGCCGCCAAGGCCACCGACGTCGAGTCGCTGAAAGCCGCGAAGATCGGCGACAAGACCGTCGAGGAGACCATCGCCGAGTTGTCGGCCAAGATCGGCGAGAAGCTCGAACTCCGCCGGGTGCAGTTCTTCGACGGCAACGTCGAGGCCTATCTGCACAAGCGGGCCGCCGATCTGCCGCCGGCCGTCGGCGTGCTGGTCGAGTTCACCGGTTCCGACACCGACGCGGCCCATGCGGTGGCGTTGCAGATCGCCGCGCTCAAGGCCAAGTATCTGACCCGCGACGAGGTGCCGGCCGACCTGGTGGCTGCGGAGAAGCGCGTCGCCGAGGAGACCGCCAAGGCCGAGGGCAAGCCCGAGGCCGCGCTGCCCAAGATCATCGAGGGCCGCGTCAACGGGTTCTTCAAGGATGTCGTGCTGCTCGAGCAGCCGTCGGTGTCCGACAACAAGAAGACCGTCAAGGCACTGCTCGACGATGCCGGTGTGACCGTCACCCGGTTCGTCCGCTTCGAGGTCGGCCAGGCCTAGCGGCCCGCGGCCACGACCATGCGGCACGTCAACGCCTTCGGCGACGACGCACTGGGCGACCTCGACGCCGTCGGGATGGTCGACGCGGTCCGCACCGGCCGGGTGTCCGCGGTGGAGTTGGTCGACGCCGCGATCGCCCGCACCGAGGCGGTGAATCCCGTCCTCAACGGGTTGGCGCACGCGACATTCGAAGCTGCCCGGGCGCGGGCGGTACAGAAGCCGGGCGGTTACTTCGACGGTGTGCCGACGTTCTTCAAGGACAACGTCGACGTCGAGGGGCTGCCGACCATGAACGGCACCGACGCCTGGGAGCCCAGGCCCCAGCCGGCGCACGGCGACTTCGCCAGGTTCTTCCTGGCCACCGGCCTGATCCCGCTGGGCAAGACGCAGCTGTCGGAGTTCGGCTTCAGCGCCGCGGCCGAGCACCCGCGGATCGGCGCGGTCCGCAACCCCTGGGACACCGATTACACCGCCGGCGCGTCGTCGTCGGGTTCGGGGGCGTTCGTCGCCGCGGGCGTGGTGCCCATCGCTCACGCCAACGACGGCGGCGGATCCATCCGCATCCCGGCCGCCTGCAACGGCCTGGTAGGCCTCAAGCCGACCCGCGGCCGGCTGCCGCAGGACAAGATGTCCCGCCAGATGCCGGTGAAACTCGTCAGCGACGGTGTGCTCACCCGATCGGTCCGGGATACCGCAGCGTTCTACCGCGAGGCCGAAAGGGTTTGGCGCAACAGGTCTTTGACACCGATCGGCGCTGTCGGAGGACCGGGACGCGAACGGTTGCGGGTGGCCGTCGTGACCCGGTCGGTGAACCGCGACGCCAGCCCGGCGATGCGGGATCACACCCTCAAGACCGCCACGCTTCTCGAGGAGTTGGGGCATCGCGTCACCCATCTCGACGCCAACCCGGTCCCGCCGTCGTTCGCCGATGATTTCCTGCTCTACTGGGGGTCGCTGGCCATGGCGCTGGTGCGCACCGGCCGTCGCACCTTCGGCCCGAGTTTCGACCGCAGCCGGCTGGACAACCTGACTCTCGGTCTGGACCGGCACGCGACGCGCAACCTGCACCGCCTCCCGATGGCGATCACCCGGCTCAGCAGGCTGCGGCGGGTCACCGCGCGGTTCTACAACGACTACGACGTGCTGCTGACCCCCACCCTGGCCGCCGACACCCCGGCCATCGGGCACCTGGACCCGACGGCGGACTACCAGCAGGTGATCGACCGCCTGATCGACTGGGTCGCATTCACGCCGCTGCAGAACGCCACCGGGGACCCGGCGATCTCACTGCCGCTGGCACAGTCGGCTTCGGGCATGCCGGTCGGGATGATGTTCAGCGCGCCGCAGGGTCAGGAGCGCCGGCTGCTGGAACTGTCCTATGAGCTGGAAGCGGCCAGTCCGTGGCCGCGAATTCAGGACACGTCGACGGTCTGATACCGCTGTGTGACGCGGTCGAGGATCTCGTCCAGCTTCGTCGGCGAAATCGCGCTCAGCATCGCCCGCCAGGTGTTGGCAAGCCGTTCGAACGGATCGTCGTCGAGCGCGGCCGACAGCAGATGGCTTCCCAGCACGCCCGCCCAGACACCCTGTGCCATCTTGGCGGCATTGGGATGCGCCGCCAGTTCGGTTTCCCCGATGGCCCGGGTGAACCCGTCGACGAACTGCGCGGTCCACTCCGCGTACGTCTGCGTCGCGGTGTTGCTGATCTGGCTCAGCGCCTGCAGCAGTTCGTTCCCGATGCGGGCCGTCTTGTCGGTGCGGAGGATCGCGGCGGAAGCGAAGCTCGCCGCTATCAGCTGCTCCAGCGGGGACGCCGACGGGTCGAGGTCGTTCTGCAGCATCGACGCCACCCGGCGGCGGTAGTCCTCGATGATCGCCGAGGCCAGCGACTCCTTGGAGCTGAAGTGGTAGTAGAAGGCGCCCTTGCTGACGCCGGCGCGTTGCAGAACGTCGGCAAGGCCGGTCTCGCCGTAACCGAGTTCACTGAAGAGCTCGACTGCCGCGTCGAGGATGCGTTGCCGTGTCGCCTCGGCGCGCGCTTGCATAGCCACCGTTGATCAACTCCCAGATACCGGAAATGGGTGATTGTCTCGGGCTCTGCTTGCCCCACATGCTTCCGCTGTCAAGTGTAGTACTCGTCCGGGAGGGATCTGCTCGACTACCCCCGATGTCGGCGGGGCGGGCGAACCGGGTGACCACTGATGAGGCAGGATGGCACCCGCATGCCAGTTGGCCCGATGAGGTGAGGAGTTCGATGGGCGAACCGACACCCACACCCGACGGCGCGCTGACCCCGGACGGATCGGTTCGGCCCAAGTACTCCCGGGTGCTTCTCAAACTGGGCGGCGAGATGTTCGGCGGCGGCGCGGTCGGCCTTGATCCCGATGTGGTCGCACTGGTCGCCCGGCAGATCGCCGAGGTGGTGCGCAGTGGCGTGCAGGTCGCAGTGGTGATCGGCGGCGGCAACTTCTTCCGGGGCGCGCAACTGCAACAGCGCGGCATGGAGCGAACCCGTTCGGATTACATGGGCATGCTGGGTACCGTGATGAACAGCCTTGCGCTGCAGGACTTCCTGGAGAAGGAAGGGATCGACACCCGGGTTCAGACCGCCATCACCATGGGGCAGGTCGCCGAGCCCTACATCCCGTTGCGGGCGCGCCGGCACCTGGAGAAGGGCCGGGTGGTGATCTTCGGCGCCGGCATGGGTCTGCCGTATTTCTCCACCGACACCACCGCTGCCCAGCGCGCGCTGGAAATCGGGGCCGAGGTGGTACTGATGGCCAAGGCCGTCGACGGCGTGTTCACCGACGACCCCCGGCGCAACCCGCAGGCCGAACTGCTCACCGAGATCTCCCACCGGGAGGTCCTCGACCGGGAGTTGCGGGTGGCCGACGCCACCGCGTTCAGCCTCTGCATGGACAACGGAATGCCGATTCTGGTGTTCAACCTGCTCACGGATGGCAATATCGCCCGGGCGGTCGCCGGTGAGAAGATCGGGACACTGGTCACCACGTGACGGCGACGATGGAGGAAACGGCGGAATGATTGACGAGGCGCTCTTCGACGCCGAGGAGAAGATGGAGAAGGCGGTCGCGGTAGCGCGCGACGACCTGTCGTCGATACGCACCGGCCGGGCCAACCCGGGTATGTTCGCGCGCGTCGTCGTCGACTACTACGGCACGCCGACTCCCATCACCCAGATGTCCAGCGTCAACGTGCCTGAGGCCCGGATGGTGGTGATCAAGCCCTACGAGGCCGGCCAGCTGCGTGCCATCGAGGAGGCGATCCGCAACTCCGACCTGGGCGTCAACCCGACCAACGACGGCAACATCATCCGGGTGTCCATTCCCCAGCTCACCGAGGAACGGCGGCGTGACCTGGTCAAACAGGCGAAGGCCAAGGGTGAGGACGCCAAGGTTTCGGTGCGCAACATCCGCCGTCGGGCGATGGAGGAACTGCACCGCATCAAGAAAGACGGCGAGGCCGGCGAGGACGAGGTGGGCCGGGCCGAGAAGGACCTGGACAAGGCGACGGCCGGGTATGTGAACCAGATCGAGGAACTGGTCAAGCACAAGGAAGGGGAGTTGCTCGAGGTCTGAGGACCCCGGCACGGACCTGATACGTGGCAGACACCGAATCGCCGCCGGCGAACACCTCGAAGGCCGGGCGCAATCTGCCCGCCGCGATCGCGGTCAGCCTGCTGCTCGGCGCGATCGTCATCGCGACCCTGATCTGGGCGCCGCGCGGCTGGGTGGTGATCCTGTCGGTGGCGATGGCGGTCGCGACCCATGAGGTGGTCAAGCGGTTGCGGGAGGCCGGCTACTCGATCCCGCTGATCCCGCTGCTGATCGGCGGTCAGGCGATGATCTGGCTGACCTGGCCGTTCGGCGCGGCCGGCGCGTTGGGCGGGTACGGCGGCACGGTGCTGGTCTGCCTGATCTGGCGGCTGCTGAGCCAGGGGCTGGACAGCCAGCCGGTGAACTACCTGCGCGATGTCGCCGTCACCGTGTTCCTGGCCACCTGGATCCCGCTGTTCGCCGCCTTCGGCGCCCTGCTGGTCTATCCGGAGGACGGCTGGGCGCGGGTGTTCACCTTCATGCTCGCCGTGGTGTTCTCCGACATCGGCGGCTACACCGCCGGTGTGCTGTTCGGCAAGCACCGGATGGTTCCTGCGATCAGCCCGAAGAAGTCCTGGGAGGGCCTGGCCGGGTCACTGGTCTGCGGCACCGCGGCGGCCGTGCTGGCCGTGGTGTTCCTGATGCACAAGCCGTGGTGGGTCGGGGTCCCGCTGGGCCTGATGCTGGTCATCACCGCCACCGCGGGGGACTTGGTGGAGTCGCAGTTCAAACGCGATCTGGGCATCAAGGACATGGGCACGCTGCTGCCCGGCCACGGCGGGCTGATGGACCGGATCGACGGCGCGCTGCCCTCGGCGGTGGCCACCTGGATCGTGCTCAGCCTGCTGGCCTGATACTGGACTGGTGAAGCAGGACCTGGTCTTCGACGCCCCCCGCCGGGGCCTGCCGCCTCGCCACTTCGCCGACCTCGACGCGGGCGAACGCGCCGCGGCGGTCGCCGAACTGGGGCTGCCGGCGTTTCGGGCCAAGCAATTGGCGTCCCACTACTACGGTCAGCTGCTCGCCGACCCGCAGCAGATGACCGACCTGCCGGCGGCGGTGCGCGATGAGGTGGCCCGGGCGCTGTTCCCGCCGCTGCTGTCGGTGGTCCGCGAAGTCGGGTGCGACGCCGGTGACACTCGAAAGACGTTGTGGCGCGGCCACGATGGCTCCACGTTCGAGTCGGTGCTGATGCGCTATCCCAATCGCAACACGGTCTGTATCTCATCGCAGGCGGGGTGCGGGATGGCCTGCCCCTTCTGCGCCACCGGGCAGGGCGGGCTGACCCGCAACCTCAGCGCCGCCGAGATCCTCGAGCAGGTCCGGGCCGCCGCACTGACACTGCGCGATGAGTACGGTGACCGGCTCTCCAACGTGGTGTTCATGGGCATGGGGGAGCCGCTGGCCAACTACGCCCGGGTGGTGGCCGCCGTGCGCCGCATCACCGCGCCGCCGCCGGAGGGCTTCGGGATCTCCGCCCGCTCGGTCACCGTGTCGACAGTGGGCCTGGCGCCCGCTATTCGCAAGCTCGCCGACGAACGGCTCGGCGTGACCCTGGCACTGTCGCTACACACCCCCGATGACGAGTTGCGCGACACCCTGGTGCCGGTCAACAACCGGTGGAAGGTCGGCGAGGTACTTGATGCGGCCCGCTACTACGGCGAGGTCACCGGACGGCGGGTGTCGATCGAGTACGCGCTGATCCGTGACGTCAACGACCAGCCGTGGCGGGCGGATCTGCTGGGAAAGAAACTGCACCGCGCGCTCGGCCCGCTGGTCCACGTCAACCTGATTCCGCTCAACCCGACGCCGGGCAGCAAGTGGGACGCCAGCCCCAAGCCGGTCGAGCGGGAGTTCGTGCGCCGGGTGCGCGCCCAAGGGGTGTCGTGCACGGTCCGCGACACCCGCGGCCGCGAGATCGCCGCGGCCTGCGGACAGCTGGCCGCGTCAGGCGGTTAGCGCAGCAGGCCCTTCCTGCGCATGATCACGTCGCGCAGGATGAAGAAGGCGATGACCACGGCCATCCCGAGCAGCCAGATGTCCTCGACGTGGCCGATGTGGTTGCCGTGCAGCATGCCCACCAGGAACAGGATGATGAAGATGCCCAGTCCGTACCAGGTGCGGGGGGTGATCTTGCTCCAGCCCCACGCCGCCGACGGCACTTCGGCGGGATCGACGTCCGAGTAGCGCTCCACCTCGGTGTTGACCATTGCGGCTCCTGTCTTTCGGCTGCCGTCATTCTGGCATATGGACTCAGCCCATAAGGCCGTACCGGCGCAGCGCTTCGGCGCGTTCGGCGGCGTGGTCCACGATCGGTTCCGGATAGTCCGCCGGCCTGCCGCCTTTGAGCCGGTGGACTTCGCCTCCGGTGTTCTCCGGCCCGGCCAGTTCCGGCACCCAGCGGCGCACGTAGTCGCCGTTGGGGTCGAACTTCTCGCCCTGGGCGGTCGGGTTGAACACCCGAAAGTAGGGCGCGGCGTCGGTGCCGGTCCCCGCACACCATTGCCAGCCGTGCTGGTTGCTGCCCTTGTCGGCGTCCCCCAGCTGCCCGAGGGCTTCGCCGAGCCCCGCCGCGGCGTGGTCCCCCGCCGCACCCGCTTCCGCCTCCGCAAG
>JAPOHV010000006.1 GCA_029979305.1 Mycobacteriaceae bacterium | reverse complement strand
GGGGGCCCCGGGCCCATCGGTTTGGCGGCGCCCTTCGGCGGGGGAGCGGCGCCGGCGGCCAACCCCAGCCCCGCCATGACCATCACACTGCGACGATCCATCTTCGGCATGGTTGTTCACCTTAAAGCCCGGCGGTCGCTGCACCTAAAACCCAGACTGTGTCGGGAGTTGCCGCAGGACCGCGAAATTGTACTGCCAACAGCATAAATGCCCCCGACTTCCGGTCGGAAAACCGCAGATCAGAGCGGGGTCGTCGAACCGCGACGTTGCTATTCGGGCAGCCCGGGATCCGGTTCCTTACCGTCCCTGTCGGTTCGGTCCCCATCGGTGGCGGCGTCGAGCACGCTGACGTCGATGCCGTAGGGCAGGAACCGCACACTCCGGTTCGGGTCGGTGTTGAGCTTGTTGGCTCGCAGCGCGTCGAGTTCGGTCTTGTAGACCTGTTCGACATGCGCCTTGCCGGCAGTGTCGGCGATGTAGATGGCCCAGACGCCGTCGCCGGCCTCCCCGGCGGTCTCCGGTTGTGGGCGGGGTCTGGCCGTCGGCCTGGCGAACTGGTCGAAGAGCATGCCGAAGCCGGCGCGCTCCGGTGAGGCGTTGAAGAAACGGCCGACTTGCTCGAACGCGCTGCGCAGACCCTCGCCCGTCTCGCGGACGACGCGGTCGAACTCCTCGGGGTCGATACCGAACGGCCCGTTATTGTCCATGCCCTCAGTGTGCGCCGAGTTTGCTGTCGGTGTCGACGTGTTGGCGGTACGCCACCAGCGAAACAGTCCTACAGCGCGGTCAGCGGCAACGACCGGCGTGGCTGGAACTCGAACGTCGCACCCCGGCTGACTTTGGTGACCTGGACCTCCGGGCAGTCGGCCAGGGTGGTGCCGGTCGGCTCGAATTCGGCGGTCCACTCGTCGTTCGTTCCGGTGACGCGCACCACCAGATGCGGGTCGACTCCTGTCGCGATGGCCTGCAGCGGATCGGGCGAGGCCGGGCCGCACAGCGCGATCCAGCCGCCGTCGTCGTGCGCGGGTGACCGGCGCACCCGCAGCCGGCGCGCTTCGGCGTCGGCGACCACGTATCCGGCGGGGTTGAGCAGTGGGTGGACCCGCAGTACCGCGGCCAGTCCGTCGGCGCCGGCGGGCAGGTTCAGTGCGCGCCTGATTCGTTCGGCGGCCACACCGGCGATCCCGGTGAGCTGTCGGGTGCAGATCGAACGGACGAGGTCGGCGTCGTCGCCCGCGCGTTTGCTCACCGCCAGCACGAACGACAGGTTGAGCAGGTGCATCTGCAGGCAGACCTCGTCGGCGAGGCGCACCAGGGCCGAATGCGAGAACGCGCCGAAGTCGATGTCGGACAACAGCGGACCGGTGTAGTCGGCGCTACCGTCGTCGTGCGGGTCGATGGGCGCCAGTTCCCACGACGCCGCCCGGGTGGCGGCGACGACGGCCAGCGCCGGAACGGGTCGCGCCTCCGGGTTGGATTCATCGATGCTCACCGTCCAGGCGCAGTGCGGCACCCGGTCGGAGGGATGGCGCGGCGGGCGGTGGATGGGCCGCACCTGGGCCCTGGGGTTGGTGGCCACCGCGGTCGCATCGAAGGTGGGATCCTCGATGTCGTGGCACATGCCGGTGACGTAGTCGGGTCCCATCGGTTCGACGTCGAGTAGAGCGCCGCAGTGGTCGAGGCGGAACTCGCCGTGCCGGCGATCGTGGACGGTGTAGCGAAAGTCCATGAACTGCGGCGGGGCTCCGATGTCGAACTGCAGGCCCTTGAAGATGGTGATGACGTCGTCACCCTCGTAGCGCAGTGCCCGCTGCATGCGTTTGGTGTAGATCGGGCTCGATCCGGCCCACTCCTCGATGGCGATCTGGAGCATCTCCTCGCGACCGAAAGCCGCTATGCACCAAGCCATTCCGGAGCGGTCGATCAGCTGACCGATCAGCAACAGTTCCGGCACCAGGGTGGCCAATTCGGCGCGGGTCAGCTCGGCGAAGCGGCTGCGGGGCGGGATCACCTGCTCAAACCTAGTCGACACGCCCCGGAGTGTGCTGCAATGGCGGCATGGCTGATCTGGATGCGATCGAGGCGATCAAACGGGTGAAATACCGTTACCTGCGGGCCCTGGACACCAAGCACTGGGACGACTTCGCCGACACCCTGACCGACGACATCGAAGGCCACTACGGCTCGTCACTGGGAAAGGAACTGCACTTCACCAATCGCAAGGAACTGGTGGAGTTCATGCGCACCGCGATGCCCGAGGGGGTGATCACCGAACACCGGGTGACCCATCCCGAGATCACCCTGGACGACAGCGACGAGGCCGAGGGCACCTGGTATCTGCAGGACCGGGTGATCGTGCCGGCCCATAACTTCATGTTGTTCGGTGCGGCGTTCTACCACGACCGCTACCGCAAGACGTCCGACGGCTGGAAGATCTGCGCGACCGGATACCAGCGCACCTACGAGGTCGCGCAGACACTCGAGGGCAAGGTGACCCCGGGCGCGGCGCTGGCCTGATTACTGCGCGATCGCGATCACCGCGCCGGGTTGCAGCCAGCGGATGATCTTCACCAGGGTCGCGTCGTCGAGTGCCACACAGCCGGCGGTCGCACCGCCGTTGGTGGTGTGGACGAAGAACGCCCCTCCGTCGCCGGGGATGCGTTCTTTGTTGACACCCATCACGATCGCGTGTGCGTAGGCCGGAATGTAGAGGTTCTCGGTGCCACTGGCCGGCGAGGTGTCGAACGGGCAGTCGGCCTGCTTGCACACCTGCATGGTGTTGTAGGTCGGCCCCTCGGCCGACCACCAGTAGTCCGGGGTGGTCTGGAAGTACTTCAGTCCGCCGCCCGGGTTGGGCTGGGTTCCGAAGGCGAAGTCGAGGGAGTAGACCCCCATCGGGGTGGCCGGGACGGTATCGCGGGCCTTGGGCGCCAAGCCCGCCGAGCCGACGCGGGTGGGGATACCACTGCCGATCGGCTGCCATCCGGCCGCGCCGCGCTGCCAGACGTCCATCTTGGCCGTCGACCCGCCGGTGCCCACGACCGACAGCACCTGGGTGGCGTTACCGACCTGGGATGCGAACCAGGGGATGTCCGCCCGGCCGGCCGGCGCCGAAGCGACGGCGACCACGACCACGCTGAGTACAGCGGCCAGCGAGGATGAGGTTCGGCGCATGAGTCAATCGTCGCCGCGCGGTTCGGCGGGGGTCAAGTCAAGGTTGAGGCACGGTTGGGTGCGGCCGCCGTGACGGTATCTGGCTACGTCCCGCGATAGCCCGAAACAAACCGAACCGAGAGATTTTCAACGGTTTGAACATGAATTACCAGACTGCAGAGCTCCTGTCAGCTACACGGTGAATAGCATCCTGGCAAACGCGCGACTACGATCCGGGCATGGCGCTACCCCCCGACCACCCGCCGCCGATCCCGTCCGACGGCATGTTCGAGTTGCTCGTCGGTCACCAATGGCCGGGCCCGGCCGCACTACCGACGCTCGGATCGGCTTCCCGGAACCGGTTGTCCGCCGGTGAACAGCACGACTCGTACTCCGATCTACTCCGCCGGGTGAGGTCGAGGCTGCTTTCCGGTCAGGAGGGCGCGACCGCCGAGGACATCGAAGGGTCGTTCGTCTCCGGGGAATCCCATGTCGGCGACGTCGCCGGCAGGAACCGAGCCAAGGCTGCCGCCTACGACTCAGCCCGCCAATCGACATCCCAGCTGTACGAGGACCTCAAAGGAATCGCCGACAAACGCGGCGCGGAAATCCGCGAGGTCCTGGCGTCCAACGCTCCCACGCAGCAGAAGGTCGCCTCGGTGACACATATCGTCGTCGAAGCACAGGCGGAAGCCAACGCACGGGCTGTCCAGCAGGCCGGCAATGTTCTCGACGCGATACAGAAGGTTCTCGATGCCCAAGGGGCAGGGGTCTCGGCCCGGGAGTTCACCCGACGACAGGGAATTACGCTCGATTCAGCGTTTCGATCGGTAAGTCGGGATCACATCAGCACCGAAGTGCATCAAATGCTGACTCAGCTCCCCGAATCGCCAAGCCTGAACGCGGATTCGGCTCCGCAGGAGGCGATTTCGCCTCACCGCTCGGCAACCGGCCCTTCCCACGCAGACCTCGGTGAGTCATCGCCGCCATCAGCTCCGGCGACTCAACCCGGTTCCCTCTACACGCAGACGCCTGGAAGTGCACCGGTCTCGGGAGCGGTTGGCAATGCCGGTCTTCACGCCCCGGCTACCCCCGCAACACCGGCAACCGCCGCGGACAACCCCGCCCAGCCCGCCGAAGCAGCCCCCGCAGGTCCGGGATCACACAAGCACCCCGGCGCAGCCGGTTCCGCGGCTGCCGAGACGTCGGCTGCGGCGCTCGGCAGCACAACGCGCGCCCCAGTCCTGCACGCTGTTGCGTTCACCGATACTCCGCTATCTGCGACCGCCGCTCCGGTGGCCGGGACAGCGCCCGCCACTACGGTGCAGGCCGACGCCGGGCCGATACCCGCCGCCGCGCCCACGCCGCCTGTCATCGCCGCAACTGCTGCGCCCGCGCTTGCTCCCGGCACCACCGCGCCGCCGATGAGCGCGCCGCCTATCGCGCCAGCGGCCGTCGCGCACGGCCCGTTGCCCGCCTACGGTGCGGACTTCAAGCCCGGTGCCGCACCCGTGACTCCCGCGGCGCCCGCATCGGCCCCGGCCACATCCGCCGGCGGTGCCGGACCCGCGGGACATCCCGCCGTACTCCGGCGGCCCGGACCGGTCGCCCCGGCCCAGAGAGCCGTCGCCACATCCGCGGCGGCCGCTGCCGCGGGAGAGGTGCACACCCGAGCCGCCCGGATGAGCCGTTTGCGCCGGCTGCTGCATGCCGTCGCCGGACAACAGCCGCAGTTGCGTTGGGCAGTAGGCGATTTCGCTGACGGCGGTATCGTCCTGGTGACCGACCTGGCCCACGGCTGGATACCGCCGGGGGTTCAGATCCCGACCGGCGTGCGGCTGCTGCAGCCGGCAACCCGGCCGGGCGGCCTGAGCGCACTGCTGCGCGGCAGCCTGATGACAGAGACATACCGGCCGGGCGAGCGCCTGTCACCCATCGCCGCGGAGATCCCGATGTCCATCCGCGCCCGTGACACGGCAACCGTCGAGGACATCGGCTGGGAGTTGGCGCAGGCCACCAGATGGCGCGACGGGCTGCCGCGGTTGGCCCACACCATAGCCAGAGCCGTGTCGGCTGGGACCGGCCTGCTGGACTCGGAGATCCAGCTGTTAGCCGATCACCTCGTCACCGCGGCGCAGATGGTGCTGGCCGGCTACCCGACCGCGCCGGCCGGAGACCGGTTGGGTAACTGGCAGTTACTGGCCACCATCGACGCTCTGGTGAACCGGCAGCACACCCTCGCCAACTACCACTTCGCGTGGTTTGAGGCCCTGACGCGGGGAGTGCACCGATGACCGGCGGTCAACTCAACGCCGACGTCGACCGATATCGGCAGGCGGCCGCGATGAACACGCCTCCGCCACCCATCGTTTCCGATCCACTGGTCACTGGCGCCACACCCATCGAACAACTCCTCCGGGTACTCGGCATCGCGGCCAACCTGGGAGACGACTCCGACAACGCCAGAAGCACCGAGCAGCACGCCGAGCGTGATGCCAAAGCCTCCGAGGCAGCAGGGAAGTTCGCCGAGCAGGACCGGCAGGCCGCCGATGAACTCAACGGTCTGGCCGGCGAACCAACCGATTTCGCTGCCGGTCCCGACCAGTCCGCGGCTATGGCACAACAGCTGCCTGCGCTGGCTTCAAGTTTCGCCGGCACCCTGGCCGGTGCGGTCGGCGGAGCCCTGCAGCCGCTGGCCCAGATTCCGCAGCAGGTCGGCCAGGGCCTGCAGCAGGCAGTGCAGACCGGTATGGGAGTACTCCAGCAGGCAACCGCAGGCGTCGCCGCTCCGATCGACGACGCCGGGCTGGAGATGACGCCGCTCACCGAGGACTTCGGCGGCGGCCCAGCGGATTTGGCCGGACTCGGTGACGTCGGCGGTGCGAACGATGGCGACATGGGCGGCCTCGGCGGCGGGGTCGGCGGAGCGTGGGGCGGCGCGGGCGCGGGCGGCACCGCACCGACCGCCTTCCTCGGTCCACCCCCGCTGCCGTCGGCGAGTACCGCACCGTCGTCAGCGCCGGTCACGCCCGTAACCCCGCCGAGTGCTGTCACGCCCGCCCCGCCCCAGGCGACCGGCATGGCGGGCATGCCGATCGTGCCGCCGGGGATGGGGGCGGTCGGCGCCGACAAGGATGCGAAGGCCGAGACCAAACGGGTGTCCGTGCCACCGGTTCGCAACGGCGCCCCGGTCCAGGGCCGGTTGAGCACCTCACCGCCACTTACGCCGGTCACGAAGAAGACCGACGGCAAGCCGTTGGTCACCCGGCGAGTGGTCGCGCCCCCCTCCCAACCGGCGGACCAGACCTGACACCGCGGCCGGCACATGCACCGCAGCCCTTAGCGCGACTAACATTGCCGGCGGTGCAGGGCATGCCCATGCTGCCCGGAAAGGCCGGCCGAACATGACCTCCGAAGTCGAGTTGCCCATCCCTGTGCCCGACATCCCCGGCGCGGATGCGGGCTCGGCGGGACTTCCGCAACGATCCGAACTGACGACGTTTCAGCGGGTGGTGGTGGACTCCTCGGCCATCGCCGATATCGGCCTGCGAACGGCGATCTCCACCGTGGTCGGCGCCGCGGTCGCTCCCACGGTCCTGACCACCGCGCTGCGCCGGGACGAGGCGCGCCGGGAACGGGCGAACATCGCCTTCTATGTCGATCTGGCCAAGGACCGGGATCCCCAACGCTCTTTTCCCAAGCCGGCGACGGTGCCCGATGTTTCATCCCGGGCCGCGAATCCGATAGCCGAGTACATTGCCCGCGGGCACGTGCACAACGGTTCGTTCCCCAGCACCTTCGAACCGATCAACCCCGACATGCGCGGCAGGTGGCGTACGTTCAAGCGCAACAACATCGTTCGATTCCAGCATTGGCGCCACGCCGACGGGCCGCGGCCGACATTATGCGTCATCCACGGCTTCATGGGGTCGCCCTATCTGGTCAACGGTCTGTTCTTCTCGCTGCCGTGGTTCTATCGCTCTGGCTATGACGTCTTGCTCTACACCCTGCCGTTCCACGGCCAGCGCGCCGAGCATCGTTCCCCGTTCAGCGGCTACGGCTACTTCGCCAACGGGATGACCGGTTTCGCCGAGGCGATGGGACAGGCGGTCTATGACTTCCGCACCATCCTGAACTGGTTGCAGCACAGCGGTGTCGACCGCATCGCACTGACCGGAATCTCACTGGGCGGCTACACCTCCGCCCTGGTGGCCTCGGCCGACGACCGCCTGGAAGCGGTGATCCCCAACGTTCCGCTGGTGACACCGGAGTCGGCCTTCGACGAGTGGTGGCCGGCCAGCAAGGTCGTCGCACTGACCCGATTCGTCGGCGGAATGAGCCGACAGGAGGCATACTCCGGATTCGCCTACCACTCGCCGCTCAACTACCAGCCCCTGGTCCCCAAAGAACGCAGGCTGATCATCACCGGCCTCGGCGACCGGCTGGCCCCCCCGGCTCACGCCGAAGCTCTCTGGAAGCACTGGTACCGCTGCGCACTGCACTGGTTCCCCGGCAACCATGTGCTGCACGTCAGCCAGCCGGAGTACCTGCGGCGGACCAACCGCTTCCTGCGGCCGCTGATGTTCAGTTCTTGATGGCGCTGACCAGGGTGATACTGCGGATCATGTTGACCACCTCGGCGTCCTCGGCCGGCACCCCGCGTCCGACGGAATCGAGATAGTCGGTGAGGCTGGTGGCTTCGGCTGTCCAGCCACGTTCAGAAAACCATTGCGCCGCAGGGGCACACTGCTCGTTATAGACCAGCTGCCACCACTGACCGCGCATATCGTCCGCTTCCCTGGCCTGTTCGACCTTGGCCTTGAACGCGGTCCTGTCCATCGGCCTGCCCTCCTCGACAGCCAGCCGGCTGCCCGGGCCGGCCAGCGCGTCGACACCGGTGAACAGCTTCTCCTGCGCCGCGCCCGGCAGGTAGATCAGCAGTCCCTCGGCGATCCAGGCCGACGGCTCGTCGGGGCGGAACCCGGCGGTCCGCAATGCCCGGGGCCAGTCCTCGCGCAGGTCGACGGCAACCTCGTGGCGTCGCGCCTTCGGGGTGACACCGTGTCGATCCATGGTCTGACGCTTGAATTCCAGTACGCGAGGCTGGTCCAACTCGAAGACATCGGTGCCGGCCGGCCAGTCCAGACGGTAGGCGCGGGAGTCCAGACCCGCTGCAAGCAAGACGATCTGGCGGATTCCGGCGGCCGCGGCGTCCATGAAGTAGGCGTCGAAGTAGCGCGTCCGCGCGGCCTGGAAGGTGACGAAGTGGACGCCGAAATCCCCGGAGCGCAGCGGGTGCTCCGGTGCGGCCCCGTCGAGCAAGTCGGCCCACTGCCCCCCGACCGCGCGGCAGAAGACCTCGGCATAGGAGTCGAACGCCAGCGGGTCGGGTTTCTGCGCTTCCAACGCGCGGGCGGCGGCGACGAACAGCGCCGTGGAGCCCACGCCGGTGGTGATGTCCCAGCTGTCGTTGTCGCTTCGCACGCCTGAACGTTAGACCAGCGGACGGCCCGTGCGCATCCGCCAATTCACGTCATGCAGAAGCACATTGAACGGGAAGTTGCGCACGAAAGATGGGGCGAGCGCATTGCCCAGCCTGACCGCGGTCATCAGAGCGTCGAATTCGGCTTGCTTGGCGCGATTCCAGTCCAGTCTCATCTCCTCGCGGAAACGTTCGGGCAGGAAGCCGGTGGTGATCAGCAGCGCGAGGCTCTCATTGATGTTCTGCAGCGGGAAGGGCAGTCGCAGACCTCGCATGCGGGCCACTGCGATGGGATAGAGGAATTCGCGGATGGTGTCGTCGATGTGGATCTTGTCGAGTTGCTCGTCCCAGTATTCGTCGAAGGCGGCGCGGTCGGCGGGCCACATCTCCGGCCGCATCTGCAGCATGGTGCCCAGCGCCATGCTGTCGCGGTAGTGCTGGTCGGCCGTCTCGTCGTCCATCTCTCCGATGAACATGCGGCGGACGTCGACGCCGCCCTTGTACAGGCAGGCAGCCACCCACAGCTGCAGGTCCGGGTCGAGGGCGTTGTATTTGACCGGGCTGTCATCGGTCGAGGTCACCTGCGCGTGCGCCTGGGTGACGGCCTTGCGATAGGCCTTCTGTTGCTCGGGTGTTCCGCGGGTGGCGACAGCGAGGTAGGTGAAGGTGGTGCGGGCCCGTTTGATCGGGTGGCGGTCGATGCGGCCGCTGTCCACGCGGCTCTCCTTGACGCCGTAGCCGACGGCGGGATGGCCGAGTTGCATGATGACGTTGGCCGGCCCTGCCAGCAGCGCGATCCCCGGGACCCCGTCGTCGAAGACGGCCGGCCGGGTGAGCCGCCGCAGCAGGCTCCGACCGGCCGGCGGGCCGGACGATTCGCTGACCGGCCGCTCCACCACACCGGCGTATGTGCTCACCAGGGCCCCTGTCGACAATCTGGAAACGTGCGTTTCCCGATATTGTGTCACCCCCGCCGTGGTGTCAAGATGACGCGGTGACGCAGGCACGGCCCTACGCCGGGGTGGACGCGGCCGACCGGCTGGCCCGACGACGGTCACGGCTGCTCGAAGCCGGTCTGGAGTTGCTCGGCAGTAACCTCGATCCCGCTGATCTGACGGTGCGGGGAATCTGCCAGCAGGCCGGCCTGGCCACCCGGTATTTCTACGAGAGCTTCGCCGACAAGGAGCAGTTCATCGGCGCGGTTTTCGACTGGGTGATCGCCCAGCTGGCAACCACCACTCAAGCGGCGGTGTCGGCGGCCCCGGCCGAGGAGCAGACCAGGGCCGGCCTGGCCAACATCGTCCGCACCATCGAAGCGGACCCACGAGTCGGCCGCCTGATGTTCGGCGCCCGAGTGTCCAACACCGAGGTGATCCGCAAGCGCGACGAATCCGAGGCGCTGTTCGTGATGTTGTCCGGCCAGCATGTCGAGACCCTGCTCAACCGACCGACGGACGAGACGATCAAAGCATTCTCCTATTTCGTGGTCGGCGGCGTGACTCAGACGATCAGTGCGTGGCTGGCAGGCGACATCGCATTGTCCGCTGCGGAGATCGTCGACGAGCTGAGCGGAATCGTTGATGCGTTCGGCGAGTCCAGCCTGTTCGGAAACTGAATCCGATGACGGCTCCGACCAGGGTGCTGGCGCACTTCCTTCCCGGCGACACCGTACTGGAAATGGTTGAGCCCGAGTCGGACTGGCTCGAGATCCGTTGGTGCCACGAGGACGACGACGCCACCTTGCACCGCGAGCTGCCCTGGGCCGACGTCGTGTGGCACGTGCTGCGTCCGCTGTCGGGCGAAGATCTGCGGCGCGGACCGCAACTGCGGCTGGTGCACAAGCTCGGAGCCGGCGTCAACACCATCGACGTCGACACCGCCACCGGCCTGGGCATCGCGGTGGCCAACATGCCCGGCGCGAACGCGCCGTCGGCGGCGGAGGGCACGGTGCTGCTGATGCTGGCGACGATGCGCCGGTTGCTGGAACTCGACCGCGCCACCCGCGCCGGGCGCGGCTGGCCGACCGACCCGACGCTGGGCGAGACGGTGCGCGATATCGGTGGCTGCACCGTCGGGCTGGTCGGCTACGGCAACATCGCGCTTCGCGTCGAGCGCATCGTGACGGCGATGGGGGCGCTGGCTCTGCACACCAGCACCGCCGACGACGGGACCCCGGGCTGGCGGCCGCTACGCGAACTGCTCACCGAGAGCGACATCGTCAGCCTGCACCTTCCGCTCACGGCTCGGACCGTGGGGTTGATCGACCGCGGCGCACTGGATCTGATGAAGCCAACGGCACTGCTGGTCAACACCTCTCGTGGTGCCATCGTCGACGAGGCGGCGCTCGTCGACGCACTTCGGGAGGGCCGACTGGCCGGAGCGGGGCTGGACGTGTTCGCCACCGAACCGGTCGACGAAGCCAACCCCCTGCTTCGGCTCGACAACGTCGTGGTGACGCCTCACGTGGTCTGGTACACCCGGGACACCATGCGCCGCTATCTCGCGGTCGCGATCGACAACTGCCGCCGGCTGCGCGACGGCCGGGAACTGGTCAACGTCGTCAACCGGAGCCCCGGTGAACACTGAGCGGGAGGCGCTGCGCCGCGTCACCGTCCGATTGGTGCCACTGCTGATGGCGCTGTACTTCGTCAACTACCTCGACCGCACGAACCTCGGCATCGCCAAGTCGGAGGTCAGTGCGGACCTGCAACTGTCGGCCACCATGTTCGGTCTGGCATCGGGCATATTCTTCGTCGGCTACGTGCTGGTGGAGGTTCCCTCCAACCTCGCGCTGGTTCGCTTCGGTGCTCGCCGCTGGCTGGCCCGCATCGCCGTGTCGTGGGGCGTCGTCGCCGTCGCGATCGCCTTCGCGCCCAATGCCGGCACGCTGCTGGTGCTGCGTTTCCTGCTCGGCGTCGCCGAGGCGGGGTTGTTCCCCGGTGTGGTGTACTACCTGAGCCGGTGGTTCCCGGCCGGCTACCGGGCACGCGTCGTCGGGGTGTTCATGCTTGCCGTCCCGGTCGCCTCTGCGATCGGAACACCGTTGAGCGCCTGGCTGATTCAGACCGGGCACGGCCTGTTCGGTCTGGCCGGATGGCGTTTCATGATGATCTGCGTCGGCCTGCCCGCGGTACTGCTCGGTGTGGTCACCTGGTTCTACCTCACAGATGGGCCCTCCGACGCGCACTGGCTGACCGATGCTCAGCGGCGCCGGCTCATCGAAACGCTGGCCGCCGAGGATCACCATGTCGCCTCCACCTACCGGTATCCGCTTCGCCGGACGCTGACCAGCCCTCGGGTGTGGGCGCTGGCCGTCGTCTACTTCGGCGTCGCCTACGGCCTCTACGCGCTGGCCTTCTTCCTGCCCTCGATCGTGACGGGCTTCAAGACGACGTTCGGGGTTGCGTTGTCACTGATCCAGGTCGGCCTGATCACTGCGATTCCGTATGTCTTCGGGGCGATGGCGATGTTCGGATGGTCCCGGCACGCCGACCGCACCGCCGAGCACGTCTGGCATGTGGCGCTGCCGTTGCTGCTCGGCGGACTGGCCATCCCGATGGCGCTGTACCTGCGCCACCCCATCGCGGTGATGGCCCTCGTGACTGTCGCTGCCGTCGGCATCTTCAGTGCCCTGCCGGTGTTCTGGGCGCTGCCGTCGCGGTTCCTCACCGGAGCCGCCGCGGCCGGCGGGATAGGCCTGATCAACTCGGTGGGCAACCTCGGTGGGTTCGCCGCCCCCTACGCCACCGGCGCCCTGGCCGACCTGACCGGAACCAACCGCGCCGGCATGTGGGTGGTCGGGGCGATCATGGTGCTCGGCGCGGGTCTGGTGGTGTGGCTGCGGGCCACGCCGAACCCGGGGACGGCCGCAACCGCGGAGTACCCTCGGTCCCAACCCACCGGTTAATTGGCACCTTTGAGAGTTGGAGGCGATCGCCCATGCCCCTCGCGATCACGTCGGAGCACCAGGACCTCGCCGATTCGGTCCGCGCACTCGTACACCGCGTGGCCCCCGCCGAGTTCCTGCATTCGGCGCTGGAGACACCACTGGACAACCCGCCGCCGTACTGGCGCGCCGCCGCCGAGCAGGGCCTGCACGGACTGCACCTGGCCGAATCGGTCGGCGGGCAGGGCTTCGGGATGCTGGAACTGGCCATCGCGATCGCAGAGTTCGGCTACGGCGCCGTCCCCGGTCCCTATGTACCCTCGGCCGTCGCCAGCGCGCTGATCGCCGCCCACGACCCGGAGACCAAGCTGCTGGCCGAACTGGCCGCCGGCGAGACCATCGCCGCCTTCGCGCTGGAATCCGACCTGACCGCCACCCGCCAGAACGGCACACTGGTGATCCGCGGCGAGGCCCGCTCGGTGCCCGCAGCTGCACAGGCCTCGGTCCTGGTGCTGCCGGTCGCCATCGAGAGCGGGGTCGAGTGGGCGGTGCTCGACGCCGACTCCCTGGAGATCGAGCCGATCCGATCGGTCGACGCCCTTCGCCCCGTCGCCCATGTGCGGGCCAACGCGGTGGAGGTCGGCGCGGAGCGGCTGCTCTCCGGTGTCTCGCAGGCCGCCGGTCGGGCGATCGTGACCACCCTGCTGTCCGCCGAGGCGGTCGGCCTGGCCAGGTGGGCCACCGACACCGCCTCGGAGTACGCCAAGATCCGCGAGCAGTTCGGCCGGCCGATCGGCCAGTTCCAGGCGATCAAGCACAAGTGCGCCGGGATGATCGCGACCACCGAACGCGCGACCGCCGCGGTGTGGGACGCCGCCCGGGCCATCGACGAGGCGGCGGAACAGAATTGGGACAATGCCGCCACCCACTACGAGTTCGCCGCCGCGGTGGCCGGCACCCTGGCGCCCGCCGCCGCGCAGCACTGCGCCCAGGACTGCATCCAGGTGCACGGCGGTATCGGGTTCACCTGGGAACACGACACCAACGTGTACTACCGCCACACTCTTGGGCTGGTGGCGGCCTTCGGCAGACCGACGGACTACCCGCAGCGGGTGTTCGACACCGCGATCGCGACCGGAATGCGGCCGCTGGATATCGATCTGGATCCGGACACTGAGAAGCTGCGTGAGGAGATTCGCGCCGAAGTGGCTGCGCTCAAGGCGATTCCGCGTGAGGAGCGCAAGGCCGCTATCGCCGAGGGCGGCTGGGTGCAGCCCCACCTGCCCAGGCCGTGGGGCCGGGCCGCAAGCCCGGTCGAGCAGATCATCATCGCGCAGGAGTTCACCACCGGGCGGGTCAAGCGCCCCGGCATGGGCATCGCGGCATGGCTGATCCCGTCGATCGTCACCTATGGCACCGACGAGCAGCAGCAGCGTTTCCTGCCACCCACCTTCCGCGGCGAGATGAATTGGTGCCAGCTGTTTTCCGAGCCCGGCGCCGGCTCCGACCTGGCCAGCCTGACAACCAAGGCCACCAGGGTCGACGGTGGCTGGCGAATCACGGGTCAGAAGATCTGGACCACGGCCGCGCAGTTCGCCCACTGGGGGGCACTGCTGGCCCGCACCAATCCCGCCGCCCCCAAGCACAACGGCATCACTTACTTCCTGCTGGACATGAAACAGCCCGGAGTCGAGATCAAGCCGTTGCGGGAGCTGACCGGCAACGCCCTGTTCAACACCGTGTTCATCGACGACGTGTTCGTGCCCGATGACCTGGTGCTCGGCCAGGTGGACCACGGCTGGGAGGTCAGCCGCAACACCCTTACCGCCGAACGGGTTTCGATCGGCAGCGATGAGCCGTGGTTCCTGCCGAACCTGAACCGCTTCGTCGAGTTCGTCGGCGCCGGGCACTTCGACCAGGTGGGCCATCACAGGGCCGGCGAGCTGATCGCCGAGGGACACGCCGCCAAGCTGATGAACATGCGCTCGACGCTGCTGACACTGGCCGGTGGCGACGCGATGCCCTCGGCGGCGATCTCCAAGCTGCTGTCCATGCGCACCGGCCAGGGCTACGCCGAGTTCGCGGTGTCCTCGTTCGGGGTCGACGGCGCCATCTGGGAAGAGGACACCCCGGAGGGGAAGTGGGCGGAGTTCCTACTCGCCAGCCGGGCGACGACGATCTACGGCGGCACCTCCGAGGTGCAGCTGAACATCATCGCCGAACGTCTGCTCGGCCTGCCCCGCGACCCGTAGCGGTTAGTGGATCTCGATCTGACGCAGTTCCCGTTTGAGGATCTTGCCGGTCGGGTTACGCGGCAGTTCGGATAGGAACACCACTTCGCGCGGAACCTTATAGCGCGCAAGATGATCGCGCACGTAGTCCTTGATCGCCTCCTCGGTGAGGGTCGCCTCCCCCTTGAGAACCACGAAAGCCCGCAGCCGCTGACCGAACTCGCTGTCGTCGACACCGATCGCAGTGGCCTCGATGACGTCGGGATGCCCGCTGATGAGGTCCTCCACCTCGGCGGGAAAGACGTTCTCCCCGCCCGAGACGATCATCTCGTCATCGCGGCCGCTGACGTAGAGCAGACCGTTGTCGTCGAAGTAACCCACGTCGCCCGAGGACATCAGTCCGTCGATGATCTCCTTGCCACCGCCACCGGTGTAACCCTCGAACGGGAAGAAGTTTCCGACGAAGATCCGGCCGACCTTGCCGTGCGGCACCTCGTTGCCGTGATCGTCGAGGATCTTTACCTTCACTCCCTTGATGGTCGGCCCGACGGTGGCGGGGTTCTTCCGTAGATCCTGCGGTCGGGCGATGGAGACGAACGCGATCTCGGTGGAGCCGTAGAGGTTGTAGACGACCGGGCCGATGTCCTTCATGGTGCGGGTGGCCAGTTCCGCCCCGAGTTGGGAGCCGGAGACGAAGATTATCCGCAACGTCGACAGATCCGGTTTGGTGTCCATGGCCTCCAGCGTGTCGAGCATCCGGGAGAGCATCACCGGCACGACGACGATGGCGGTCACCTTGTGCTTGGCTACGTCGGTGAGCACGGTGGCCGGGTTGAACCGGCGGTGCAGCACCAGCGTCGAGCCCAGCGTCATCGCGATGGTGGCGTGCAGGTACCCCAGCGCGTGGAACATCGGCGACGGCAGCGCGGTGACTTCGCCGGCTTTGAACGGAACATGGGAGAGCACTCCACCGATCGGGGCCAGAGTGGGCGGCGCGTGCCGGTTGGCGCCCTTGGGGGTTCCGGTGGTGCCGCTGGTCAGGATGATGATCGACGACCTCTTGGTTGCCTTGGGAGCGTCGGTCTTGGGGCTGCGCGCGATCAGATCGGCCAGCGTCTCGTCGGTGCTGCCCGAGGGCTGATCGGTGTCGGGATTGGTCGCCAGCGCCCGCAGCTTGCCCAGCGGTGTGTCGGCCATCTTGACCGCTTCGGAGTACTCGTCGTCATAGATGATGACCTTGCCGCCCTCGCGGGCCGCCACGTCGCGGATCTGCGGGCCGGAGAACTCGGTGTTCATCATGATGGTGCGGGCGCCCACCCGGGCCGCGGCGTAGTTCGCGATCAGGAACCAGCGGTGGTTGCGGCACAGGATCGCCACGCCGTCGCCGCCTTTGACCCCCATCGCCAGCAGTCCGTTGGCAGCCGCATTGGTGGCCTCGTGCAGTTCGGCGAAGGTCATCGTCCCCTCGTCGTCGATGATGGCCAGCCGGTTGGGGTTCCGGCGCGCGTTGAGGGCGGGGATCATGCCGACCTCGCCCCAGCGCCGGACATCGGCGGCCAGCGCGGCGAAGTTCTGCGGCGGCTCCAACCCGAAAGCGCCCGAGGCGATCATCTTCTGCAGGTAGTGCAGTTCCGCGGCGCCACGCTCGGCGTACTGACGCGCCTTGTCAACGGCCTTGCCGGCGAGATCGGAGAGATTCGACATGGCGATCAGCGTAGGGCGCGAGCCGACCGGGCTGGGGAGTTATGGGGTGATCGAGGTCGCCCGTCCGCCGCTGTCATGCGGTTGGATGCCAGAGTGACCGAAATCAGCCGGACGCGCACCATCGCCGCCCCCATCCGGGCGGTGTGGCAGGTGCTGGCCGACTTCGGCGCCATCAGCAGCTGGGCGACCAACGTGGACCACTCCTGCCTGCTCGAACACGGCGCATCGGGCGCGGCGGTCGGAACCTCGCGACGGGTGCAGGTCGATCGCGAGGGTTTGGTCGAGCGCATCACCGAGTTCGACCCGCCAGCGGTGCTGGCCTACCAGATCGAGGGCCTGCCGCGTCGGCTGGGCCGGGTGAGCAACCGGTGGACGCTGGAGCCGGCCGGCACCGGCACCGCGGTCACCCTGACCAGCGTGGTGCGCGCCGGCGGCGATCCGGTGACCCGGCTTGCCGCACACGCTCTGTGCCGGATGATGGCCAGACAATCCGAAGCGATGCTCAACGGCCTCGCCGCCCGACTGGAGGGATCACCATGACCGTTCGCCCCGACATCGTGATCGTGATGACCGACGAGGAACGCGCGATCCCGCCGTACGAGTCCCCCGCCGTACTGGACTGGCGCCGGCGGACGCTGGCCGGACGGCGGTGGTTCGACGAGCACGGGGTGAGCTTCACCCGGCACTACACCGGCTCGCTGGCGTGCGTCCCGAGCCGACCGACGATGTTCACCGGGCAGTACCCGGATCTGCACGGGGTGACCCAGACCGACGGGATCGGCAAGGCCTTCGACGACTCCCGGATGCGGTGGCTTCGGTCCGGGGAGGTTCCCACGCTGGGCAACTGGTTCCGGGCGGCGGGCTACGACACCCACTACGACGGCAAATGGCACATCTCCCATGCCGACCTCACCGACCCGGAGACCGGGGAGGTGCTGGCCACCAACGATGCGGCCGGCGTCGTCGACCCGGTGGCGGTACAGCGCTACCTGGACGCCGATCCACTTGCGCCGTATGGCTTTTCCGGGTGGGTCGGGCCCGAACCTCACGGCGCGAAAACGGCGAACTGCGGACTGCGCCGCGACCCGCTGACCGCCCAGCGGGTAGTTGCATGGCTGGAGGACCGCTATGCCCGCCGCCGGGCCGGCGACCCGGCGGCACTGCGCCCCTTCCTGCTGGTCGCCAGCTTCGTCAACCCGCACGACATCGTGCTGTTCCCCGCCTGGGCGCTGCGCAGTCCGCTGAAACCCTCACCGCTCGACCCCCCGCATGTGCCCCCCGCGCCGACGGCCGAGGAGGATCTGCGCACCAAGCCCGCCGCCCAGATCGCCTTCCGGGAGGCCTACTACTCCGGCTACGGTCCGGCCGCGGCGATCCAGCAGGTGTACGACCGGTTCGGTCAGCGTTACCGCGACATGTACTACCGGCTGCACGCCGAGGTCGACGGCCCGCTGGACCGGGTACGGCGGGCGGTGACCGGCGGGTCGGAGAACGCCGTGCTGGTTCGCACCGCCGATCACGGTGACCTGCTCGGGGCGCACGGCGGTCTGCACCAGAAGTGGTTCAACCTCTATGACGAGGCAACCCGGGTGCCGTTCACCATCGCCAGGGTAGGCGGCCGCCAGACCGAACCGCGGGTCGTCGCAGCGCCCACCTCCCATGTCGATCTGGTACCGACGCTGCTCGGTGCGGCCGGCGTCGACGTCGAGTCCGTCGCCGCCACGTTGCGCGAATCGTTCAGCGAAGTGCATCCGCTGCCCGGTCGCGATCTGATGCCGGTGGTCGACGGCGCACCCGGCGACGACGAGCGAGCGGTCTACCTGATGACGCGCGACAACATGCTCGAGGGCGATTCCGGGGCCTCGGGTCTAGGCCGGCAGCTCAAGCGGACCGCCAATCCCCCCGCGTTGCTGCGCATCCGGATTCCGGCGCACACCGCCGCCAATTTCGAGGGACTGGTCGTCCGGGTCGACGAACGCGCCGCAAACGGCGGCGGCGGCCATCTGTGGAAACTGGTGCGCAGCTTCGACGATCCGTCCACGTGGACCGAACCGGGTGTGCGCCAGTGGGCGGCAACGGGACTCGGCGGTGACATGTACCGGACCAGTCCGCTCGACGACCAGTGGGAACTCTACGACCTGACCGACGACCCGGTCGAGGAGCGCAACCGCTGGGACGACCCGGACCTGCACGAACTGCGCGGACACCTGCGGGCCCGGTTGAAGGAGACCCGGGCCGAGTCGGTTCCCGAGCGCAACAACCCGTGGCCGTACGCGTCGCGGCGGTCGGGTAGCGACCGGCCGGTTTACTGACCCATCCGTCGTATGTGACGATTTCGTCAACAATTCGGAGGCAGGTGCTGGTGAGCGACATCGTCGGTGCGCACAACGAGTTGCACAGCGAGCAGGGGGCGCTGCGCGGCGAACACCCGGGCCGTGCCCCCAACCCGGTGATCAAGGTCGCCGACCTGGCCTGGCTGGAGTTCGACAAGCCCGACCTGGAACGGGCTGCGGCGTTCGCTCGCGCCTTCGGTTTCCAGACCGCCGCCGAGACCCCCGGCGAGATCTGGTTGCGCGGAACCGATGCGGGTTCCCCGTGTGTGCACATCCGGCGCGGCGCCGCGACCCGGTTCCGGGGCTTCGCCTTCCGCGCCGATGACGAATCGGACCTGCTGCGCCTGGCCGATGCCACCGGCGCCGCCCCGGTCCGGCTACCGGAGAGCATCGGCGGGCGGGCGGTGCAACTGGCCGATCCCAGCGGAACCCCGGTCAAGGTGGTCGCCGGGCTGCACGAGCTCCCGGCACAGCCCGCCCAGCAGCCGCATGTCCTCAACTTCGGCGGGGAACTCAACCGGGTCAACGCGACCCAGCGTCCGCCCCGCTCCCCCGCCCGGATCCAGCGGCTCGGCCACGTCGTTCTGTCGACCACCAGGTACATCGAGAACCTCGACTGGTACCTCAGGCACTTCGGGCTGATCGTCAGCGACTTCCTCTACTACGCAGGACAGCGGGAGCGCGGGCCGACCATGAGCTTCATCCGCTGCGACAGAGGCAGCACCCCTACCGACCACCACACCATGGCCATGGCGCTCGGACCGTCGAACCGCTATGTGCATTCGGCATACCAGGTCAGTGATCTGGACGCACTCGCCGCCGGCGGGGAATACCTGCGCGAGCGCGGGTACTTCCGGTCCTGGGGAATAGGGCGGCACATTCAGGGCAGCCAGTTGTTCGACTACTGGCGCGACCCGGACGGTTTCATGGTCGAGCACTATGCCGACGGCGACGTGTTCGACAACACGGTCGAGCCCGGCTGGGCGCCCTTCACCGCATCGGGTCTGGCACAGTGGGGGCCGCCGGCCTCCAAGGACTTCCTCGGCATCGACCCCAAGCACGCCCGCGAGGAGGTGGGGGCGATCGCGACCGCGCTGCGGGAGCGCAACGAATTCGACGTCAAACGGTTGATCGGATTGCTGAAGGTGGCCCGCTCATGACGATCCCGGTGCTGCGCACGGCCGACGGGTGGTGGGTACAGACCGCCGGCGGTGCGGCGCGGGTGCAGACGCCGGCGCGCACCACCGCCGATCTTCTCGCCGACCGCGCCGCGATCGACGCCGCCCGCGACGCCGCCACGACGGTCCCACTCAGTGATCTGACGCTGCTGTCCCCAGTCACCGCCCCATGCCGGGTGATCGCCCAGATGACCAACTTCGCCTCGCACGTCAAAGACGCCGGAATGGACCCGAAGACCGTCCCGCTGACCTTCTTCCGGAAGTCCTCGGCGTCGATCAGCGGGCCGTTCGATCCGATCGTCAGACCGGCCCATGTCAAACTGCTCGACTATGAGGTGGAGATCGGCCTGGTAATAGGACGTGAGATACCAGTCGGCACAACGGTTTCCGAGGCGGAACTCCCGGAACTCATCGCCGGTCTGGTGATCACCAACGACGTGTCGGCCCGGGATGTGCAGTTGCCGCAGACCCAGTTCTACGAGGGAAAGTCCTATCCCAGCTTCACCCCGGTCGGCCCGGCACTGGTCCTGCTCGAGGCGGGGGACTTCGCGAAGTTCGGCCGGCTGCGACTGACGCTCAGCGTCAACGGTGAGCAACGGCAGAACGCCGTTGTCGACGGCGACATGATGTACAGCCCGCTTCAGGCACTGCGCTCGCTGTCACGGTTCCAGGACCTCAGTGCCGGTGACCTCATCCTCACCGGTACCCCGATCGGCACCGCTCTGAGCGCTCCGCCCAAGCCGGTGGAGATGATCTCGCGACTGCTGCCCCCGGCGGTGAAGTGGAAGGCGTTCTTCAAGGCGCAGGCGGGCAATCCCAAGTACCTCCGGGACGGTGACGTGGTGGAGGCGTCGGTGCGCACCGACGACGGCACGATCGACCTCGGCACTCAGCGGATGACGGTGCGTTACGCCTAGCGGTCCACCCCGACACCAAGCTCCGGGAGCGGCCGGGCGCAGACCTTGTGCGCGTCCCTGGCCGACATTCCGAACATGCGCAGCAGATCCTCGGTGACGGCGTCGGTGGTCGTGGCGTCATCACGCTCGGGGTCGCCCTGCAGCAGCATCCCGACGCCGAGCAGGATGCCACTGGCGACGGCCAGTGCCAGTTCCGGATCGTCGATGCTGAAGCGGCCGGCGCCCGCTGCCGCCCTGATATCGCGCAGTGCCCGCGGGGCCAGACCCTGGTCCGAGGCGACCAGAGCCGCCCAGTTGGACAGCAGGATGCGACTCTCCTGCGGGCGGCGCCGGAAGAATCGGCCGGTCAGCCGGAAGCTCGCCGCGAACGTCTCCGCCGGGTCGTCCATCTCGGCTGTCAGCGTGTCCAGCAATGCCCCATAGGAATCGAGGACGTCGGCGACTGCAGCCTCGAACAGTTCGTCCTTACTGTCGAAGTGGTTGTAGAAGGAGCCCATTCCGACGTCTGCCAGCTGGGTGATCTCCAGAACCGGGACGTTGAGCCGGCCCTCGACGATCAGCTGCTGGGCAGCCCCGATAAGCGCCATCCGGGTCCGCTGCTTGCGCCGCTCCAACCGGTTGACCGGGGTCTCGGTCCGTTCCACGCCGGCAACCTTATCAGGGCGGAATCAGTTCTGATGATTTCATCAACTCCACTTGACGCCGCCCAATCAGCATGTGACGATTTCGTCAGTCGAGGAGGGCGCGTGAGCCGGACCAACCGGGCAGTGGTGATCGTCGGCGCCGGACCGACCGGTGTCACCGCAGCGACTCTGCTCGCCCGGTACGGCGTGGCCACCACGGTGCTGGACCGCTGGGCCGGCGTCTACCCGCAGCCGCGTGCGGTGCACCTCGACGACGAGGTCTTCCGGATCCTGGCTCGGCTCGGCGTGGGCGAGCAGTTCGCAGCGGTCTCCCGCCCGGCACTGGGTCTGCGCCTGATCGACCCCAAGCTGCGGGTGCTCGCCGAGTTCCACCGCAACCCGAATCAGCTCCGCAACGGCTATCCGGCCGCGAACATGTTCGACCAGCCCGTCCTGGAGGGGTTGCTGCGCGCGAATCTGGCCAACTATCCCGACATCAGCCTGCGAGGCGGCGTCGAGGTCACGGGAGTCGCCGACATCGGTTCGGGTCGGACCAGGGTGAGCTTCACCGACCGCGGTGACGGCGCCGAGTCGTTCATCGACGCCGATTACCTGCTGGGTTGTGACGGCGCGAACAGCCTGGTGCGCAACGTGATCGGCTCGGCGATGACGGATCTGCGCTTCGAGCAGCGGTGGCTGGTGATCGATGTGGCCAGTTCGGCCGACCTCGAGCAGTGGGAGGGCGTCCACCAACTGTGCGACTCCCGGCGGGCCGGGACGTTCATGCGGATCGGCGAGACCCGTTACCGCTGGGAGTTCCGGTTACGCGACGGCGAGAAAGCAGCGGACTTCGGCGGCATGGCCGCGTTGCGGCCACTCATCGCGCCATGGACCGGCCGGGTCGACGAGAGCCGGCTGGAGATCGTGCGAGTCGCCGAGTACACCTTCCGGGCCAAGATCGCCGAGCGGTGGCGGCGCGGGAACACCTTCCTCCTGGGTGACGCCGCACACCTGACGCCGCCGTTCGTCGGCCAGGGGCTGTGCGCGGGACTGCGCGACGCGATGAACCTGTCCTGGAAGCTCGCCGGGGTGGTGCACGGAACCCTCGACCCGGAAGTGCTGGATACCTACGAGCAGGAGCGAAAACCCCACGCGCGCAGCATGATCGACCTCGCGCTGATGGTCGGTCGCGCGATGACCTCAGGCGGCAGGGCGGGCGACGTGCTGCGCGGCCTGGTGGTGCCCCGGATCGGGCTGCTGCCGAGTCTGCGTAACCGCGTCATGGACTCCGAGACGCCCCCGCTGTCGCACTCGGCACTGGTGAGGGGACCGGGACCGCTCGCCGGAGCGCTGTGCCCCAACCCGCGAACGACCGATGGACGACTTCTCGACGCCGTCCTCGGCGACGGTTTCGCGGTGATCAGCACCGCGGAACCGGCCGGCCGGGACCGCGCTGTCGCCGAGAGCCGCGGGGCGGCGGTGCATGTCACCGATCCGGCCGGCGAACTCGGCCGGTGGCTGGGCCGGAGCCGGGCCGTCGCGGCGATCGTGCGCCCCGACCGGACCGTGATGCGTGCCGGACGTGATACGTCCGAACTGTGCGCGTCGGTTCCGGCCTTCGGATAACCGGCGAATCAGACCCGGCCCGACCGGACTCTCAGTGCACGCCCTCCATCAGGACGCTGATACGCGGCGCAAGCGCCCACACCACCAGCCCGACCAACACCGCCACGGTACCGATGATGCCGAAGTAGGCCGCCTCGTGCGCGGCGTCGTAGTACTTCGCCAGCACCCCCGACATCGCGGTGCCCAGACCGACGGAGAAGAAGTAGAGCGCCATCATCTGGGCACGGAATGCGTTGGGCGCCAGCTGGGTGGTGACCGACAATCCGATCGGGGAGAGCAGCAGTTCCGAGACGGCGAACGCGCCCATGATCGCCACCACTACGAGCACCGGCACCGAGCGGCCGGAGGTCCCGGCCATCGAGAGGAACAGCAGGAACGCGCACCCCATGCCGATCACCCCGTAGGCGAACTTGCGCGGGGTGGTCGGCGCGCGCCGGCCGAGTTTGGTCCACATCACCGCGAACAGGGGTGACAGCAGGATGATCCACACCGGTTCGATGGAGCCGATCCAGCTCGACGGCGCGGTCCAACCGAAGATCGACCAGTTCATCCGCTCGTCGGAGTAGACCGCGAGGACGGTGAAGATCTGCTGGAACAGCGACCAGAACACCGCGTTGGCGACGAACAGCGGGATGAAGGCCCGAACCCGGGTGCGCTCCAACGGGCTGACCCTGCTGCTGGTCAGCATCGCGGTGAAGTAGGACACCGAGGCGATGACGATCAGACCGGTGGTCACCTGCGACAGGTTGGCCAGTTTCACCACGCCGCCGGCCAAGCCCGCGGCAATCGCGCCCACCACCACGAGCGCAACCGTGACGGCGCGCCGGAAGGCGCTACGCGACAACGGATGTGCCACCGTGCGTCCGTGGCTGCCGAGGTTTCGCCGGAAGATCACATACTGCGTCAGACCCAGCGCCATGCCGACCGCCGCCGCTCCGAATCCGTAGTGGAATCCCAGCCGCGTCTGCAGCAGACCGGTGATCAGCGGACCGATGAACGCCCCGAGGTTGATGCCCAGATAGAACAACGTAAACCCACCGTCACGGCGTGGATCACCCTCGTCGTAGAGCGTCCCGAGCAGCGAGGACGCGTTGGCTTTCAACGCCCCCGCGCCGAGGGCGATCAGCACCAGACCCACCGCGACGCCGGTCAGCCCCGGCAGAATCGCCAGCGAGATGTGCCCGCACATCACCACGACGCCGCCGTAGAAGACCGTGCGCTCCATACCGAGAACCCGGTCGGCGATCCACCCGCCGAGCACCGTCGACAGGTAGACGAATCCGCCGTAGGCGCCGACGATCCCGGTCGCGGTCGCCTTCGGCAGCCCCAGCCCGCCGTCGGTCGCGGAGTAGTACAGGTAATAGCCGAGAATGGTCAGCATCCCGTAGAACGAGAACCGCTCCCACAACTCGACGCCGAAGAGATTGACCAGACCCACCGGATGACCGAAGCGGGTCGGCGCCGCGGCGGGGCGGGGGGCAGGTCCTTCCACTCCACCGACCCTAGACTTCGCCAGGTGAAAGTGGTCGCGATCCACATAGCTCCGGGCACCCGGCTGCCGATGCGTTCGGTCCCCGAGGTGCAGGCCGAAGCCGGCAGAGGCCTCGCCGGCGACCGCTACCACGGCAGCCGGCACCGTCACGTGACCGTGCAGTCGCAGGAGGCGCTGGACCGGGCCGCTGCCGAGCTGGGCCATCACTTCCCCTGCAGCGCGACGCGCCGCAACATCACCGTCGACACCGGAACCGTCCCCGACCGTCCCGGTGCACGGTTCCGCATCGGCGAGGTCGAGGTGGAGGTGGTCCGGGTGGCGGCGCCGTGCCGGCTGATGGACGACGGCATCGGCCCAGGAGCCGCGGCCGCGCTTCGTGGCCGTGCGGGTTCGGTGTGCCGCATCCTGACCTCCGGAACGATCCACCTCGGCGACCAGGTGGACGCCGGCCCACCGTGACACCGTTCCTCTTCGGATTCGCCACCTCGATCAGCCTGATCGCCGCGATCGGTGCGCAGAACGCCTTCGTTCTGCGCCAGGGCATCCGCAACGAGCATGTGCTCCCGGTCGTAACACTCTGCGCCGTCTCGGATCTCGTACTGATCCTGGCCGGGATCGCCGGGGTGGGCGCGCTGATCACCGCCCACCCGAACCTCACCGTCATCGCCCGCTACGGCGGGGCGGCCTTCCTGATCGGATACGGCCTGCTCGCCGCCCGGCGAGCGCTGCGACCGGCAGTGCTGGCCCCCGCCGACGCCGCACCTGCGCGGCTGCGGCCGGTTCTGCTGACCTGTCTTGCGCTGACCTTCCTCAACCCCCACGTCTACCTCGATACCGTTGTGCTGCTCGGCACCCTCGCCAGCCAGCAGCGCGGCGGCCGCTGGCTGTTCGGTGCCGGTGCGGCGACGGCGAGCGCGGTCTGGTTCTTCGCACTCGGTTTCGGCGCGCGGCGGCTGGCCGGCCTGTTCGCCAGCCCGACCACCTGGCGGACACTCGACGCGCTGATCGCCGCGACCATGCTCGCCCTGGGAATCTCGCTCGCCCTGACCACCCACTGACCGGTTCGCAGCACGCGGGCGCATGCTTGGATCAATGACTGTGAACGGGGACATCGACACCGCGGACCCGCCCGGATATGCGCGGGTGGGCAGCGTCTACTACCCCATGCTGGTCGCCGTCTTCACCGCGCTGGTGATCATCTCGAACGTCACCGCGACCAAAGGCGTCGCGTTCGGGCCGGTCATCACCGACGGCGGTTTCATCATCTTCCCCCTCACCTACATCATCGGCGACATCCTCGCCGAGGTGTACGGATTCCGGGCCGCCCGCCGTGCGATCGTCCTGGGCTTCCTGATGAACGGGCTTGCCGCGCTGGCGTTCTGGGTGACGGTCTACCTGCCGGCCGCGGATTTCTACCCCAACCAGGAACATTTCGCCAACGTGGTGGGCGCCTACACCCAGCTGATCATCGCCGGACTGGCGGGATTCATCGTCGGGCAGACCATCAACGCCTGGACCGTGGTCAAGATCAAACAGCACACCCGCGAGAAACACCTGTGGGCTCGTCTGGTCGGCTCCACGTTCGCCGGTCAACTCGGCGACACCGTCGTGTTCTGCGCGATCGCGGCGCGGGCGATCGGTATCACCAGCTTCGGTGATTTCGCCACCTACACGGCACTGGGCTGGTTCTACAAGACGGCGGTCGAAGTCGTGATGCTGCCGCTCACCTACCGGCTGATCGCCTACGTCAAGCGCCACGAACCCAGCTACACCGCCCTCGTGTGATGACCGCGCCGTGATGGTTCCCGCGCCGACGATCCGGGCCTACGGCGACCGGGCGCTGCTCATCGAATGTGGTTCGACCGCTGATGTTCTGGCCTTCACCGAGGCGGTGAGCGGTGCGTCGCTGCGCGGGCTGACCGACATCGTCCCCGGGGCGCGCACCGTGCTGGTCAGATTCACCGAACCGGACTTTGTGGCGCCGGCCCGCCGGCTTCTCGGCGGCGTCGCCGTGCCGCCGACCGAGCAGTCACCCGCGGCAGACCGCGCCGACGTGGTGATCGACGTGGTCTACGACGGCGCCGACCTCATCGAGGTGGCCGATCGACTGGGGATTGCGCCCCGAGAGGTGGTGGCGGCACATACCGGGCGGCCCTGGCGAGTCGGATTCGGCGGATTCGCACCGGGTTTCGCCTACCTGACCGGGGGCGACCCCCGGCTGGCCGTTGCCCGCCGGCCCGAACCACGCACCCGGGTGCCTGCCGGTTCGGTTGCGCTGGCCGGCGAGTTCAGTGGAATCTATCCGCGTGAGTCGCCGGGCGGCTGGCAGCTCATCGGCCGTACCGACGCCGTGCTGTGGGACCTCGATCGCCCGAATCCGGCGCTGTTGACCCCGGGCATGTGGGTGCGGTTCCGGGCCGTCGTGACGCCGTGACCGTCCTGGAGGTGTTGCGCCCCGGACCGCTGGCGCTGGTGGAGGACCTCGGCCGGCCGGGACTCGCCCACATCGGGGTCACCACGTCGGGGGCGGCCGACCGGCGCGCCCACCGACTGGCCAACCGCCTGCTGGCCAACAGCGACGACGCCGCCACCCTGGAGATCACCATGGGCGGTTTCACCGCCCGGGTGTGCGGCGGCGCGGTCGACATCGCGGTCACCGGAGCCGACGCCTTCCCGGCCGCCGACGGAATCCCGTTCGGCGTCAACAGTGTTCGCCACCTCCGGGACGGCCAGATCGTCAGCCTGGCCGCGCCGGCCTCGGGGCTGCGCAGCTACCTCGCCGTGCGTGGCGGGATCGACGTGGCACCGGTGCTGGGGTCACGCAGCCACGACACCCTGTCCGGCATCGGTCCGCCACCCCTGCAGTGCGGTGATCTCCTTCCGGTCGGCCGCGCGGGCGCGGAGTTCCCCGAACTCGACCTGGCGCCGGTCGGGCCGATACCGCACGGCCGCGTCGACCTTCGGATGATCCCCGGGCCTCGCGACGACTGGTTCGCCGAACCCGACGCCCTGGTCGGCACCGACTGGGTGGTCTCCGGGCACAGCGACCGGGTGG
This sequence comes from Mycobacteriaceae bacterium, assembly GCA_029979305.1. GTDB lineage: Bacteria > Actinomycetota > Actinomycetes > Mycobacteriales > Mycobacteriaceae > Mycobacterium. Next base: position 1,840 of record JAPOHV010000006.1, on the reverse strand, counting down.
GAGTCCGGCTGACCGGACCGCCGCTGCGATTCCGGTGGCCGGGTCGCGAACTGCCCAGCGAGGGGGTTACCTGCGGCGCGGTACAGGTCCCGCCGAACGGCCATCCGGTGATCCTGGGACCGGACCATCCCGTCACCGGTGGCTACCCGGTGATCGGGGTGATCGTCGATGCGGACCTCGACACCATCGCCCAGGTCCGGGGCGGCCAGCCGGTCCGGCTGCACTGGTACCGGCCCCATACCGCCACGGCTGCGCGCGCCGGCTGGTAGAGCTGAGATCGTGTCCTCGCCACCGTCCAAGATCGTCCACACCGCCCGGCTGATCCACACCAGCGACCTCGACACCGAGACGCTGCACAGCGCCCACCGGCTTCTGGTGGACGCCTACGCCGGGGAGTTCACCGACGCCGACTGGGATCACGCGCTGGGCGGTATGCACGCCGTCATCGCCCATCGGGGCGCTCTGATCGCGCATGCCGCCGTGGTTCAACGGCGGCTGCTGCACCGCGGCAGCGCTCTGCGCTGCGGGTATGTCGAAGCGGTTGCGGTGCGGGAGGATTGGCGCGGCCAGGGCTTGGGAAGTGCGGTACTCGACGCGGTCGAGCAGGTGATCCGGGGTGGCTACCCGATCGGAGCGCTCAGCGCCTCGGGCGCCGGCGCCCGGCTCTACCGCCCGCGCGGCTGGCTGCGCTGGCGGGGGCCGACGTCGGCGCTCACGCCGTCCGGGATCGTGCGCACACCCCAGGACGACGGTGCGGTCTACCTGCTGCCCATGGCCGTCGACATGGACCCCGACGGCGACCTGGTGTGCGACTGGCGCGACGGCGACGTCTGGTAGCACCGCCGCCGCGTATGACGGCTACGTGACCTCTCTCACACATCGTTCGCAACGGGGCTAGCATCGGTGCCAGAGTCGCGTTCACTCAAGCCCGGGGAGACCACATGTCCAGAGCCACCGAACTCGCTGAACTGCACCATCTGATCGGCAGCATGCGGCGGTGCGTGAGCGCCCTGCAGCATCGTTACGGCAACACCCCCGCCATGCGGCGGGTGCTGATCGACTCCGAGCGAATAGCCTCTGACCTCGAACTTCTCGAGATGGATGCCGGCGAGTTGGAGCTGGCATCGCACATGCCGGTGCACGCCGGCGAGAAGATCCCGGTACCCGACACCCCCTATGACAGAGAGTTCTGGCGCGACGTCGACGACGAGGGCGTGGGAGGCCGCAACCGCGACTGAGGCGGCCACTGAGGCGCCTCCGAAGGCCGCCAACCCGGTTTTCGCCAACGGCGTCGGCGTGAGTAATCTTCGAGACAGTTGACTCGAAGGGGATCACTGCAGATGAGCGCACCCACCACCAATCGGCGTGCCACCGGCGTCTTCTCGCCCGGCCGGGCCCAGATCCCGCAGAAAACCCTGCGCACCGACAACTGGCTGAAGTCACCGATCCTGACCGACCTCGGCTTCGCCGCGTTCATCATCTACGCCACGGTGCGGGCGTTCCAGCGCGACCACTTCTTCGTCGAGAAGTACCACTACCTGACGCCGTTCTACTCGCCGTGCATGTCGGTCAAGTGCGGCGCGGCCAGCGAGTTCTGGCCGCAGATCCTGCCGGGTTCCGGCCCGTTGTCGCTGCTGCCCTACGCGCTGTTCTCGCTACCGTTCCTGCTGCTGTTCCGGCTCACCTGCTACTACTACCGCGCCGCCTACTACCGCTCGGTCTGGCAGTCCCCGCCCGCCTGCGCGGTGGCCGAGCCGCACGCGAAATACACCGGGGAGAGCCGCTTCCCGCTGATCCTGCAGAACCTGCACCGGTACTTCTTCTACATCGCGGCACTGAT